>NZ_BAABLF010000008.1:0-269574 GCF_039544205.1 Ferrimonas gelatinilytica | reverse complement strand
ACTGCGCCATGTTCACTCCTTTGTGGGTCGGCTGTTAGTTTTGGTCGACCAACAGTATTCCGACTCGCACGGGAGTGAACAACCTCCTGAAAGATTACAGCTAGGAGCTAGGAGCTAGGAGCTAGGAACTCGCCGTGCTGTTAAAGCCACTGCATATCAACGCATAACCGATTTATGCGTTGACATTCCCTTTACCAGCGGCGAGTTTTGAACTTAAGGAAACAGGCAGGAAGCCGTCATGCCATTGTGTTTTTTGGGCCTTGCCCGACAGTTCACCCGGATGATCACCATTACCACCACTGCCATGGGCAGGTTGGGGGCGGGCTGACGACACCCTGGGAAAGAATATCCAAAACAACAAGCCCGCTCCCCAAAGAGCGGGCTTGTTGCGTTTTAAACCGGTTACACCGTATGGGACATGGGAGGGAAGGGCGATGAAGGTGATGAAGTTTGGCGGGTCCTCACTGGCGGACGCGGGCAAGTTGGCGCATGTGGTCTCGCTGGTGGAGGCGGAGGCAACCCGCTTCCCGGTGATGCTGGTGGTATCGGCGCCGGGAGGTGTCACCAATGCCCTGGAGGCGGTGGCGCTGGCGGCCAAGTCCGGTCACACCCCGCCGCTGGAGTCCCTGCTGCAGCGCCTGGCGGAGCTGGAATCGGCGCTGGCCTCGCAGCTGGATCTCAAGTGGCGAACCCGGCTTGCGGAGCGCTTCGAGCAGGAGCGTGCCCTGCTGCATCGCCTGGTGGAGGGAGTGGGCCTGCTGGGACGCTGCCCCGATGAGGTGATGGCGCAAATCCTGGTCACCGGCGAGCGCCTCTCGGTGGCGGCGCTGGAGGCGCTGCTGGCCCAGCGTTCTCTGGAGGCGGGGGTGCTGGACCCGCGTCAGTATCTGCTGGCCCAGGGGCCGGTGCTGGAGTCGGAGGTGGCGGTGGAGGCCAGCCGCAGCCGCCTGGCGGAGCTGGATCTTAGCACCCACAGGATCTGGCTGATGCCGGGGTTCACCGCCAGCAATGCCGCCGGTGAAGTGGTGACCCTGGGGCGCAACGGCTCCGACTACTCCGCGGCGGTCCTGGCCGCCTGCCTGCACGCCGATTGCTGCGAGATCTGGACCGACGTGGATGGGGTCTACAACGTGGATCCCCGCCTGATCCCCGATGCCGAACTGCTGCCGACCCTGAGTTACGAGGAGGCGATGGAGCTCTCCTACTTCGGCGCTAAGGTGCTGCACCCGAAAACCATCGCGCCCATCGCCCAACACCAGATCCCCTGCCGGATCCGCAACACCCTCAATCCCGAAGCACCCGGCACCCTGATTCACGCCCGAACCACCCCCTCCAAGTCCCTGGTGAAGGCGGTCTCCAACCTGGATGACCAATGGCTGATCAACGTCTGCGGCCCGGGAATGAAGGGGATGGTGGGGATGGCCAGCCGGGTGTTCAATGCCCTGGCGGTCAGGGGCCTCTCTATCGCGCTGATCACCCAAAGTTCCTCGGAGTACTCCCTCTCCTTCTGCTTGCCGGCCCAGGATGGGCCCGCCGCGAAACTGGCGCTGGAGAACGCCTTCGAACTGGAGCTGCAACAGGGGCTGCTGGAACCGATCGGGATCCTCCCGGAGCAAACCATCATCACCCTGATTGGCGACGGCATGCGCAGCAAGAAAGGGGTGGCGGCCCGCTTCTTCCGCTCCCTCGCCCAGGCTGGCGCTTCGGTGGCGGCCATCGCCCAGGGCAGCAGCGAGCGGGCGATCTCCGCGGTGATTGGCCAGGACTCGGCACCGGGGGCGCTGCGCCTGTGCCACCAGAACTTCTTCGATACCCGCCACTACATCGACGTGGTGCTGGTGGGAGTGGGCAATGTGGGTACCGAGCTGGTGCGGCAGATCCAGAGTCAGCAGGCCAGCCTGTCGCGGCAGAACATCGCGGTACGCCTGTGCGGCGTGGCCAACTCCCGGCAGATGCGGCTGGACCCCCACGGCCTGGCCCTGGATGGTTGGCGGGATGATCTGACCGAGCAGGGGCAGGATCTGGATATGGATACCCTGCTGGCCCTCGCCCAGGATCAGCATCTGGTGAACCCGGTGCTGGTGGACTGCACCGCGGAGCAGAGCGTGTCGGATCGCTACCTCGATGCCCTGAAGGCCGGCTGGCACATCGCCACCCCCAACAAGAAAGCCAACACCGGTCCCCTGTCCCAGTACCGGGCGCTGCGCAGTGCGGCGCAGCAGCATCGACGCCAGTTTCTCTACGAGGCCAACGTGGGCGCTGGCCTGCCGGTGATCGACAACCTCAAGGGGTTGCTGCGGGCCGGGGATGAACTGCACCACTTCAGCGGGATCCTCTCCGGCTCTCTCTCCTACATCTTCGGCGAGCTGGAGGCGGGCCACAGCCTCTCGGCGGTCACCCTCAAGGCCCGGGAGATGGGCTTTACTGAGCCGGATCCCCGGGACGACCTCTCCGGCATGGATGTGGCCCGTAAGGTGCTGATCCTGGCCCGGGAGGCGGGGCTGGAGCTGGAGCTGGCGGATGTGGAGGTGGAGAGCGTGCTGCCGCCGGATTTCGATGCCAGCGGGGACGTCACCAGCTTCCTCGAGCGGCTGCCCCGGGCGGATGCCGCGATCGCCGATCGGATCGCCGTTGCCCGGGCCGAGGACAAGGTACTGCGCTACGTGGGCGCCATCGATACGAAGGGGCGCTGCCGGGTGCGGGTGGAAGCGGTGGGGCGGGAACATCCGCTGTACGACGTGAAAGGGGGGGAGAACGCCCTGGCCTTCTACAGCCGCTACTACCAGCCGCTGCCCTTCGTCCTGCGCGGCTACGGCGCCGGTGCTGCCGTGACCGCCGCCGGGGTGTTCGGCGACATCCTGCGCACCGCATCTTGGCACAAGGAGGCGTGAGATGGCGCAACAAGCACAGAACCGGGCGGTAACTGCCTACGCCCCTGCTTCCATGGGCAACGTCAGCGTGGGGTTTGATCTTTTGGGTGCTGCCCTGGCACCCATCGATGGCAGCCAGCTGGGGGATCGAGTCTCCATCGCGCCGGGTCCGGTCGTCGGTGCGGGGCTGACCCTGCAGTGCAGCGGGCCCTTTGCGGACGTGCTGCCGCCGGTGGCCGAGGAGAACATTGTCTGGCGCTGCGTCGACACCTTTCTTTCACGACTCGAACTGGGCCAGCCGGATCTGGCGATCACCCTGGAGAAGAACCTGCCGGTGGGTTCTGGCCTCGGCAGCAGTGCCAGCTCCGTGGTGGCCGCCCTGGTGGCGGTGAACGAGTACTTCGGCGCGCCGCTGTCGTCGCAGCCGCTGCTGCAGCTGATGGGGGAGCTGGAGGGGGAGATCTCCGGCTCCGTCCATTTCGATAACGTCGCCCCCAGCTACCTGGGTGGGCTGCAGCTGATGCTGCCGCACCGGGCCCAGGCACTGCCGACCTTTGACCACTGGTACTGGGTGGTGGCCAATCCGGGGATCACCCTCTCCACCGCCAAGATGCGGGCGCTGCTGCCGTCGGAGCACCCGCGGGCGACGCTATTGAGCTTTGGCCAGCAGCTGGCCACCTTCGTCGATGCCTGCCACCGCCAGGATGAGGCGCAGGCGCTGGCGGTGCTCAAGGATGTGGTGGCGGAGCCCTATCGTGCCGCCCATATCCCCGGCTACCAGGCGGCCCGAACCCGGCTGCAGGCGTTGGGTTGCCCGGCGGTGGGGATCTCCGGCTCCGGGCCCACCCTCTTTGCGGTGGCCACCGAACGGTCGGTGGCCGAGGCCGCCGCCGAGCACCTCAGGCAACACTACTTACTGAATGAAAGGGGCCTGGTGCGGATCTGCCGCCTGGCTGAGCAGGGCGCACAACTATCACAAGGGGAGCTGTGACCATGGAGCTGTTTAATCTGAGCCAGCCGCAGGAGCGGGTGGATTTTACCGAGGCGGTGCAGCGTGGACTGGGGGAAGGACAGGGTCTTTTCTTTCCCGATGCGATCCCCACCCTCAACCTGGATGCGGCGTTTTGGCAGTCGGATTTCCTGACCCGGGCGGAGACCGTGCTGGGGGCCTGGCTCGACCAGGAGCTGGGGCACGACAGGGTACGGACATTGGTGCGGGACGCCTTCGGTTTTCCGCTGCCCCTGGTACCTGCCGCCCCGGGGCAGTATGCCCTGGAGCTGTTTCACGGCCCCACCTTGGCGTTCAAGGATTTCGGCGCCCGCTTCCTGGCTCGCTGTCTCAGTACCCTGGCCAAGGACCGTCCCCTGACCATACTCACCGCCACCTCCGGCGATACCGGTGCGGCGGTGGCTGACGCCTTTGCCGGGCTGGACAATATCCAGGTGGTGGTGCTCTACCCGGACGGGGGGATCAGTCCGCTGCAGGAGAAGATGTTCTGCACCCTGGGGGGGAATATCCACACCCTGGCGGTCAAGGGCAGCTTCGATGACTGCCAGGCGCTGGTTAAAACCGCGTTCAGCGATGCCAAGCTCAAGGCGCAGTTCGGCCTCACCTCCGCCAACTCCATCAACATCGCCCGCTTGCTGGCGCAGATCTGTTACTTCTTCGAGGCGCTGGCCCAACTGCCCGCCGAGCAGCGGGACCAGGCGGTGTTCGCGGTGCCCTCCGGCAACTTCGGTAACCTGACCGCGGGGCTGCTGGCCAAGGCGATGGGGGCCCCTATCAAGCGCTTTGTCGCCGCCACCAACAGCAACGATACCGTGCCCCGCTACCTGAAGAGCGGCGTATGGGCGCCGGAGCCGGTGCACGCCACCCTCTCCAACGCCATGGATGTGACCAGCCCCAACAACTGGCCCCGAGTCGAGGCGCTTTGCGCCCGCCAGGGCTGGGCGTTGGCCGAGCTGGCGGCGGAGCGGGTGTCGGAGCCGGAGACGGTGGTGCGCCTCAAGGCCCTTTACCAGGGCGGCTACCTCTCGGAGCCCCACGCGGCGGTGGCCAGCGAGGCGCTTACCCGCCAGCTTTCCGGGGAGGAGGTGGGCGTATTCCTCGGTACCGCCCACCCCGCCAAGTTCCAGGACGCCGTCGAGTCGGCCCTGGGGATTGAACTGCCCCTGCCACCGGCCCTGGCGGCGGTGGTCGACAAGCCGGTACTGAGCGAAAAGCTGGAAGCGAGCTTCGAAGCGCTGGCGGGGTATCTGAAGCGGACGCTTTAGACAGGCGGCTCTTTGAAACGTGAAGTAGGAGCCGGACCTTCATATGTATGCTTAAGAGGAAAAGTCTTCCCCACGCCTGTGGGGGCCTTTCCCATGCGCGGTTCGGCTGGAGCGGTGATGGCCCGTCTTCCCCCCTGCTCGTGAAGAGCCGAAACCTGTCGCCAGCGCAGTGAGATTTACTGGAGGCTTTCGGCCCACCGGCTTTGGCCGAGTGGAGACTGAACCATGTCGTCTGATCGCTTTGCAGCCACCCCCTGCACGGCATCTCGTCCGCCCAGTTCGTTTCGCCGGTGGCCTCCAGGACTCGAAGCGGGGGCTTGAGCCTGCCGCTTTATTTCACGGACTGGACGTGGAATAGTCAAACAACACAAGCTGCTACAATCATCGGCGAGAGACAGCAGGGCAGAGGTGACGTGTCAAAGATCATTGTTAAGCAGGAAGAGGCACTCTCCTTTAAGTTGGTTCACCAGATGAAAAGCGGGGATCAGCGCCGGCTGGATCTGTTTTTCATCTTGCCCAAAGAGATGGGCGTTAACCCTCAGAGCCTGGATCCCCAGGAGTATGCCCACAGCGCCATCGCCGGACGTCGCTCCTACTTCTCCACCCGACTGCACCTTCCCCTGGTGCAGGGGCGTTTTGTCAGCCTCAACAAGCGCACCGTCGAGGAGTTCCGACTCTACTTGAATCTGTTTGCTTACCAGTTTGCCATCGCCATTGAGACGGACAGCAACGAGGTGGCGCAGATCAAAGAGCCTGAGCCCTTCTACGAGGCACTTTCCGAGCTGTGTGAGATCGTCACCCAGCTGCTGAAAAGGTTCCGTCGCAATGAGCCCAGCGATCCGAACTGGAAACATTACTTCGAGAATGCGGACAACTACCTGTCCTGGTTCTGTGAGCAGCGGTTGCTCAAATTGCTCTCTCACGCCCCGCGCAGCAGCGAGCACAGTGACGCCATTGAGCAGCTCCTGGGCCTGTGTCGCGCCGAACGGCGCTATCGCGAAGAGAAAAACTACAACTCGGAGCAGACCCTGGCGGATCCCAATCGGATCTCCAACAAGATGCTGCTGATGCGCCGATTGATCCAGCAGGGGGTGGTGCTCAAAGAGGAGTTGAAAACCCTGGGGGTGGGGCTCAAAAAGGCCACAACGGGGGTGTCCACGGGGATCATCATGCTGATCGTGTCTACCCTGGTGATCAAGGCGCAGGGGGTGTTGAGCGGGCTCACCCTGGCGCTGGTGCTGACCCTGGCGGTGATCTACGCCTTTCGCGAGATCTTCAAGGATGACATGCGCAACGCGATGTGGCGGCGGCTGCAGAAGGGGCGTCCACGCTGGAGCCGTATCCTCAGGGATACCAGCAGTCAGGCGGTGATAGGCCGTCAGCTGATCTGGATCGACTTTATTAAAAGCGCGGATCTGCCCAAAGGGGTGAGCGAGATCTTAAGCCGACGGAACAGTCAGAACCGGATCGACACCGAGATCCTGCACTATGGCCTGAGCGCGCGGATCGCCCAGAAGGCGTTTCTCACCGGCTACTCCAGTCTGCAGGAGCAGGTGAACTTCAGCTTGGCGCCCTTTGCCCGTTACCTGGAGCGGGGCAAGGCGAAGATCTATAAGGAGGCGGAGGGCAAGGTCAGCAGCGATTCGGTGGAGCGCCGCTACCAGGTCAACCTGATCCTGATGCTGAGGGAGCCGCAGCAGCCCCCCCGCTTTGCCCGTTACAAGATCACCCTGAACCGTTCTCAGATCGTTGATCTCTCCGAGAGCCCGCTGCCGGAGGGGGTGCTGCCCATCGAGCCGGAGCCCGGGGACGAGGATCTTTAGGCATTCATTGGCCGCTGAACCCGCCGAGTCTCGGCCCACCCGCTTTGGCCCTCGCAGAGGCTGAATCAGGCCGCCTGGTTTCTTTGCAGCATCCTTAGCCACTGGATCTCGTCCGCCCAGAGGGTCTCGTCGATGGTCTCCAGCACCAGCGGAATGCCCACCGTAGCCGGGTGGGTCATCAGGAACTCGAACACCTCGGTGCCCAGTTCCCCCTGGTTCAAGCTGTGGTGGCGATCCACCCGACTTCCGAGGGGGGATTTGGAGCCGTTGAGGTGCATCCCCTTGAGGTACTCAAGGCCAACTGTCTGATCGAACTTGTTGAAGGTCTGCTGGCAGGCGTCGTGGGTTCGCAGATCGTAGCCGGCGGCGAAGGTGTGGCAGGTGTCCAGGCAGACGCCCACCCGACTCTTGTCCTCCACCCGGTCGATGATCTCGGCCAACTGCTCGAAGCGGTGACCCAGGTTGCTGCCCTGGCCGGCGGTGTTTTCGATCACCGCGGTGACACCCTGAGTCCGGTCCAGTGCGAGGTTTATCGACTCGGCGATGGTGGCCAGGCACTGGGTTTCGCTGATCTGGCGCAGGTGGCTACCGGGGTGGAAGTTGAGCAGGGTCAGCCCCAGCTGCTCGCAACGCTGCATCTCGTCGAGAAAGGCGTCGCGGGAGCGCTGCAGCGCCTCGGCGTCCGGGTGGCCCAGGTTAATCAGGTAGCTGTCGTGGGGCAGGATCTGCGCCGGGGTAAAGCCATGCTGTTCGCAGTTGACCCGAAACTTCTCGATGTTGGCGCCGGTCAGGGGTTTGGCCTGCCAGCGGCGCTGGTTCTTGGTGAAGAGGGCGAAGGCGTTGGCGCCGATCTTGGCGGCATTCAAGGGGGCGTTTTCCACACCACCGCTGGCGCTGACATGGGCGCCGACATAGCGCACTGGTCGGGTCGTTGGGGCTGAGCTTGAGGCGGGCATAGGGTCTCCTTGGACTACTGAGGCGATGGTACGGACTGGCCGCGCTTCCGGCAAGGGGAGAGGCTTTTCCCGGCAACCGGGGTTCGCTATGCTGGCGCCCTATCTTTATGGGGAGGCGGTATGGCGCTAGCGATGCAGTGGCAGTCGGTACTGGGGGCGGAGAAGCAGGCCCCCTATTTTGTTGAGATGATGGAACAGATCCAGCGGTGGCGTCGGCAGGGTGAGACCATCTATCCACCCTCGGAGCAGGTGTTCGAGGCGTTCCGGCGCACCGAGTTTGATCGGGTCAAGGTGGTGATCCTCGGGCAGGACCCCTACCACGGACCAGACCAGGCCCATGGCCTCAGCTTCTCGGTTCAACCCGGCGTCAAGGTGCCCCCCTCCCTGAGAAACATCTACAAGGAGCTGTCGGAGGATATCCCGGGTTTCCAGGTGCCGGATCACGGCAACCTGGGGTGCTGGGCCGACCAGGGGGTGCTGCTGCTTAATACGGTGCTGACGGTGGCGGCCGGACTTGCGCACTCCCACGCTAAGCTTGGCTGGGAGCGGTTTACTGATGAAGTGATCGCCCAGCTCAACGCCCGGCGGGAGGGGCTGGTGTTCCTGCTTTGGGGCAGTCATGCGCAGAAGAAGGGGAAGGGGATCGATCGCAGCCGCCACTCGGTGCTCTGTGCTGCTCACCCCTCACCGCTCTCCGCCTACCGGGGATTTTTTGGTTGTCGCCATTTCTCTCGGGTCAATGCCATCCTGGACAAGCAGGGGGATACCCCCATCGACTGGCAGCCCCCCTTGGCAGAATGAGTTGAAAACTGGGTGTGTTTGATGGGGATCATGGCCCCACGGGCTTGCGTTTGCCATGCTATCGAAGGACTACTCTTAAAGATGGAAAGGCAATAGGGCGGAACAGTTTATGTTGTTGGAAAGAATCCATACCGATCATAAGCACATAAGTAAACTATTGAACTTGCTTGATAAAAAAGCGATCCGGCTGGAGGATGGGGAAGCGATTAACCTCAACTTCCTTCGGGATGTGATCGACTATCTGCAGCGTTACGCCGACCACAGCCACCACCCGATGGAGGATATTCTTTACCACTACTATCTGGATAAGAATGGTGGCAGCCAAGGAGCCATACACCGGCTGGAGGAGGAGCACGCCATACTGCGTGAGGCGACGGATCAGCTGATGGACACGCTCAACATGATCCTCAATGATGCCGTGGTGCCCCGAGATCGCCTGATTGCCAATATCAAGGACTTTGCCGCGATGCAGCGCCGCCACCTGGCCCAGGAGGAGGAGCATGTACTGCCCAAACTGGAAAAGGAGCTGACGGATGAGGACTGGCAGAAAGTGGAGCAGAGAGTGTCCGAGACCTTGATTAAGGACCCGCTGTTTAATAATGAGAAAGACAGTGACTACGATGAGCTGAGGGCTTACCTGGCGGATCTGGGGGAGATTTAGCTTTCTCGGGATGCAGCCTAATGAAAAACGCCCCGCATTGCGGGGCGTTGTCGTTGGAGGCTTAGAAGTCGAGCAGTTCCTCTTCCAGACCGAAGCAGGGGTCGAGATCTTCCAGCTCCTTACGCAGTCTGGCCCGCTCTTTAATTGCTTCAATTTCCCGCCATTTGCGCTTCTTGCTGCCGCGACGGCTGGGCTTTTCAGTGGCACTACCTTCTGGCGAACCGTAATCCAAACGTTCCATATCTTATTACCCCCAACGGTTTTCCCTGTGTCCATTGTTTAAGTACCACAGCCGCAAAAGACTCTGCAACAACTTTGTTAAGTTTGTTATGGAAATGTAACTTTTGAGTCAGGTTCAGTATTTGGGCGCTCTTTAGCCCCTGCCTTTACTTGGGTTGGTAGCCTCTTTTGCCCCCTTTTTCTTCCGGTGTGGACTGGCTCCAACTCCGAAGGCGGAGCAGAAATCTGCTGGGGGAGATTCGGTCTGCAGCAGGGGACACTCGGCGTTTCAGGCCATCTTTGCCGTCAGAGCGATGGGGTGAGAGCGGGGGATTTACTCGTAACGGGAGATTGGAGCCAGGCCTGGGCCCCTCGACGTCATTGCCGAGTAGATAGCCGTGTAACCAACCTCCGGACGTGCACCGCCGCCTGTTGTGAACGCGGCCAGGCGAGTACCGGCTTGGCGACGAGTGCGGTCTTGGAATGGTAAACGCCCCTCGCGCTGGAGGGGCGTCGTCGCTTGGCGAGCTTAGAGCTTGCCCTGGCGCAGCAGGGTGATCAGCTGGTTGGTGGAAGCGTCCTGGGCCAGTGGGGCCTGTTCCGCTTCCAGCTCATCCAGAACTGCGTTGCCCAGCACTTTGCCCAGTTCCACTCCCCACTGATCGAAGGAGTTGATCTGCCATATCGCGCCCTGGACAAAGGTGCGATGTTCATAAAGGGCGATGAGGGCCCCCAGGGTGGCCGGGGTCAACTTGTCCATCAACAGGGTGTTGCTGGGGCGGTTGCCCGGCATCACCTTGTGGCGGGCCAGCTGTTCCAGTGCCTGCGGAGCCAGGTTGCGATCCGCCAGCTCCGCCTTGGCCTCCTCCAGTGTCTTGCCCTGCATCAGGGCCTGGGTCTGTGCCAGACAGTTGGCGGCCAGCATCTGGTGGTGGCGACCCAGGGGATTGTGACTCTGTAACGGCAGAATAAAGTCGGCGGGAATGAGCGCGGTGCCCTGATGCAGCAGCTGATGGTAAGCATGCTGGCCGTTGGTGCCCTCGCCGCCCCAGATCACCGGGCCGGTGCGGTAATCCACCGGCGTGCCGTCCAGGGCTACCCCCTTGCCGTTGCTCTCCATATCCAGTTGCTGGATGTAGGCGGGCAGACCGCGCAGGTAGTGGTCGTAGCTGAGGATCACCTGGCTTTGGCTGTCAAAGAAGTTGCTGTACCAGAGGGAGAGCAGGCCCATCAGAACCGGCATGTTTTGCTCCAGCGGTGCCTCCCGGAAGTGGCGATCCATCGCTTCGGCACCGGACAGCAGCTGCTCGAAGTGATCGAAACCCACCGCCAGGGCGATGGGCAGACCGATGGCGGACCAGAGCGAATAGCGCCCCCCCACCCAGTCCCACATCGGGAAAACATTATCGGCATCGATGCCGAATTCGACGGCGGCGGGCACATTGGAGCTGATGGCGACGAAATGGGCCGCCACATCGGCCTGGCTTGCGCCGCTGGCCAGGAACCACTCCCGGGCACTCTGGGTATTAGCCAGGGTCTCCTGGGTGGTGAAGGACTTGGAGGACATCACCACCAGGGTGGTCTCGGCGTTCACCTTCTTGAGCTTCTCGCTCAGGGCGGTGCCGTCAACGTTGGCCACGTAGTGCAGCCGCAGGGACTTGGCGTAGGGGCGCAGTGCCTCAGTGGCCACCTTGGGGCCGAGGAAGGAGCCGCCGATCCCGATGGCGATGACATCGGTAAAAGCTTTCCCTGTGTAGCCGGTGCGCTGTCCCTCGTGGATCTGCTCCACGAACCCCTTCATCTTGGCCAGGGTGGCGCGCACCTCGGGCATCACATCCTCGCCATCCACCATCACGGGGGTGTTTCCTGAGGCGCGCAGGGCGGTGTGAAGCACGGCGCGATTCTCGGTGCGGTTGATCGCGGCGCCGGTAAACATGGCGTCCCGCTGGCTTTCCAGCTCGCAGTCCCGGGCCAGCTCCAGCAGAGCCGCCAGGGTGGTGTCATCGATACGGTTTTTCGAGTAATCCAGCATCAGGCCGGCGGCCTTGACGCTATAGCGTTCGGCACGGCCCGGGTCTCGGGCAAAGGCGTCACGAAGGGATTGCTGTTCGATAGTCTGGCGCTGCTGCTTGAGGGCCTGCCAGATGGGTAGTTGCGTGAGTGAGGTCATGATGGTTCCCCAAAAGCTCGCCCGGGCAACATCTCCCGGGCGCGGTTCATTCCTTGATAGGGTCGTTGACTATGCGGCCAGTTGCTGGCGCAGCATGGTCTCCAGTTTATCCTGATCAATGGCGAAGTTGCGGATCCCTTCCGCCAACTTTTCGACCGCCATGGGATCCTGGTTCAGTTCCCAGCGGAACTGGGCTTCGGACAGTGGTGCCGGGCGCGGCTGTGCTTCGCCGCTGTAGCTCAGCTGGGCGCTGACTTCCGTCTCACTGTTGCTGAGCTCCTCTAGCAGGGCGGGACTGATGGTCAGGCGATCACAGCCGGCCAGGGCCAGGATCTCACCGGTATTGCGGAAGCTGGCGCCCATCACCACGGTTTCGTAAGCGTGCTTCTTATAGTAGTGGTAGATCTCGCTCACCGAGCGCACGCCGGGATCGTCCTTGCCCTGGTACTCTTCGCCGGTTTTCGCCTTGTACCAATCGAGGATACGTCCAACAAAGGGGGAGATCAGGTAGACCCCCGCCTCGGCGCAGGCACGGGCCTGGGCAAAGTTGAACAGCAGGGTCAGGTTGCAGTTGATCCCCTCATCCTCCAGCTGCTGCGCCGCCTGGATCCCCTCCCAGGTGGAGGCCAGTTTGATCAAGATGCGATCCGGACCGATCCCCGCCTCCTGGTAGAGCCGGATCAGCTTGCGGGCCTTGGCGATGGAGGCCTGGGTGTCAAAAGAGAGGCGGGCATCCACTTCTGTGGAGATGCGGCCGGGCACCAGCTTGAGGATCTCCACTCCGATATTCACGGCCAGTTTGTCGGCAGCGTCTTCCAACTGCTCAGCCGGGTCGTCGCTGTTCTGACGGGCGTAGTCGACGGCGTCCTCGATAAGACTGGCGTACTGAGGCAGTTGTGCCGCCTTAAGGATGAGTGACGGGTTGGTGGTGGCGTCCTGGGGATGGTAGCGTCGGATGGCATCAATATCGCCGGTATCCGCCACTATGGTTGTGAGGGATTTCAGTTGTTCAAGTGCATTGGCCATAAGAGAGTTCCGTTACTGTCTGGCGGAGGCATATGTCGTCATACCATTAAAGGAGATTTGTTCTGGAAAGCCAACCGCTTCGGTAAATAAATTACAGAACTCTCAATCCGCGGGGCAAAGGCGCATTATTTGCCCATAAAATTGTGATTTTGTTAGAAAGTTTACCAAACGGTTGTTTCTTATGCTCTCCGGAGTTCTCATGGCTTTTTCACCCTTCTGGAGATGACTTCCGGGGATGCGGCCAAGGTTACGATCGCACACCATTGTTAGACAAAACGTGACACTGAGGTTGGCCAGGTGGGGTTGTCCGTTATCTGTTTTGAAGCGGTTGTGTGGCACTGGTGTCGAGCGTCGTAGTTCGTTGTGCCATTTAGGTTGCTGGAGCTTTGCGGTCAGGTGGCTGGAATGATGCGGCGTGATCCGGATCACGCGCACTCTGGAAATGGGTATGCTAATGTGCCGCCCATCACCAATCGGCCGTAGCGGTGAACACCGCTAAAACCAGAACAAATCGGCAAATTTCGGTTGGTATTGGAGCATGAAGCTTCAGAACTGGGAAACGACATGAACTGGCCTGAGCCGGTGTGCTGCTGCGCGCCGGTTCCGCCACAGAGAGAACGGACATTATGCTTGATGCTTTTTTTGCGCCCATTGAGGCCATGATTGATGCGACCAACGGCCTGCTTTGGGGCAGTGTGTTGATCTACGTACTGGTCGCCGCCGGGGTGCTGTTTACCGTCATGACCGGATTCATTCAGTTCCGCCGCTTTGGCCACGGGGTCAAGCTGGTTAAAGAGGGACGTAACAGCACCGACGGTATCTCCTCCTTCCAGGTGTTTTGTACCTCCATGGCGGCGCGCGTGGGCACTGGCAACATGGCGGGGGTCGCCGTCGCGATCACCGTGGGTGGCGCCGGCGCCATCTTCTGGATGTGGCTGATCGCCCTGCTGGGGATGGCCACCGCCTTCATCGAATCCACCCTGGCTCAGGTCTACAAGGTAAAGGGCCAAGATGGCCTCTACCGCGGTGGCCCGGCTTACTACATGGAGCAGGGGCTGGGTAAGCGCTGGATGGGTTCCCTATTCTCCGTGCTGCTGATCATCGCCTTCGGCTTTGCTTTCAACGCGGCCCAGTCCAACACCATCGTGGATGCGGTCAACACCGCATTCGGGATCGATGAAGCGCTGATGGGCGTGGTGGTGGTGCTGGCTACGGCTTACATCATCAGCGGCGGCCTCAAGAAGGTGGCCAAGGTCTCCGAGCTGATTGTTCCGGTGATGGCGGTCCTCTACCTGGTGCTGGCGCTGATCGTGCTGGTGATGAACATCAGTGAAGTACCGGCGGCACTGGCGCTGATCTTCAAGAGTGCCTTTGGTCTGCAGGAAGCGGCCGGCGGTGCCATGGGTGCCATCATGGCAGGTGTGGCCCGTGGCCTCTTCTCCAACGAAGCCGGTATGGGCTCCGCGGCTAACGTCGCAGCCTCCGCGACGCCGAACCCGAACCACCCCGCTTCCCAGGGCTTCGTTCAGATGATTGGCGTATTCGTCGATACCCTGGTGATCTGTACCGCTTCTGCGGCGATCATCCTGCTCTCCGGGGTACTGGACAACCCTCAGGGCGAGGGTGGTATCGGCCTGCTGCAACTGGCGCTGACCAATGAGCTGGGCAGCTGGGCCTCCTACTTTGTGGCCTTCGCTATCCTGCTGTTCTGCTTCAGCTCCATCATCGCCAACTACAGCTATGCCGAGACCAACATCCTCTTCCTGACCAAGAGCAAGAAGGTCCTGTACGGCTTCCGCCTGGCGGTTCTGGCGATGGTGATGGCAGGCTCCGTGGCCTCCCTGACCCTGGTTTGGAACTTTGCCGATGTTTCCATGGGCCTGATGGCGCTGGTGAACATGATTGCGCTGGTGCTGCTCTCCAAGGTTGCCCTGGCGGTGATCAAGGATTACGAAGCCCAGTTGAAAGCCGGCCAAACGCCGGAGTTCAATGCCGGCACCGTGGCGGTACTGGAAGCTCAGCTGCACTGCGATACCTGGAAAGAGAGCGAGGAGAGCCGCAACGCCGGCCGCTAACCGCTGCGCGCAGGGCTAGCCCCTCCGCGTTTTTCCGAACAAGGCAATCGTCCACCACGCCCTCCTTCACAGGAGGGCGTGGTTTTTTTGTTGTACGTCGATTGCTACCATGACTGCCATACCACACCTGTTCTGTAACCGTTTCCAAGGAGCGACCTATGCTGGCGGTGATCTCTCCGGCCAAAAATCTGGACTTTGACACTCCCCCTCACGTTGAGGCGTACACCCAACCGGAACTCCTGGAAGAGGCAGAGCTTCTGATGAAGACCTGCCGTCAGTTGACCCCGGCGGATCTTGCCACCCTGATGAAGTTGTCGGATAAGCTGGCGGGACTCAATGCGGCGCGCTTTGCCGATTGGCACACCCCCTTCACGCCCGAAAGCGCCAAGCAGGCGGTGCTGGCGTTCAACGGCGATGTCTACACCGGCCTGGATGCGTCCTCCCTTTCGGCCTCCCAGCTGGAGTATGCCCAGTCCCACCTGGCGATCCTCTCCGGCCTCTATGGACTGCTGCGACCGCTGGATCTGATCCAGCCCTACCGACTGGAGATGGGGACGAAGCTGGCGAACTCCCGGGGCAAGGATCTCTATGCCTTCTGGGGTAGCCTCATTACCGAGGCCCTCAATGATCGGCTGGCTGAGCAGGGGGACAATGTCCTGATCAACCTGGCGTCCAACGAGTATTTCAAGGCGGTGCAGAAGCGTGGTCTGGATGGACGGGTGATCACCCCGGTGTTTAAGGACGCCAAGAATGGCCAATACAAGATCATCAGCTTCTACGCCAAGAAGGCGCGGGGGATGATGGCGCGCTACATGCTGGAGCAGCAGCCCAAGAGTCCGAAGGACTTGCAAGGGTTCGACCTGGGCGGCTACCGCTTCAGCGAGTCCGATTCCAGCGAAGATACGCTGGTATTCCTGCGCGAGGAGCAGGGCTAGGAACTTGGGCAGTGCGGGTTCTGGGCGGCATTCAGGTGTTAGGGAGGCGCCTGGGTTCTAGGTAGAGCCCAGGTACTAGGAAAGAGCCTGGGTACTAGGGAATAGCCTAGGTTCTAAAAGCAAAAAGCCGGGTACCCGGGGCATAAGGTGTAGACTCCTGCCTAGCACCTAGCACCTAGCACCTAGCACCTAGCACCTAGCACCTAGCACCTAGCACCTAGCACCTAGCACCTAGCACCTAGCACCTAGCACCTAGCACCTAGCACCTAGCACCTAGCACCTAGCACCTAGCACCTAGCACCTAGCACCTAGCACAAAAAGGCCCGGAGTAATCCGGGCCTTTTTTGTTTATCTCTCTTCCGGCAGTGGAATGGGGCGAAGATCCACCTCGGCATTGGCCATTAGCCAGGCGAACAGGGTATACACCGCGGCGCTCTGCCGGATGGCGTCGGGATCGATCTTATCGAAGGTGTCATCCGGGGTATGGTGGTAGTCGAAGTAGTCGGTGCCGTCCATCGACAACCCGGCAACCGGGACCCCAAGCGGCGGCAACACCGACACATCCGGCCCTCCCCAGCTGTGGTTGTGGCCACGCTCGACGCCCAGGGGGGCAAGCAGGGCGTGCATCTGATCGAAGGCGGGTAGGGCGCGTTCGTTCACACGGGAGTCGAGGCGGAAGATGGGGCCCGCACCGAAGTCTGCTTCGGCGGCGATAAAGTGTTTATCCAGCTCGCCTTTGTGGGCATCACGGTACGCCCTGGCACCCAGCAGGCC
This sequence comes from Ferrimonas gelatinilytica, assembly GCF_039544205.1. Classification (NCBI taxonomy): domain Bacteria; kingdom Pseudomonadati; phylum Pseudomonadota; class Gammaproteobacteria; order Alteromonadales; family Ferrimonadaceae; genus Ferrimonas; species Ferrimonas gelatinilytica. The sequence continues at coordinate 252,990 of NZ_BAABLF010000008.1, read as the reverse complement.
AATCTCCTCGGCGGCGTAGAGCACCACCCGCAGGGTGCGTTGTGGTCGCTGCTCCAGGGCCAGGATGTGGCCAGCGGCGGCGGTAACAATCCCCACGCCGGCGCCATCATCCAGGGCACCGGTGCCCTCATCCCAGGTATCCAGGTGGGCGCCGATCAACACGATCTCCTCCGCCTTGCGATCACCGGTGATCTCGCCGATGACGTTGTAGCTGGTGGTGGTGCCGTGATCCATCGCCTCCAGGTCGAGTTTGACCCGGATATCGCTGTCCCGGGCCAGCATGCGGGTCAGTTGATCCGCATCCGGCGGCGAGATGGCCACAGCCGGGATCCGGGCAACACCGTCGATATAACGCATCACGCCGGTATGGGCGAAGCGGTGGCTGCTGGTGCTGACGCTGCGAAGCAGCAAACCGACCGCTCCCTTCTTGGCCGCCTCCACAGCGCCGACACCACGAGCTTTGACTACGGGACCGTAGCCGCGACCCTCTTTATCCCGCTCCATCTTGTGATCGATAAACACCAACTTACCTGAAACCTGCTCCGGTGCGGCCGCCTGGAGATCCGCCAGGGTGGGGAAGCGGATGATCGATGCCTCTATCCCTCCCTCGGGGGTGGCGACGGAGTTGCCCAGGGCGGTGATCACCAAAGGCTGGGGGAAGGGCAGGGTAACGCGGGCATCGGCGTAGCCCCGCTCCCAGTGGGGGATCTCCACCGGCTCCAGGTAGACTCGGTCGAAGCCCATCTGCTGCAGTTTTGCCTGGGCCCAGGCGACTGCCCGGGCGTCCCCCTCGCTGCCGGCGAGGCGCGGGCCCACCTCGGTGGTCAGGCTCTCCACCGTCTGCAGGGCGCTGTCACTGGTCAGCGCATGTTGATGCAGGCGCTCGGCGTGGGTCAGGGTGGCTTGGGAGTAGGGGGTAGCGGAGGCCGCAGTGGACAGCAGAAGGCTGGTCATTCCCATAACGGCTGGGAGAAAACGATGAAACATGACGGTCCCTGTATCATGATACTTTGATGTAGGGCGTTACTTTATCAGGAAGAGATGGCGGGAAGGAACCGGACGGAGATCAGCGGGGAGCAAGGGTGTAGCGGCGGCGAAACGGCAATAAAAAAACCGGCCATCAGGCCGGTTTTTAAGATAGCTTACAAAGCGTAACTTACAGCGCTTTGATTTTCGCAGCCAAGCGGCTCTTATGACGAGCAGCTTTGTTCTTGTGGATCAGGCCTTTGGTGGCCATGCGATCCAGGATCGGCTGGGCAGCGTTGAATGCTTCGGTAGCAGCGGCTTTGTCGCCAGCGGCGATAGCAGCGATAACTTTCTTAACGTAGGTGCGCATCATGGAGCGACGGGAAGCGTTGTGCTGACGACGCTTTTCGCTGGTGATGGCACGCTTCTTAGCAGACTTGATGTTAGCCAAGTGCAAACTCCTAAAAACGGTGCAGTCTGGATTCTTACAAGGGTCGCGAATTTACTTAGTTATGCCCGCTTTGTCAACGACAATGAGCAAATAAGCGCCAGCTCTGCGAGCCAGCGGCCATATTTGGCCTTTCGCAACCCTTCTGGTTTAAGATGGGGCGAAATTCTAGCAGCATTCCCGCCCCGGTGACAGAGGGTGCGGTTTTTTTTTGTTTACCGGGAAACAGGGGGCCGGATCCGGCTCGCAATCCCACGCCTTCAGGATATTTTTTTTTGAGCAAAGTACTCGTCCGCTCCGGTTTGATCGTGAGCGCCATGACCTTGATCTCGAGGGTTCTCGGCCTCGCCCGCGATGTGGTAGTGGCCAACCTGATGGGAGCCGGTGCCGCTGCCGATGTGTTCTTCCTGGCCAACAAGATCCCCAACTTCCTCCGTCGCCTCTTCGCAGAGGGAGCCTTCGCCCAGGCTTTCGTGCCGGTGTTGGCCCAGTACCAGCATAAGGAGGGGCCTGACGCGGTGCGGGAGTTGATCGCCCGGGTCAGTGGCACCCTGGGCGGGATCGTCACTTTGGTGACCCTGCTGGGGGTGATCGGTTCGCCGATCCTGGCTGCGCTGTTTGGAACCGGTTGGTTCGTGGCCTGGCTCGGGGGGGAGCCCGAGGGGGAGAAGTTCCTGCTGACCGCGTTGATGCTGAAGATCACCTTTCCTTATCTCTGGTTTATCACCCTGACGGCCCTCTCCGGGGCGATCCTCAATACGCTCGGGCGTTTCGCGGTTGCCGCTTTTACCCCGGTATTCCTGAACGTCACCATTATTGCCTGTGCCCTTTGGCTGGCTCCCCAGCTGACCCGGCCTGAGCTGGCGCTGGCCTGGGGGGTGTTTTTCGGCGGCCTGGTGCAGTTTTGCTTCCAACTGCCCTTCCTTTGGCGCACCGGAAACCTGGTCCGCCCTCGTTGGGGCTGGCACCACCCGGGGGTGGTTAAGATCCGCCAGTTGATGATCCCCGCGATGTTCGGGGTCTCGGTGAGCCAGATCAACCTGCTGTTCGATACCCTGATCGCCAGCTTCCTGATGACCGGCTCCATCAGCTGGCTCTACTACTCCGATCGCTTGCTAGAGTTTCCCCTGGGCCTGTTCGGTATCGCCATCGCCACGGTGATCCTGCCCGCTCTCTCGCGCAAACACGCCGGTACGGAACCGGAAGCCTTTGCCCGCACCCTCGACTGGGGCGTCCGCTCGGTGCTCCTGGTAGGGATACCGGCGATGCTAGGGTTGATGGTTTTGGCCCAGCCGATGCTGATGGTGCTCTTCATGCGCGGTGCCTTTACCACGGCCGACACCCAGATGGCGGCGGTGAGCCTGTTGGCCTATTCCTCCGGATTGCTCAGTTTTATGCTGGTTAAGGTGCTGGCGCCGGGCTACTACGCTCGCCAGGATACCCGGACGCCGGTACGTTACGGCATCATCGCCATGGTGGCGAACATGGGCTTTAACCTGGCGCTCGCGATCCCCTTCAGTTACGTGGGGCTGGCGCTGGCCACCTCCGCGTCCGCCACCCTTAATGCGGCCCTGCTATATAGAGGGCTGAAACGTCAGGGGGTGTATGAGTTGAACGCGAAGAGCCTGGGGACGATCGGCCGCATGCTGCTGGCAGGCATCGCCATGGCTGGCACCTTGCTCTACCTGGTGCCGCCGGAGAGTCAGTGGCTGGCCTGGAGCCTGATGGAGCGGATCCAGTGGCTGTTTGCCTATATCGGCATCGGGGCCATCGTTTACCTGCTCTCGTTGCTGTTGCTGGGATTGCGGCCAGCGCAGCTAAAGAGCGCGTGAGGTTCACCGGCCTCTGAGGTATAATCCGGCGATTTTCAACGCAAAGACGTGCTGTAGATCCATGGAGCTGATCCGAGGTATTCACAATCTGGCCGAGCGCCATCGGGGCTGCGTGCTCACCATCGGTAACTTCGATGGGGTGCACCGTGGTCATGCGGCAGTGATCGATCGCCTGGTGGCGGTGGCGCGTGAGCATGGCGTACCGGCCACGGTGATGCTGTTTGAACCCCAACCCCAGGAGTTCTTCCTCGGTCAACGGGCCGCTGCCCGTCTCAGTCGACTGCGGGATAAGTTGACCCGACTGGCAGAGCTGGGCGTCGACCGGGTGCTGTGCGTGCGTTTCAATTACGCGCTGTCACAGCAGGACCCGGATGCCTTTGTGGAGCAGTTGCTGGTGCGCAAGCTGGGGGTTCGTTACCTGGTGGTGGGCGATGACTTCTGTTTCGGGAAGAATCGCCGGGGCGATTTTGCCCTGCTTCAGCAGGCGGGGGAACACCACGGCTTTGCCGTGCAGGATACCGCCAGCTGCCTACTGGGCCGGGACAGGATCTCCAGCACCCTGATCCGCCAAGCCCTGGCGAAGGGAGACCTGGCCGCCGCCGAGCGGATGCTGGGGCACCCTTACTACATCAGCGGACGGGTAGCCCACGGCGATAAACTGGGGCGGACCCTGGATTTCCCTACGGCCAACGTGCTGCTCAAGCGCACCGTGGTGCCGGTTCGGGGGGTCTTTGCGGTACGCGTGAAAACCCAGGATGGCAGATGTCACCTGGGGGTCGCCAACGTGGGACGCCGCCCGACGGTGGCGGGTCTACAGTGTCGATTGGAAGTGCACATTTTTGATTTTAACGCTGACCTTTATGGTCAGCACCTGCAGGTTACGCTGGTTAGCTGGCTGCGGGATGAACAACGCTTTGCGTCCTTAGAGGCGCTCAAAGCCCAGATCCAGGCGGATGCGCAACAAGCCCGAGCCCGGCTTGCAGACGCCCAACTCCCTGTTTGATTTACCGGATGGTGTGACCCTAAATGGTTGATTACAAGACGACTCTGAATCTGCCTGAGACTGAGTTCCCGATGCGTGGGAACCTGGCCAAGCGCGAACCTGAAATGCTCCAGAACTGGGACGAGAAGGCGCTGTACAAAGCGATCCGCGCCAGCCGTCAGGGCGCCAAGCCGTTTGTGCTGCACGATGGCCCTCCGTACGCCAATGGTGATATCCACATCGGTCACTCCGTCAACAAGATCCTCAAAGACATCATCGTCAAGGCCAAGACCCTGTCTGGCTTCGATGCGCCCTACATCCCGGGTTGGGACTGTCACGGTCTGCCCATCGAGCTGAAGGTGGAGCAGAAGGTCGGTAAGCCGGGCCAGAAGGTATCCGCCGCCGAGTTCCGTCAGAAGTGCCGGGAGTACGCCAAGACCCAGGTAGAGGGCCAGAAGGCCGACTTCATCCGCCTGGGTGTCCTGGGTGAGTGGGATAAGCCCTACCTGACCATGGACTTCGATACCGAAGCCAACATCATCCGTGCCCTGAGCAAGATCATCGACAACGGCCACCTGCACAAAGGGGCCAAGCCGGTGCACTGGTGTACTGATTGTGGTTCCGCCCTGGCTGAGGCCGAGGTGGAGTACGAAGATAAAACCTCGCCGGCCATCGATGTGCGCTTCAAGGCGGACGATGCCAAGCTGGTGGCGGACAAGTTTGACTGCGCCGAAGGCCATCAGGGTGAAGGGCCGATCTCCGCTGTGATCTGGACCACCACCCCCTGGACCCTGCCCGCCAACCGCGCCATTGCGCTGCACGCCGACGTGCAGTACGCCCTGGTGCAGGTCGAGGGGGAGCAGAAGGAGCGCTTGATCCTGGCTGCGGATCTGGTCAAGGAGGTGATGGATCGTGCCGGCATCGAGCACTACCACAACCTGGGCTTCTGCACCGGCAGCAGCCTGGAGTTGCTGCAGTTCAAGCACCCCTTCTACGATATGCGGGTTCCGGCGATCCTGGGTGATCACGTGACCACCGACTCCGGTACCGGCTGTGTACACACCGCGCCTGGCCACGGTCAGGATGACTTTGTGGTGGGCAACCGCTACAACCTGGAGGTCGCCAACCCGGTGGGCAACAACGGTGTCTACCTGCCGGATACTCCGCTGTTCGCGGGCCAGCACGTCTTCAAAGCCAACGGCCCCATCGTCGAGGTGCTGAAGGAGAAGGGGGCGCTGCTGCACCATGAAGCGTTCCGCCACAGCTACCCGCACTGCTGGCGCCACAAGACCCCTATCATCTTCCGTGCCACCCCGCAGTGGTTCATCTCCATGGATCAGGCTGGCCTGCGCGCTCGCTCCCGCGAGGAGATCGAAAAGGTGCAGTGGATCCCGGACTGGGGCCAGGCCCGCATCGATACCATGGTGGCCAACCGCCCGGACTGGTGCATCTCCCGTCAGCGTACCTGGGGTGTGCCCATTGCCCTGTTTGTTCATAACGAGACCCAGGCCCTGCACCCGCGCAGCGTTGAGCTGATGGAGCAGGTGGCCCAGCGGGTCGAGAAGGCCGGGATCCAGGCCTGGTGGGATCTGGACGCCGCCGAGCTGCTGGGCGATGACGCCGAGCACTACAGCAAGGTGAGTGACACCCTGGACGTCTGGTTTGATTCCGGTGTTACCCACGCCTCGGTGGTGGATGCCCGTGAGGAGTTCCACGGCCATGGTGCCGACCTCTACCTGGAAGGGTCAGACCAGCACCGCGGCTGGTTCATGTCCTCCCTCATCTCCTCCGTGGCGATGAAGGACCAGGCCCCTTACAAGCAGGTGCTGACTCACGGCTTCACCGTGGACGGCAAGGGTCGCAAGATGTCCAAGTCGCTGGGCAATGTGATGAGCCCGCAGCAGGTGGTGAACAAGCTCGGCGCCGACATTCTGCGTCTCTGGGTGGCCTCTACCGATTACACCGGTGAGATGACGGTCTCCGATGAGATCCTCAAGCGCAGCGCCGACGCCTACCGCCGGATCCGTAACACCGCACGCTTCCTGCTGGCCAACATGAACGGCTTCAACCCCGCCACCGATATGGTGGCGCTGGAGGAGATGGTGGCGCTGGATCGCTGGATCGTGGCCCGTGCCCACGCCATGCAGGCAGAGATCGTCGCCGCCTACGAGAGCTACCAGTTCCACCAGGTGACCCAGAAACTGATGCAGTTCTGCTCCGTGGAGCTGGGCAGCTTCTACCTGGATATCATCAAGGATCGCCAGTACACCGCCAAGGGCGATGGCCTGGCCCGCCGCTCCTGCCAGAGCGCCCTGTTCCTGATCACCGAGGCCCTGGTGCGCTGGATGGCCCCGATCATGAGCTTTACCGCCGACGAGGTTTGGCAGCAGATGCCGGGTGAGCGTGGCGAGTTCGTCTTTACCCAGTACTGGTATGACGGCCTGGCGCCGATGGCGGAGGACGCGGCCCTCAGTAACGACGAGTGGCAGCAGATGGTGGCGGTGCTCGGCGAGCTGAACAAGGCGCTGGAGCAGGCCAAGGCGGAGGGGATCAAGAACCGTCTGGAGGCGGACGTGGTGCTCTATGCTGACGGCGAACTCAAGGCCCTGCTGGAGCGTCTCGGTGATGAGCTGCGCTTCGCGTTGATCACCTCTAACGCCAGGGTGAAACCCCTTACCGAGGCCAAGGGCGCTGTCAGCACCGAGATCGATGGCCTGCTGGTCTCCCTGAGTAAGACCGCCGCCGTTAAGTGTGAGCGCTGCTGGCACCACCGTGAAGATGTGGGTCAGTTCGCCGACCACCCGACCCTGTGTGGCCGCTGTGTCACCAACGTCGATGGTGATGGCGAGGTGCGTCAATATGCTTAAGCAGGCCTGGGCAGAACGCCCCCGTAACTGGCGCGACAGTGGCTGGGTGTGGCTGTGGATCAGTGTCGTGGCACTGGTGGCCGACCAGATCACAAAGTGGCTGACCGTGGCGTACATGGAGTACGCCCAGGTGATCCCGCTGATCCCCAACCTCAACCTGCGCTACGTCCACAACGAGGGCGCAGCATTCAGCTTCCTCGCCGATGCCGGTGGCTGGCAGCGTTGGGGGTTCGCCCTTTTTGCCCTGCTGGTGTCTGCCGGCCTGGTGGCGATGCTTCGGGCTGAAAGGGCGGGGAACCGCCTGCTGGGCTGCGCTTATGCCCTGATCCTCGGTGGCGCGATAGGCAACCTGATCGATCGCGTGGCTTACGGCTACGTCATCGACTTTATCGATTTTTACGTGGGTAACTGGCACTGGCCGGCGTTTAACATCGCCGACAGCGCCATCTGCGTCGGCGCCGGATTGATGATCCTGGATGCCTTTTTGCAATCCAAGTCGGCGCAACCCGCCAATGGAGGTCCCAATGAGTGATGCAGTAGTGGGCCCCGGCGCCCAGGTGTTTTTGCACTTCAACGTTGAATTGACCGATGGCAGCGTGGCGGACAGCACCCGCGCCCACGGCAAGCCTGCCCGCCTGACCCTGGGGGATGGCAGCCTGAGTGCCGGTATGGAGAAGGCCCTTCTGGGGCTGAGCAAAGGCGACAAGAAGCGCTTCAGCCTGCCGCCCGAGGAGGCGTTCGGTCAACCCAACCCGGATAACATCCAGCATATGGATCGTACCCAGTTTGCCGCTGATGCGGAGCTGACCGAGGGCACCATCATGGCGTTTACCGCCATGGACGGGAACCAGTTCCCCGGGGTGATCCGCGCCATCGAGGGCGACTCTGTCACCGTGGATTTCAACCATCCGTTGGCGGGCCAGACGGTGCTGTTCGACATCGAAGTGCTGGATGTGATCCTCAGGGAGGCGTAATGAAAGTCTTGATGGCCAACCCGAGAGGGTTCTGTGCCGGCGTTGACCGTGCGATCAGCATCGTCGAGCGGGCTCTGGAGCTGTTTGAAAAGCCGATCTATGTGCGTCACGAAGTGGTACACAACCGCTACGTGGTGGAGGGGCTGCGTCAGCGCGGCGCGGTGTTCGTCGAGCAGCTGGAGCAGGTGCCGGATGACAGCATCGTTATCTTCTCCGCCCACGGGGTGCCCCAGTCGGTGCGAGATGAAGCCAAGTCCCGCGGCCTCAAGGTGTTTGACGCCACCTGTCCCCTGGTGACCAAAGTGCATATGCAGGTTACCCGGGCCAGCCGTCGCGGTACCGAGTGTGTCCTGATCGGCCACGCCGGCCACCCGGAGGTGGAGGGCACCATGGGGCAGTACAGCAACCCGGAAGGGGGGATCTACCTGGTGGAGTCGCCGGACGACGTGGCCCGGCTGGTGGTGAAGGATGAGGCCAACCTCACCTTCGTGACCCAGACCACCCTGTCGATGGATGACACCGCCGAGGTGATCGAAGCGCTGAAGCAACGCTTCCCGTCGGTGGAGGGGCCCCGTAAGGACGACATCTGTTACGCCACCCAGAATCGCCAGGATGCGGTGCGGGAACTGGCGGCCGAGAGCGACCTGGTGCTGGTGGTGGGGTCGAAGAACTCCTCCAACTCCAACCGCCTGCGTGAACTGGCGGAAAAGTCCGGCAGTCGCGCCTACCTGATCGATGGTGCCGAAGATATCCGCCGCGAATGGCTCGAGGGGGTGAAGACCCTGGGAGTGACCGCCGGAGCCTCGGCGCCGGATGTGCTGGTCCGCGGCGTTATCGAGGCCCTCAAGGGCCAGGGGGCCGTAGAGGTGGTGGAAGCCGAAGGTCGCGAGGAGAACGTGGTGTTCCACGTCCCCGCGGAGCTGCGCTAAGCGCGCTGTCCCGGCCGCAAGCCCCGCATCAAAAAGGCGCCCTCTTCGGAGGGCGCCTTTTCGTTGGGAGAGGTGAGTCCGGATCAGTCCAGCTGGGCCTTGAGCTGGTAGAGCAGATCCAGGGCCTGGCGCGGCGTCAGGTTGTCCGGCTGGAGCGACGCCAGCGTGTCCAACACCGGGTGCGGCTCCGCCAGCAGGGAGAGCTGGGCATCGGCCGGCTGCAGTGCCGCGCCGTTGCCGGGCTGGTTGTTTGGCTGCTGCTCCAGGTGGCTGAGGCGGCGCTTCGCGGCCTGCACTACGGATTTTGGCACCCCTGCCAGTGCGGCGACCTGCAGCCCGTAGCTGCGGCTGGCCGGCCCCTCCTGCACCGCGTGCATAAAGGCGATGCTGTCGCCGTGCTCCACTGCATCCAGGTGGACATTGACCACCCCTTCCAGCTGCTCCGGCAGCTGGGTCAGCTCGAAATAGTGGGTGGCGAACAGGGTGAGGGCGCGGATCTGGCTGGCGAGCTGCTCCGCCGCAGCCCAGGCGAGAGAGAGGCCGTCGTAGGTGGAGGTACCGCGGCCGATCTCATCCATCAGCACCAGGGAGTGCTCGGTGGCGTTATGGAGGATGTTGGCGGTCTCCGTCATCTCGACCATGAAGGTGGAGCGGCCGGAGGCCAGGTCATCCGAGGCACCGATGCGGGTGAAGATCCGATCCACCGGGCCCAGCACCGCCTGTTGGGCAGGAACGAAGCTACCGATGTGGGCCATCAGGGTGATCAGCGCAGTCTGACGCATGTAAGTGGATTTGCCCCCCATGTTGGGGCCGGTGACGATCAGCATGCGGCGCTGGGGATCCAGGTGCACCGGGTTGGCGATAAAGGGTTCCTTGAGTACCTGCTCTACCACTGGATGGCGGCCACCATCGATGGTGATCCCCGGTTGCTCCGTCAGTTGCGGGCGGTGGTAGTCCAGAGTCTCGGCCCGTTCGGCGAGGGTCTGGAGCACATCCAGCTCGGCGCAGGCGAAGGCGCACTCCTGGAATGCCGCCAGGGAGGGCAGCAGCAGATCGAACAGCTCTTCGTACAGCCGCTTCTCCAGTGCCAGGGCCTGGCTCTGGCTATTGAGCACCTTGTCCTCGTGGGCTTTGAGCTCGGGGATGATGAAGCGCTCGGTGTTTTTCAGGGTCTGGCGCCGGATGTAATCGCTGGGCACCAGGGCCGCCTGTGCCCGGCTAACCTCGATGAAGTAGCCGTGTACCTTGTTATACCCCACCTTGAGGGTGGCGATCCCGCTGCGGCTCTTCTCTCTCAGCTCCAGCTCCTGGAGGTAGTCCGTTGCCCCCTTGGAGAGGGCGCGCAGCTCATCCAGTTCGGCGTTGTAGCCCTCGGCCAACACGCCACCGTCGCGGATAACCACCGGCGGATTATCGCAGATGGCGCGCTCCAGCAGTGCCAGGGCCTCGGGGAAGGTGCCGATCTTCTGGCGCAGCTGCTCTGCTTTGCGCCCCTCCAGATCGCCGAGGCAAAGCTGCAGCGCCGGCAACTGCCCCAGCGCCTGTCGCAGCCGGCTCAGATCCCGGGGTCGGGCGCTGCGCAGCGCGAGACGGGCGACCACCCGCTCCAGATCGCCGATGGGCTTGAGCGCATCGGCAAGCTCCAGGTAGAGGCCACTCTCCTTGATGGCGGCCACCGTATTCAGGCGGGCTTCCAACACGGTTCGCTGGGTCAGCGGCTGGTGCAGCCAGCGCTTGAGCAGCCTTGACCCCATGGCCGTAGTGCAGTTATCCAGCACTGCGGCCAGGGTGTTGTCGCTCCCCCCGCCCAGGTTGTGGGTCAGCTCCAGGTTACGACGGGTGGCGGCATCCAGCACGATGTGGTGGCCATCCTGCTCCTTGAGCAGGGTGCGAATATGGGGCAGGGCGGTGCGCTGGGTATCCTTGACGTACTGCATCAGGCAGCCTGCGGCACAGAGGGCACGCTCCGCCTGCTCCACACCGAAGCCGGTCAGGTCTCGGGTGCCAAACTGGCTGTTGAGCAGTTGCCGTGCGGTGCCCAGTTCAAACTCCCACTCGGGCCGGCGTCGCAGCCCCTTGAGGCTTTCCAGCAGCTCCTGGCGGGGAAAGAGTTCGGGGTAGAGCAGCTCCGCCGGACGGGTGCGTTGAAGCTCCGCAGCCAGGGCATCGTCATCCTCCAGCTCATTGACGGTAAATCGGCCGGAGGCGATATCCAGGGTTGCGTAACCGTATTGGCCCCGGCGCTCATACACCGCGGCAAGCAGGTTGTCCCGCCGCTCCTCCAGCAGCGCCTCGTCGGTAACGGTACCGGGGGTGACGATCCGCACCACTTTGCGCTCCACCGGCCCCTTGGAGGTGGCGGGGTCGCCAATCTGCTCGCAGATCGCTACGGAGACGCCCCTGTGCACCAGGCGGGCCAGGTAGCCCTCCACGGCATGGTAGGGAACCCCCGCCATGGGGATGGGATCGCCCGCGGCGTGGCCCCGCGCGGTCAGGGAGATGTCCAGCAGTTCGGCGGCACGCTTAGCGTCGTCGAAAAAGAGTTCGTAGAAGTCGCCCATCCGGTAGAACAGCAGCACGTCCGGGTGCTCGGCTTTGATGGAGAGGTACTGACGCATCATCGGCGTATGCTGGGCGGGTTCTGCGCTCGCTTGCTTGGCCACGGGGACTCCCATAAGTTGATTTTTTGCGGCCGACTATCATACCGCAAAGGCACCGAACTGCACCGTGGGGAAGGAATTTTCCTGACAGGGTTGATACTGTATGACTGTACAGTATACTAGCCTGCATCAACCTAATTTCGTATCGCCACTTTGGAGCTGAAGGAATGGACGAGAACAAAAAACGCGCGCTCAGTGCTGCGCTCGGTCAGATTGAGAAGCAGTTTGGTAAAGGTTCCATCATGCGCCTGGGCGATGCGACCACCCTGGATATCGAGTCCGTCTCCACCGGCTCCCTGGGCCTGGACATCGCCCTGGGTATTGGCGGCTTACCTTACGGCCGTATTGTCGAGATCTACGGGCCAGAGTCCTCCGGTAAGACCACGCTGACTCTGCAGGTGGTGGCGGAAGCACAGAAGCAGGGTAAGACCTGTGCCTTTGTGGATGCCGAGCATGCCCTGGATCCGGTTTACGCCGAGAAGCTGGGCGTTAACGTGGACGAGTTGCTGGTGTCCCAGCCGGATACCGGGGAGCAGGCGCTGGAGATCTGCGACATGCTGGTACGCTCCGGTGCCGTGGATGTGGTGATCGTCGACTCCGTGGCAGCCTTGACCCCCAAGGCGGAGATCGAGGGCGAGATGGGGGACTCCCACGTCGGCCTCCAGGCCCGCCTGATGTCCCAGGCGCTGCGTAAGCTTACCGCCAACATCAAGCGCTCCAACACCCTGTGCATCTTCATTAACCAGATCCGGATGAAGATCGGCGTGATGTTCGGCAGCCCGGAAACCACCACCGGTGGTAACGCACTCAAGTTCTACGCCTCTGTGCGTCTGGATATCCGCCGCATTGGTGCCATCAAGGATGGTGACGAAGTGGTGGGTAACGAAACCCGCGTCAAGGTGGTGAAGAACAAGGTGGCACCGCCGTTCAAGCAGGCCGAGTTCCAGATCCTTTACGGCGAAGGTACCTCCAAGCATGGGGAACTGATCGACTGGGGTGTGAAGCAGAAGCTGGTCGAGAAGTCCGGTGCCTGGTACAGCTACAAAGGGGAGAAGATTGGTCAGGGTAAGGCCAACTCCATCCGCTTCCTGAAAGAGAACGTGGGCATCGCCAATGAGATCGAGGGGCTGCTGCGGGATCAACTGCTGGTTGCCGCTAAGCCGGCAGCCGAAGAGGAAGAGGCGCTGACTGAGGCGCAGGAACTCTCTTAAGGTTCCATGGCGAGCAAGGAGTCGGGCGGCCAGAGTGCGCTGGCCGCTGCGGTGGGACTGCTGTCCCGCCGCGATCACAGCCGCGGAGAATTGAAGCGTAAGCTTCAGCTTCGCGGCTTTTCTGTTGAGGAGATCACCGCCGCTATCGAGCGGGTGATTGAGCTCAGATACCAGGACGACGGCCGCTTTGCCCTGGCTTTTGTACGTTACCGAAGCCAGTCCGGTAAGGGGCCGCGGCGATTGAGGGCGGAGCTTAAAGAGCGCCAGGTTGACGATGCCCTGATCAAGGCTGCGCTCTCCCAGGAGGAGATCGACTGGTTTGAGCTGTGCCGGGAAACCCGGCTGCGTAAGTTTGGCGAAGCCCCGCCCAAGGAGTTCAAGCTGCGCCAGAAAGTGCAACGCTATCTGGCTTACCGGGGCTTTGAGATGGAGCAGATCCGCTACGCCCTCTCTGACAACGACTGAAAAGTGGCCGACCGCCGGGTCCAAATGGTGGCAAATGCGCCAGGGCTCTGGTTTGCCGCGAGAGGTTCTGGATATAATTGGCCGTTTATATCGCCGCGCAGCATTGCGTCCGGCTTGAGCCAGTTTTTTCAGGATGACCGTATGCACATGACAACCGCCGAGATCCGGGAAGCGTTTCTGGAGTACTTCCGTAAAGAGGGCCATGAAGTGGTTCCCTCCAGCTCCCTGGTACCCCACAACGATCCCACCCTGCTGTTCACCAATGCGGGGATGAACCAGTTTAAGGATTGTTTCCTCGGCGCCGAGCAGCGCAGCTACGTCAGAGCGACCAGTGCTCAGCGTTGTGTACGGGCCGGCGGCAAGCATAACGACCTGGAAAACGTCGGCTTTACCGCGCGGCACCATACCTTCTTCGAGATGCTGGGTAACTTCAGCTTCGGTGACTACTTCAAGCACGACGCCATCCGCTACGCCTGGACCTTCCTCACCGAGGTACTGCAGCTGCCGAAGGAAAAGCTCTGCGTGACCGTCTACCAGAGCGATGATGAAGCCTACGATATCTGGGCCAAGGAGATCGGCGTAGCACCGGAGAACATCATCCGTATCGGCGATAAGCCGGGTAAACCGGCGTACACCTCCGACAACTTCTGGCAGATGGGCGATACCGGTCCCTGCGGCCCCTGCACCGAGATCTTCTACGATCACGGCGAAGGGATCTGGGGCGGCCGCCCCGGCACGCCGGAGGAGGATGGCGATCGTTTCATCGAGATCTGGAACATCGTCTTCATGCAGTTTAACCGTCATGCCGATGGCACCATGGAGCCGCTGCCCAAGCCCTCCGTGGACACCGGCATGGGGATCGAGCGGGTGGCGGCGATCATGCAGGGTGGCCACTCCAACTATGACATCGATGTCTTCCAGCGCCTGATCAAGGCCGCCGCCGAGGTGACCGGTGCCACCGATCTGGATAACAAGTCCCTGCGGGTGGTGGCGGATCACATCCGCTCCTGTGCTTATCTGATCGTCGATGGGGTGATGCCCTCCAACGAAGGGCGCGGCTATGTTCTGCGTCGCATCATCCGTCGGGCTATCCGCCATGGCCGCAAGCTGGGCGCCACCGACACCTTCTTCTACAAGCTGGTGGGTGAACTGGCCGACGTAATGGGCAGTGCCGCCGTTGAGCTGAAACAGCAGCAGGCGATGGTTGAGAAGGTGCTCAAGATCGAGGAGGAGAACTTTGCCCGCACGCTGGACCGCGGCATCGCCCTGCTTACAGACGCACTGGATAGCCTGGCGGGCAAGGAGCTCGATGGCGAAACCGTCTTCAAACTCTATGACACCTTCGGTTTTCCGGCCGACCTGACCAATGATGTCGCCCGTGAGCGTGGCTTTACCATTGACGAAGCGGGTTTCGAAGCCGCGATGGAAGCCCAGCGTCAGCGCGCCCGTGAAGCTGGCCAGTTTAGTGCGGATTACTCCAAGGTGTTGACCATCGAGGGCAGCACCATCTTCACCGGTTATGACCGGGATCAGGACAGCGCCGTGATCCAGAGGATCTACGTTGATGGCGAAGCCACCGAACAGCTGGCGGAAGATTGCGAAGCCCTGCTGGTACTGGATCGTACCCCCTTCTACGCCGAGTCTGGTGGCCAAGTGGGAGACTGCGGTGAGATCCTGACCGACAGCGGTCTTTTCCGCGTGACCGATACCCAGAAGGTGGGCAATGCCATCACCCATAAGGGTCGCCTGGTCAGCGGTGCCCTGGCTTGTGGTGACGCGGTGGAGGCCAAGGTGGACCGTGTTCGTCGTGCCGCGATCCGCCTCAATCACTCCGCCACTCACCTGCTGCATTCCGCCTTGCGCAACGTGCTTGGCGATCACGTGGCCCAGAAGGGGTCACTGGTGATGGCGGATCGCCTGCGTTTCGACTTTGCGCACCTCGAAGCGATGAGCCGCGATGAGATCGCCGAGGTGGAGGCCCAGGTGAATGAACAGATCCGGGCGAACCACAGTATCGATACCGAACTGATGGATATTGAAGCGGCCAAAGAGCGCGGTGCCATGGCGCTGTTTGGTGAGAAGTACGATGATCAGGTACGGGTGCTCGCCATGGGGGACTACTCCATCGAGCTGTGTGGTGGTACCCACGCCAAGCGTACCGGCGACATCGGCTTCCTTAAGATCGTCTCCGAGAGCGGAATTGCCGCCGGCGTGCGCCGCATCGAAGCGGTGACCGGCGCCGGCGCCCTGGCCCATATCCGCGACCAGGAAGCCCAGCTAAGCCAGGCGGCGAGCCTGGTCAAAGCAGACAGTGCTTCCGTGGCCAGTAAGGTGAAAGGGCTGCTGGATCGTAACCGTTCGCTGGAGAAAGAGCTGGAACAGCTTAAGCAGAAGCTCGCTTCCGCCGCCTCGGCCAACCTGGTGGATCAGGCAGTGGAGATCGGCGGTGCCAAGGTGCTGATCAGCCAGCTGGAAAACGCCGACAGCAAGGCGTTGCGCGGTATGGTGGATGACCTGAAAAACCAGCTGGGCAGCGGGATCGTGCTGTTGGGTAACGTGGCGGATGGCAAGGTCGGCCTGGTTGCCGGGGTAACCAAAGATCTGACTGCCAAGGTAAAAGCCGGTGAGCTGGTGAACGTGGTTGCTCAGCAGGTTGGAGGTAAGGGAGGCGGTCGTCCGGATATGGCGATGGCCGGTGGCAGTGATGCCGCAGCCCTGCCTGCCGCTCTGGAAGGGGCCAAGACCTGGTTGACTGAACAGCTGTAATCGGAGCCTTTGTGGCACTATTGGTTCAAAAATTTGGTGGCACCTCGGTGGGTTCGTTCGAACGCATCGAGGTAGTCGCAGACAAGCTCGCCCGCGCCTACCGCGCGGGCGAGCAGCTTGTGGTGGTGCTCTCTGCCATGGCCGGTGAGACCAACCGCCTGCTGGGGCTGGCAAAGTCCGTCGCTGCGGATCCTGATCCCCGCGAGCTGGATCTTTTGGTCAGCACCGGGGAGCAGGTCGCGATCAGCCTGATGGCGATGGCGCTGCAAAAGCGGGGGATCCCCGCCCGGGCACTGCTGGGTGATCAGGCGGGTGTACTCACCGACTCTCGTCATGGCCGGGCCAGGATCACGAGCGTTGAGCCGGAACCCCTTCGAACCTTATTGGCCCAGGGGGTGGTCCCCGTGGTGGCTGGGTTCCAGGGGCGCTGCCCGGCCAACGGCGTGACCACCCTTGGCCGGGGTGGGTCGGATACCACGGCGGTGGCCATCGCTGCGGCCCTCAAGGCCGACGAGTGTCAGATCTTTACCGACGTTGACGGGGTATACACAACGGATCCACGTATCGAGCCTCGGGCGCGTAAAATGGACACCATCAGCTTCGAGGAGATGCTGGAGCTTTCCAGTCTGGGTGCCAAAGTGTTACAGATCCGGTCGGTGGAGTATGCCGGACGTTACAATGTGCCTTTGCGAGTCCTGTCGAGCTTTCAGGAAGGCAGCGGAACTTTAATCACTTATGAGGACTCTCTTATGGACGCGCCCCAGGTTTCCGGCATCGCCTTTACTCGTGATGAAGCCAGTCTGACGCTGGTGGGCGTTCCGGATGAGGCGAATGTGGCGGCGCAGATCCTGACCCCGATCGAGGAGGGTGGTATCGATGTTGATATGATCGTCCATACCAACACCGGGGACGGCAAAGCCGACTTTACCTTTACCGTCAGTCGAACCGACTGTAACCAGGCATGTCGCCTGCTTCAGCCGGTGCTGGCCCAGTTCGGGATCGACAACCTCAAGATCAATCAAGATCTTTGCAAGGTGTCGGTTGTCGGTGTCGGAATGAAGAACCATACTGGGGTAGCCAGTCGTATGTTCCAAACTTTGGGGCGCGAGGGGATCAGCGTACAGTTGATCGCCACATCGGAGATCAAGATCTCGGTTGCCATGGAACAGAAATATCTGGAGCTTGCGGTGCGCAGCCTCCATAAAACCTTCGATTTAGCCGCAGATGAGTAAATACGTCTAGGTGGCTATAGATTTAATCTGGTCTAACTTTATAATACCGCTAAAAGATTCTACCGCCGCAGCGGAATGAGTTAGAGAGAGAGGAGCAAACGAATGCTGATTTTGACTCGCCGTGTGGGCGAAACTTTGATGATCGGTGACGAAGTCACCGTGACCGTTTTGGGTGTGAAAGGCAACCAGGTACGCATCGGTGTTAATGCACCGAAAGAGGTGTCTGTGCACCGTGAAGAGATCTACATGCGCATTCAGGCCGAGAAAGATGGGGGCAGTGCCCCGAGCGGCAATTTCTGATCTGCGTTGAGCCGGCCATGTGAGCCGGCTTTTTTGTGTCCACCGGGCCTGTTTCCCCTCTCTCATCCTCCCAGTGGCACCAAGAACTCCCCATTCTGTCGACATTAAAATCAACCTGACGAAAAACTCAGCGAACGGGCCGGACAGCCTGGAAAAAGGGTTTGACTTATCTGCCTTAGAACGTAATATACGCCCCGAAACAACGGTGAGGTGGCCGAGTGGCTGAAGGCGCGCCCCTGCTAAGGGCGTATAGGTTAATCCCTATCGAGGGTTCGAATCCCTCCCTCACCGCCATTGCGCGTCCGTAGCTCAGCTGGATAGAGTACCTGGCTACGAACCAGGCGGTCGGAGGTTCGAATCCTCCCGGACGCGCCATATTCTCAAGAGGCCGCGCCTAGCGCGGCCTCTTGGTTTTCACTTCGGTGAAGTAAAACCCGTTTTGCGCGTCCGTAGCTCAGCTGGATAGAGTACCTGGCTACGAACCAGGCGGTCGGAGGTTCGAATCCTCCCGGACGCGCCATATTATGAAAGGTCGGATTTCCGGCCTTCGCGCGGAGCGCTTCGGCGCTCAAGCGGTACAAGCCAAACTTTTGGCTTGCTGGATCCGCTTTCGCCCTACCGGACGCGCCATCTTTTCTCTGAAAAGAGTGATCGCTGTGCATCAGCGGCTCGGTTAACGGAGCTAAACTGTTAAGCCTGCGCGTCCGTAGCTCAGCTGGATAGAGTACCTGGCTACGAACCAGGCGGTCGGAGGTTCGAATCCTCCCGGACGCGCCATCTTCTCTCTGAAAAGAGGTATCGCTGTGCATCAGCGGCTCGGTTAACAGAGCTAAACTGTTAAGCCTGCGCGTCCGTAGCTCAGCTGGATAGAGTACCTGGCTACGAACCAGGCGGTCGGAGGTTCGAATCCTCCCGGACGCGCCATATTATGAAAGGTCGGATTTCCGGCCTTCGCGCGGAGCGCTTCGGCGCTCAAGCGGCACAAACCAAACTTTTGGTTTGCTGGATCCGCTTTCGCCCTCCCGGACGCGCCATCTTCTCTCTGAAAAGAGGTATCGCTGTGCATCAGCGGCTCGGTTAACGGAGCTAAACTGTTAAGCCTGCGCGTCCGTAGCTCAGCTGGATAGAGTACCTGGCTACGAACCAGGCGGTCGGAGGTTCGAATCCTCCCGGACGCGCCATATTATGAAAGGTTGGATTTCCGGCCTTCGCGCGGAACGCTTCGGCGCTCAAGCGGTACAAGCCAAACTTTTGGCTTGCAGGATCCGCTTTCGCCCTCCCGGACGCGCCATCTTCTCTCTGAAAAGAGGTATCGCTGTGAATCAGCGGCTCGGTTAACAGAGCTAAACTGTTAAGCCTGCGCGTCCGTAGCTCAGCTGGATAGAGTACCTGGCTACGAACCAGGCGGTCGGAGGTTCGAATCCTCCCGGACGCGCCATATTATGAAAGGTCGGATTTCCGGCCTTCGCGCGGAACGCTTCGGCGCTCAAGCGGCACAAGCCAAACTTTTGGCTTGCTGGATCCGCTTTCGCCCTCCCGGACGCGCCATATACAAAAAACCGGCCTTGGCCGGTTTTTTTGTATCCCCATCCCTGCTTTCCCCGGATTCACTACGTCCCAGCTACGCCTTGCTCTGCAGCGTGGTATCAGGGTTCTGTCCTGCCTACTTGTGGAGATTTAGCGTGATCTCCTAGCCCGGTGTGATAGAGAGAAGATTCTGCATATTATTGGTCTGTCCAATTTTAAATTCACCAGTGCATGCGGAGCTTTGCCTATCCGTTGGGATTATATTGGTCAGTCCATTTTTGCTGTGTTGCAGCTTTGACATTTTTATTCTCGTTGTGTGAATATCGACGGCCATTGTGATAACAGTCGTCGTGCTCGAGTATGGATACCCTGCTGCCCCAACTGCTCACTGCCGCTTCGGTGATGCTGACCGGAATGGTTCTGGTTTTTCTCTTTCTGTCGCTCCTGGTGCTGGGCCTTAAGCTGCTGGCTCACTTTTGCGCTCCACCGAAAGAGGCCCGAACCGGCTCGCTTCCTGCTCCGCCCCCTGGCCATCTATCCCGCCGACATCTGGCCGCCATTACGGCGGCAATTCACCAACACCGTGCTAACGAAGGGAACTCAAAATGACAAAAGCACTTGCCCTGACTGACGTTGTATTACGGGATGCCCATCAGTCGCTGTTTGCCACACGCATGCGATTGGAAGATATGTTACCGGTGGCGGAGCAGCTGGATCAGGTCGGCTACTGGTCTCTGGAAAGTTGGGGCGGCGCCACCTTCGACGCCTGCATCCGCTACTTGGGCGAAGACCCCTGGTACCGGATCCGCGCCCTCAAGGAAGCGATGCCAAAGACGCCCCAGCAGATGCTGCTGCGTGGTCAGAACCTGCTTGGCTATCGTCACTACGCCGACGATGTGGTCGAGGCCTTCGTAAAGCGCGCGGCCCAAAGTGGTGTTGAAGTGTTTCGGATCTTCGATGCCATGAATGACGTGCGTAACCTTAAGACGGCCATCCGGGCGGTGAATCAACACGGTGGCCATGCCCAGGGGACGCTCTCCTACACCACCTCCGAGGTGCATAACCTGGACACCTGGCTGGTTATGGCCAAGCAACTTGAACTGCTGGGCTGCCAGTCCCTCTGTATTAAGGACATGGCCGGCTTGCTGGGCCCCTATCAGGCCGAAGAGCTGATTGGGGCACTCAAGGCGCAAACCTCGTTGCCCATCGCCCTGCATTGCCATGCCACCACCGGGCTGTCCACCGCGACCTATCAGAAGGCGATCGATGCAGGGATCGACGTACTCGATACTGCCGTCTCCTCCATGAGCATGACCTATGGTCATACCGCCACGGAAACGGTGATGGCGATGGTGGCGGGGACAACGCGGGATACCGGGTTGGATCCCGCCCGTCTTGCTCCCATCGCGGCACACTTCCGTCAGGTAAGGCAGAAGTATGCCCAGTTCGAAGGCGCCCTCAAGGGTGTGGATGCGCGCATCCTGACGGCACAGGTGCCCGGCGGCATGCTTACCAACATGGAAAACCAGCTCAAGGAGCAGAACGCCGCGGATCGCTTGGACGAGGTGCTCCAGGAGATCCCCCGGGTTCGGCAAGATCTTGGCTTTATCCCGCTGGTGACCCCGACCTCACAGATTGTCGGTACCCAGGCGGTGCTCAATGTCCTGACCGGCGAGCGTTACAAGAGCATTACGAAAGAGACGGCGGGGGTGCTCAAGGGGGAGTACGGGGCGACGCCGGCCCCGGTTGATGAGGCGCTGCAGCAGCGGGTGCTCGAGGGTGCCAAGGTGATCACCGAACGGCCCGCCGATCGACTGGCACCGGAGATGGCGCAGTTGACCAAGGAGTGGTTTGCCCTGGCCGAGCAGGCCGGGATCCCTCTCTCCGAGGAGCCGGAGGAGGATGTGCTGATCTACGCCCTGTTTCCGCAGGTCGGAAAGAAGTTCCTGACCCACCGCGGTGACGCTTCCGCGTTCGAGCCTATGCCCACCGGTGTGCCGGCGACCCGTGAAGTGGCGCAGGCAAAAGGGGCCTCCGAGCCCGCGAGCTACCAGGTGCGGGTGGATGGGGAGCTCTTCAACGTGGAGGTCGGCGCCGCCGGCAGCCTGGAGAAGGTGGAGCCGGTTCTTAAACCAAGCCCTTCGACCCCCGCTGCTCCCGGCCCTGCGACGCTGGCCCATAAAGTGACGGCGCCCTTGGCGGGCAACATCTTCAAGATCCCGGTCCAGGCGGGCCAACGGGTCTCAGAAGGGGAGGTGGTGCTGGTCCTCGAGGCGATGAAGATGGAAACGGAGATCCGCGCCAGCCAGGCCGGTACCGTGGCGGATCTGCACGTCAAAGAGGGCGACAGCGTCACCGTCGGCGCCGATTTGATGAGCTTGTCCTAGGGGGCCGGATGCAAGGGTTTACCGATTTTTGGCACTCTACGGGGATCGCCAATTTCGAGCTGGGACAACTGGTGATGATGGCCGTCGGGGGACTGTTGCTGTTCCTCGCCATCAGCAAGAAGTTTGAACCGCTGCTGCTGTTGCCTATTGGCTTTGGTGCCATCCTGGCGAACATTCCGGAAGCGGGCTTTACCGAGCCTGGCGGGCTGCTCTACTACGTCTACTACATCGGCATTGAAAGTGGCGTATTTCCCCTGCTGATCTTCATGGGGGTGGGGGCGATGACCGATTTCAGTGCCCTGATCGCCAATCCCAAGACACTGTTTCTAGGGGCTGCAGCGCAGTTTGGGATCTTCGCGACGCTGCTTGGCGCCATCGCGCTGAACGCCGTTCCCGGTTTCTCCTTCACCTTGGAGGATGCGGCGGCCATCGCCATTATCGGCGGGGCAGATGGGCCAACGGCCATCTTCCTGGCATCGCGACTGGCACCGGATCTGCTAGGGGCGATCGCTGTGGCAGCGTACTCCTACATGGCGCTGGTGCCGCTGATCCAGCCGCCGATCATGAAGGCGCTCACCCGGCCGGAAGAGCGCCAGATCGAGATGGCCCAGCTCAGGGAGGTCAGCCGTCGGGAGAAGGTGCTGTTTCCGCTGCTGGTCCTCGGGGCCACCATCCTGTTTCTTCCTGCGGCAACCCCGCTGGTGGGGATGTTCTGTTTGGGCAACCTGATGCGTGAAGCCGGGGTGGTCGACCGACTCTCCAACACTGCCCAAAACGAGTTGATCAACATTGTCACCATATTCCTGGGCTTGGCAGTAGGTTCTAAGCTGTCGGCGGAT
The DNA here is from genome assembly GCF_039544205.1 of Ferrimonas gelatinilytica. NCBI lineage: Bacteria > Pseudomonadati > Pseudomonadota > Gammaproteobacteria > Alteromonadales > Ferrimonadaceae > Ferrimonas > Ferrimonas gelatinilytica. The sequence continues at coordinate 230,605 of NZ_BAABLF010000008.1, read as the reverse complement.
CAGTTTCTGCAGGTGGAGACCCTCGGGATCCTGTTGCTAGGAGCTGTGGCGTTCAGTATCGGAACCGCTGCTGGCGTCCTAATGGCTAAGCTACTCAACCGCATCAGTGCCGAGCCGGTGAACCCCCTGATCGGAGCGGCTGGGGTGTCGGCGGTGCCGATGGCGGCTCGAGTGGTCAATAAGGTGGGGCTGGAAGCCAACCAGCAAAACTTCTTGCTGATGCACGCTATGGGACCCAATGTGGCTGGGGTGTTGGGCAGCGCGGTGGCCGCGGGAGTGCTGCTGGCCATGGTCGGTTAGAGAAAGAGTCTGCGCCACCCCGACGGATACCCCCTGTCCATCAGCTCAGTGCAGGGGGCAATCTCCGGACTCTGGCTTTCCATTGGAGGGGCTGGAGAACGTTAAAGCCGGGTCAGCCAACTCATCAACAGCATGACGCCAAGAACCAAACCGGAGAGGCTCAGGATATAGATAAATCCCTGCTGTCCCTGCTTGAGGCTATAGCCGTTCGACCGCAGGTAGAGATACCAGAGCAAGCACAGTATCAGGGGCAGCAAAAACAGCCTCGCGATCATAACTTAATATCCTTAATTCTCATTATTTTAAGATTAGCCTGATGAATTTTCAGGCGCCACTGTGCGGAAGCCGTCGTGAGATCACAGTGTGTCATGTCCGATTCGATTACCCTATCGTCTTGAGAGGTGTCTGCGGAAGCGGCGACTGAGCCTTGAGCGCCGCACTTCTCTTTATTACCGTTTTTGAGTTTGCTCCCTTTAAGCTGGGCAAACTCAGTTTGCGATCGTATCCCCTGTCCGGTTAACGGCAGCGGAGCGCCTGGAGGATCACAGAGTGCAACTGACCAGCTTTAGCGATTTCGCCTTCCGGGCTCTGATCTACCTCGGCACCCTGCCCGAGGGCGAGTTGACCAGCATCTCCAAGGTAACGGAACTCTACGGCGTCTCACGTAACCACATGGTTAAGGTGATCAATAAATTGGGCCACGCCGGTTTCGTCACCACGGTTCGGGGCAAAAATGGCGGCATCCGTCTGGCACGGTCGCCGGAGACGATCCGCCTGGGGGCGGTGGTGCGTGCCCTGGAACCCATGCAGTTGGTGGATTGTCGCAGCCCGATGTGCAGCATCCTGCCCGCCTGCCGTCTGAAGCCGGTGCTGCAGGAGGCCACCGAAGCGTTTTTGGCGACCCTGGATCACTACGTTCTGGCCGACATGCTGAGCGATAACGCCGCCCTTCAGAAGCTGTTTAAAAGCACTGCTACGGCAGAACCGATCGAGATCACTCCGTGACCCTTGCCCTCTGGGGTCTGTTCAGCTCCGCGTTCATTGCCGCCACCCTGGCCCCCGGCGGCTCGGAAGCCATATTGGCCTACCTGGTTGGGCAGGGGGAGATCCCCCTTCTTACCCTGTTGCTGGTGGCGACCGTGGGAAATACCCTCGGTTCATTAACCAGCTATCTTATCGGTCGCTACCTCCACCGTCGTAAAACTCCCCAGGAGATGGTCTCCGGGCGGGAGCGCCGGGTGATCGACTGGCTGCAGCGCTACGGGATCTGGTCGCTGCTGCTGGCGTGGCTCCCGGTGGTCGGCGATGCGATACCCCTGCTGGCGGGTTGGTTTCGCTTCCCGTTGCTATCTAGTACTCTGTTGATCTTTATTGGTAAGTTTTTGCGCTACCTGTTAGTGGCCCTGATAACTATGGGGGTGCTGGGGGGCGCCTGATGCACTGGGGAGAGGCAATCATGCAATGGAAAGGGATTCTGGCCGGGGCCCTGCTGGCGGGCAGCCTGTTGGGCTGTGCCAGTCAGGAAACGGCACTGCCTGAGGGCGTACGCCTGATCGAAACGGTCGAGGCGAAACGAGGGGAACTGGTGATCCCCTATCAGAAATACCAGCTGGCCAACGGCCTGACGGTGATCCTGCACCCGGACAGCTCAGACCCCCTGGTGCACGTCGATGTTACCTACCATGTGGGCTCCGCCCGTGAGGAGTTGGGGAAATCCGGTTTTGCCCACTTCTTCGAACACATGATGTTCCAGGGCTCGGAAAACGTGGCCGATGAGGAACACTTCCGCCTGATCACCGAGGCCGGTGGCACCCTCAACGGCACCACCAACTCCGATCGCACCAACTACTTCGAGACCGTCCCCGCCAACCAGCTGGAGAAGGTCCTGTGGCTGGAAGCCGACAGGATGGGCTTCCTGCTGCCTGCGGTCACCGAGTCCGCGTTTGAAAACCAGCGCTCCACGGTCAAGAACGAGCGGGGCCAGCGCGTGGATAACCGTCCTTACGGACGTCTTGGTGAGCGGGTAGGGCAGGCGCTCTATCCCCAGGACCACCCCTACTCCTGGCCGGTGATCGGCTGGATGGATGACCTGGATCGGGGCACTGTGGCGGACCTGCGTCGCTTCTTCCTGCGCTGGTATGGCCCCAACAACGCCACCCTGACCATAGGTGGCGATCTCGATGTGGCCCAGACCCTGGCCTGGGTGGAAAAATATTTCGGCCCCATCCCTCGTGGTCCGGCGGTGGAGGATGCCCCTAAGCAACCCGCCCAGTTGACCGCCGATCGTTACCTGTCGATGGAGGACAAGGTCCATCTTCCGCTGATCTACATCAGCTACCCCACGGTTTATGCCCGTCACGAGGATGAAGCGGCGCTGGATCTCCTAGCCCAGATTCTCGGTGGCGGCAAAACCTCCATCTTCTATAAGAACCTGGTGAAAGAGGGGCACGCGGTGCAGGCCCAGGTGGGCCACCCCTGCCGGGAGCTGGCCTGTGAATTTACCCTGCTGGCGCTGGCCAACCCGGGAAAAACCCCGCAGCTGGCGGAGATCGAGAAGATCATTCGCGACTCCATCGCCGAGTTCGAGCAGCGCGGGGTGACCGCGGATGACCTGCTCAAGGCCAAGGTTCAGCATGAGGCAAACACGCTCTACGGCCTGCAGAGTGTTCGCGGTAAGGTCACCAGCCTGGCCTACAACCAGACCTTCTTTGACAACCCAAACCTGATCGGTGAGGAGCTGGCGCGTTACGGCTCCGTCACCGCCGAGGACGTTAATCGGGTTTTCAACACCTACATCAAGGGTCGCCATGCGGTGATCATGAGCGTGGTGCCCCAGGGGCAAAGCGCCCTCATTGCCGCCGAGGACAACTGGGCGCCGGCGCCGCTGCCCCTGGATGCGATCACCCACGTCGAGGGTGAGGTACCCGATCCGGTGATCGTCGATAGCTTCGACCGCAGTCAGGTGCCGCCCGCGGGGGAGAACCCCCAGGTGATGCTGCCGACCCTGTGGCGTGCACAGCTGGAGAACGGTATCCCGGTGATCGGTACCCGTTCCGACGAAACCCCGACCACGGAGATCCTGATCAGCCTCGAAGGGGGCGCCCGTTTGCTATCGCCGCAGCAGGCGGGGCTGGCGGAGCTGACTGCCGCCATGATGGGGGAGTCAACGGAGCGCTTCAGCACCTCGGCCTTTGCGGAGGAGCTGGAGAAGCTGGGATCACGGATCAGCGTGGGCGCATCTTCGGATCGCACCACCATCAGTGTCAGCGCCCTGACCCGCAACCTGGCGCCTACCCTGGACCTGCTGAAGGAGCGCCTGTGGCACAGCGCCTTCAACGAGGCGGACTTCGCCCGCGTCAAGGAGCAGATGCTGCAGGGCCTGGCTCATCAGGCCAATGACCCTAACTGGTTGGCGAGCACCGCCTGGCTGCGCCTGGTCTATGGCACCGACAACCCCCAGGGGGTACCGGTCGGCGGCTTGGCGCAGACGGTGGAAAACCTGACGTTGGCGCAGGTGAAGGCGTTCTTTGATCAGCAGTTCCGGGCCGGTAATGCCGCGATCGTCACCGTGGGGGATCTGCCCCAGGGCGAGATGATGTCGCAGTTGAGCTTCCTGGCAGACTGGCAGGGAGAGGCAACTCCCTGGCCGTCGCTGGCCACGATGCCGCAGCTGGGTGGCCCCGTGGTTTACCTGTTGGATAAGCCTGGTGCCCCGCAATCGGTGATCCGCCTCGGCAAGCGGGCCATGCCTTTCGATGCAACCGGTGAACACTTCCTGGCGGGGCTGATGAACTACCCCCTGGGTGGCGCCTTCAACAGCCGCATCAATCTCAACCTGCGTGAAGATAAGGGGTACACCTACGGTGCCCGTACCGGCTTTAGCGGTGACACGGAGCTGGGCGAGTTTGTCGCCAGTGCCAGCGTCCGGGCCGACGCCACGGCGGCGTCGGTGCAGGAGTTTGTGTCTGAGATCCAGGGGTTCCAGCAGCGCGGGATGAACGAGGCGGAGCTGGCCTTCATGAAATCCTCCATCTCCCAGCAGGACGCACTCAAGTTCGAGACCCCGGCGCAGAAGGCCCGCTTCCTCGGCAAGCTTCAGCGCTACGATCTGGACGAAGGCTATGTGGCGGCGCAGTCCCGGCTGATCGCGTCGGCGAGCCTGGAGCAGATGGCGGAGCTGGCGGCGAAACAGCTGGATCTCAGCCAGATGATCATCCTGGTGGTAGGCGATAAAGCCAGCAACGAGCCGGCGCTGAAAGCGCTCGGATATGACGTCCAAGAGATAACTCTGTAAACTGGACACTAACCCACCATAGATCCATCACGGGCGGCGCGAAGTGCCGCCCGTTGTGTTACTAACAAGAGAGCCACCTTGAGCGCTTACAATCAGGTTATTGACCGCCTGGCCCAACCGCAGTGGCGGCCGGCACTACGGGCCTTGAATCGCGGTATCGAGCGGGAAACCTTGCGTGTGGATGCGCAGTGCCAACTGGCGCAGGATCCCCATCCCAAAGCCCTGGGCGCGGCGCTGACGCATCCCTGGATTACGACGGACTTCAGCGAATCACTGATGGAGCTGATCACCCCGGTCTACCAGGATCCGGATCAGCTGCTGGCCCACCTGGGCGATGTGCATCGCTTTGTCCTGGCCAACATCGATGACCAGCGCTTCTGGCCGCTGTCGATGCCCTGTTTCCTGGACAGCGATCAACATATCCCGATCGCCCAGTATGGCCACTCCCATATCGGCCGGATGAAGACCACCTACCGTATCGGCCTGTCGCACCGTTACGGCGCCAAGATGCAGGCGATTGCCGGGGTACACTTCAACTTTTCGGTTTCCGATCCCCTCTGGGAGGCACTGGGACTGGGCCAGCCGGATGATGCCGCGCGCTCAGAGCGCTACTTCGGCCTGCTGCGCCATTTCCACCGTCACACCTGGGTGCTGGCGTACCTGTTTGGGGCTTCGCCGTCGCTGTGCCGCTCCTTCCTGGGGGACAAGGCGTCGAACCTGCCCTTTGAGCAGGCCGGCGGGACCCTCTTCCTGCCCTACGCTACCTCCCTGCGGATGAGTGACCTGGGCTACACCAACCAGGCCCAGGATGCCCTCTCCGTGAGTCTGAACTCGCTGGAGGAGTATGTCCGGGACGTTAAACGGGCGATCCGGCTGCCTTCCGAGGCGTATGCCGGCATCGGCGTGCGGCACGATGGCGAGTACCGCCAGCTCAATGCCAATGTGCTGCAGATCGAGAACGAGCTTTACGCGCCGATCCGCCCCAAGCGCACTGCCCACAGCGGAGAGACCCCAAGCCAGGCACTGGAGCGCGGTGGTGTGGAGTACATCGAGGTACGCGCACTGGATGTGAACCCCTTTGCCCCCATGGGGATCAGCCGGGACCAGATCCTGCTGCTGGATCTCTTCCTGCTCGACGGCCTGCTTACCGATAGCCCTGCTTTTGCCAGCCAGGACGTGGCGGAGAACAAGGCCAACTTCCAGGCGGTGATCCTGGACGGGCGACGTCCCGGCAAGGCGCTGTCCCGCAACGGCAACGAGGTGGCGCTGTCGGATTGGCTTGGCGAACTGTTCCAGCGCTGGCAGGCGTTGGCGCCGGTATTGGATGCCGCCCATGGCGATCACCGCTATCAGGATGCCCTGGCCCAGTGGCAAGGTGCGGTCACGGATCCGGAACAGACCCTCTCCGCCCGGGTTCTGGCAGAGAGCCGCGCCAAGGGGCACGGCCGCTGGGCCTGTGATCTTGCCGCTCAGCATCGGGAGTGGTTTGCCCAGCAGCCCTACCGGCTGCTGGATGAGGCGCAGATGCAGCAGCGTTGTGCCGAGTCCCTGTCTGCCCAGGCGGAGCTGGAACAGCACAGTGTGGGCAGTTTCGATGACTATCTTGCGGATTACTTTCGACGCCAGGAGGGCGCATGAAAAACACCTTGTACAGCCTGTTGGCTCTGACTCTGCTGGGCGGCTGCGCCGCCGGTGGTGCCGATAAGCGGATCGACTGCGGTGAAGTGGCGGTGTTCCAGCAGCCCGAGGGCCGCAACAATCTGTACAAGGTGGCGGTAACCCGCATTGATGATAAGGATGTGGTCTCCAAGGCCAGCTACCGGCTGCTGCCCGGCAGCTACCGGCTGCGCCTGACGGAGTTCATCGATGACCCGCGACTGGCGGTGCCCAATGCCAAGCGCAGTTACCGCGAGATGACCCTCGAAGTGGTTGCCGGTCAACGTTACCACCTGGTGGCGGAGCTGGCGCCGGAGCATCGCGAAGAAGCGGAGCGCTACTGGCAGCCAAAGGTGTGGAAACAGGTACAGAGCGATTGCTCCATGCCGGCTAACCCGCGCTGAACCCGCGGCAATAAAAAAACCGACGCATTTGCGTCGGTTTTTTTATTGCCTTTTTTCGTCGCTAATCTGACAACTCTAACCAGACAGGGCCATAGAGGCACCGAGGGTGAAGAAGACGATGGCACAGGCGCGGTTAAAGCGGCGCTGGGCGCTGGGGGCGGAGAGCTTGTGAGCCAGCTGACAGCCTCCCATGGCCACCAGGTTGAGAATCACGAAGTCCACCAGGGTAAAGGTCAGGCAGAGGATCAGCAGCTGGGTGTTGAGATCCTGGTCCGGACGCAGGAATTGGGGAAAGAGGGCGGCGAAGAACACCAGGCCCTTGGGGTTGGCCAACCCCACCATTAGGGTCTTGCGGAACAGTTTGCGCCGGTCGCCGCTGGATGGCTCGTTACTGGCCTGGTTGATGGTGTCGCCGCGGGCACGCCAGGCACCGATCCCGAGCCAGATGAGGTAGGCGGCACCACCGAAGCGAAGCGCCTCGTAGAGCAACGGGTGGCCGGATATAAGGGCGCCGATCCCGGTGGCGGAGAGCACCATGAGGATAAGGCCGGCGACGTTGGAACCCAGTACCGTATAGAGGGCCCGGCGCTGTCCGTAACGGACGCTGGTGGAAAGGGTCATCAGGGTCATCGGGCCGGGGGCGGCCAGCAGTACGATAACGGTCGTCAGGTAGACCAGATACAGCTCGGTAGACATCGATGAACTTCGTTGTTTGGTCAAAAGGGCGGCCATTTAACCAGTGGCTCAGGGTGCTGTAAAGGGGGGCGCCCGACAAAACCGTCGATTGGCCCGTGGCGCAGAGTTGCCGGTAGGAAGCAGGACAAAAAAATGGGGTCCTGACTGGCGCCAGAACCCCCAACAAGGAGGAAAATGATGAACAAACCGATGAATGGGTTCACTGTTAGGAGTCCATCGCCTTCCATTAAGTTCCCTGAACAGGCAAACTTTTTTCATTATTCCGAAAAACTAAGAATATCCGCGCGATGACTCTGTTTAAGACCCTATTTTTGGCGTGCGCCCTGTTGCTGGCGGGCTGCGCCACCGCCCCCCCGGAAGATCCCGAGAACCTGTGCAATATCTTTAAAGAGAACCGCAGCTGGTACAAGGCAGCGAAGAACACCGAACAGAAGTGGGGGGTGCCGGTCCATGTGCCCATGGCGATGATGTACCAGGAGAGCGGCTTCAAACATAATGCCCGCCCTCCGATGCAGTACTGGTTGGGGTTTATCCCCGTGGGACGGGCTTCCAGTGCTTATGGTTACGCCCAGGCCAAAACCCTGACCTGGGAGGATTACGTGCGGGAAACCAAGCGCCGTCGAGCTCGGCGCAGCAATTTTGCCGATGCCCACGACTTCATGGGCTGGTTTATCTACAAGACCCAGCAGGTCAACGGCGTGTCCAAGTGGGATGCCTATAACCAGTACCTCAATTACCACGAGGGGTGGGGGGGGTATCAGCGCAAAACCTACAACCGCAAAGCCTGGCTGATCCAGGTCTCCAAGCGGGTGGATACCCGGGCCAAGCGCTATGCGGGCCAGTATCGCCAGTGCAAGGAGGATCTGGAGCGCGGCTGGTTCTCGCGGCTGTTTTTCGGTTGACGCTTCCCCGGGAAAGGCGGGTTTAACAGATTGGATAAGGAGAGCCGGATGCAACTCTATCGCGTGGTGAGTCAGGCGGACTGGCAGGAGGCCCTGAGAACCGGCCTCGTTCCCCGCTGCGGCAGTGATCAGAGGGCGGGCTGGATCCACCTCAATACCCCCGAGGATGTCGAGACGGTGGCGGCGCGTTACTTCAGCCCCAAAGAGCGGCCGCTGGCGTTGCTGCTGGATCTGACCGAACAGCAGGCGAACCTGTCCTGGCTGGCCCCCACAGAGGCAAAGCCCTGGCGTCAGCCCATTTTATCGGTGCCGCAACTGCAACGGGCCTGGGTGGTGGCGGTGCGGCGACTCGAACCCTCAGGGGAGTCACCGGCACTTGGGTACCGTCTGGGGGAAGCTCTGCCGCTGTCCCGAAAACAGCAACGCCTCCCGGTGGGAGGCGTTGTCTTTTGCGGTGGCGTCAGGCGCCGGTAAAGGCTCTGGCCCGCTTGATAATGCCCGGACCGTCCAGCTCCAGCACTGCGTGCATCTGCTCCTGGCTGCCCTGCTCGATGAAGCGATCTGGCAAGCCCAGTTGCAGCAACGGCTTGCACAGCCCCTGCTGAGCCAGTGACTCCAACACTGCACTGCCTGCACCGCCCTGGATCGCGTTCTCCTCCAGGGTGATCAGGTGATCGTGACTCTCGGCCATCGCTTTGACCATCTCGTGATCCAAAGGCTTCACGAAGCGCATGTTGACCACGGTGGCGTCCAGCTGCTCGGCGGCTTCTAAAGCGTAGGGCAGCAGGGTGCCGAAACTCAGGATGGCGATCCCCTTACCCTGGCGGCGGATCTCCGCCTTGCCGATGGCCAGGGCGGTCATTTCGCTTTGCAGCGGGATCCCCATGCCGTTGCCCCGGGGGTAGCGCACCGCTGCCGGGCCGGTATGCCGATGGCCGGTGTAGAGCATCTGCCGGCACTCGTTCTCGTCTGCGGGTGCCATGATGGTCAGGTTCGGCACGGTACGGAGGAAGGAGAGATCGAACGCCCCCTGGTGGGTCTGTCCGTCAGCCCCTACCAGGCCGCCACGATCGATGGCAAAGAGCACCGGCAAGTTCATGATGGCGACATCATGGATCACCTGGTCGTAGGCCCGCTGCAGGAAGGTGGAGTAGATCGCCACCACGGGGTTGAGCCCCTCGCAGGCAAAGCCGGCCGCCAGGGTGACCGCGTGCTGCTCGGCGATGGCGGCATCATAGTATTGGCCGGGGAAGCGCTGGGAGAACTCCACCATGCCGGAGCCCTCGCGCATCGCCGGGGTGACCGCCATCAGCTTGGGATCCTGCTCCGCCATGTCGCACAGCCAGTCACCAAACACCTTGGAGAAGGTGGGCTTGCCCGGCGCGGACTTGGGCAGTTTCCACTCTTCAGGGTTGAACTTGGGCACGCCATGGTAGCCGATGGGGTCCTCCTCCGCCGGCTGGTAGCCTTTACCTTTCTTCGTCATGACGTGGAGGATCTGCGGGCCCTTGAGGTTGCGCATGTTGCGCAGCGTATCCACCAGGCCGTTGACGTCATGGCCATCGATGGGGCCGATGTAGTTAAAGCCCAGCTCCTCGAAAAGCGTCCCCGGGACCACCATCCCCTTAAGGTGCTCCTCCGCCCGGCGGGCCAACTCCTTGATCGGCGGCATGGCACCCAGCACCTTCTTGCCGCTCTCGCGGATAGAGGTGTAGAGGCTGCCGGAGAGGATGCGGGCCATGTGGTTGTTCAGGGCACCGACGTTCTCCGAGATCGACATCTCGTTGTCGTTGATGATCACCAGCATATCCTTGTGGATATCCCCGGCGTGGTTGAGGGCCTCGAACGCCATGCCGCCGGTGAGGGCGCCATCGCCGATCACCGCGACCACCCGGCGTCCGTCACCCTCTTTATCGGCGGCAATGGCCATACCGAGGGCCGCACTGATGGAGGTGCTGGAGTGGCCGACACTGAAGGTGTCGTACTCGCTCTCTTCGCGCCAGGGGAACGGGTGCAGGCCATCTTTCTGACGAATGGTGTGCAGTTGTTCGGCACGACCGGTCAGGATCTTATGGGGGTAAGCCTGGTGACCCACATCCCAGATCAGCCGGTCAAAAGGGGTGTTGTAGACGTAGTGCAGGGCAAGGGTCAGCTCGACGGTACCCAGGCCAGAGGCCAGGTGACCGGAGGAACGGCTCACCGAGTGCAGCAGGAACTGGCGCACTTCGTCCGCCAGAGAGGAGAGCCGCTCTTGGGGCAGCTGGCGCAGCTGTTCCGGCAACAACGCCTGGGACAACAGCGGAAAATCAGACAGGGCCTGGCTCATCGAATGGTTCGCTTTGTGGTTATTCTATCGGTTTCGCTCGACGATATATCGGGCAAAGCCTTCCAATGGTTGGCTATTGTACGGCAACTGGGCCAGTGCTGTCAGTGCGTCCTGATAGAGACTCTGCGCTGTGTCACGGGCACCGTCCAACCCCAACAGGGCCGGGAAGGTGCTTTTGTCCGCCGCCAAATCGGAGCCCTGGGGCTTGCCCAACTGCTCGGTATCGCCGGTCACGTCGAGAATATCGTCCTGGACCTGGAAGGCCAGGCCGATGCAGTCGGCATAAGTGCGCAGTGCTTCGGCGTGCGGTTCGGGAAGTTGCGGAACCGCCAGGCAGCCCAGCTCGACGCTGGCGCGGATCAGGGCGCCGGTCTTGAGGTTGTGCAGCCGCTTGAGGGCATCCAGCGGAACCCGCCGGGCGGTGCTGGCGAGATCGATCGCTTGGCCGCCGCACATCCCCTGGTAACCGGAGGCGCGGGCCAGCAGGCGGATCATCGACAGGCGGTTCGGCGCCACCGTATCGGGCAGGGGAGAGTCGCACAGCAGTTCGAATGCCAGGGTCTGCAGGGCATCACCGGCCAGGATCGCGGTGGCCTCGTCGAAGGCGATGTGTACCGTCGGCTGACCCCGGCGCAGGTGGTCATCGTCCATCGCCGGCAGATCGTCGTGGATCAGTGAGTAGGCGTGGATGCACTCCACCGCCGCCGCCAGGGGATCCAGGCTGGCTTCATCGGCACCGAGCATGGTGCCGGTGGCGTACACCAGGTAGGGGCGAGCCCGCTTGCCGCCCAGCAGGGTGCCATAGCGCATCGCTTCAAGCAGGCGCGGCTCCACCTCCGGCAGGCGATCAAAGATCTCGCCCAGGTAGCGGTTGATCCGAGCCTGGTAGTGGCCAAGGGCCTCCGGTTGCATATTTACTCCTCGGTGGGGAAGGGCGCCAGAGTCGCGTCGGCGCTGCCGTTTTGGGAGAGGATCTGCACCTGCTGCTCGGCGTGGTCGAGCTTGCTCTGGCTGGCCCGAACCAGGCCGATGCCACGCTCAAACTGCTTCAGGGCCTGCTCCAGGGGCACGTCGCCCTGCTCGAGTTGGGTCACGATCCCTTCCAGCTCCTGCAGAGCCTCTTCGAAACTGAGGTTTTCCGGTTTTTTCGCCACAATGCTGCTCCCGTCCGACTAGGGGGCCAAAGGTACTGTGTTGCCCCGCCAGATTCAATCTGGGCGCCTCCTCTTTAGCCATTTTTGCTAAGCCACCCCGACTTCCTCCGGGCGGTTGCCCGAGGTTAGGTTGCGGCCCTTCGTTGCGCCTGCGCGGGGGGGGATCTATGCTCGGGGCTGAACCACATAACCCGGCTTCTGGACTCGCCCGGGTGCCGGTGCTGGGGTATACTCCCGCGCCTCTTACTGGCAGTGACAGGCAGATCATGAAATTTATCGTCAAACTGCACCCGGAAGTGATGATCAAATCCAAACCGGTGCGGATCCGTTTCTCCAAGCTGTTGGTGTCCAACATCCGCAACGTGCTGCGTAAAGTGGATGAGAACGCCAAGGTAAAGTTTAACTGGGACCATATCGTGGTGAACTGTCGCCAGGTGGACCCGGCCCTGCGCGATGCCATGGTGGAACGGCTCTCCTGCATTCCCGGCATCGCCCACTTCCTGGAGGTGAGCCAGCAACGCTTCGAGAGCATCGACGATATCTACCAGGCCACACTGCCGCTCTACCGCGACCAACTGGCGGGCAAAACCTTCTGTGTCCGAGTTAAGCGTTCCGGCAAACATGAGTTCAGCTCGCTGGACGTGGAGCGCTACGTTGGTGGCGGCCTGAACCAGAACACAGAGGCCAAAGGGGTGCAGCTGAAGAACCCCGACGTTACCATCCAGATCCAGATCGAAGATGACCTGGCCTACCTGGTGGCTGAGCGCCATGCCGGCCTTGGCGGTTTTCCCATCGCCACCCAGGAGGATGTGCTCAGCCTCATCTCCGGCGGGTTCGACTCCGGCGTTTCCACCTTCCAGACCATTAAGCGTGGCGCCCGCACCCACTACTGCTTCTTCAATCTCGGTGGCGCCGAGCATGAGCGCGGCGTGAAGGAGGTGGCCTACTACCTCTGGAACCGCTACGGCAACTCCCATAAGGTGCGCTTCCTGTCGGTCCCCTTTGAGCCGGTGGTCGAGGAGATCCTGGAGAAGATCGACAAGGGCCAGATGGGCGTGGTGCTCAAGCGGATGATGATGAAAGTGGCCTGCGCGCTGGCGGATCGCTTCGCCATTCCAGCACTGGTCACCGGCGAGGCGATGGGGCAGGTCTCCTCCCAGACCCTCACCAACCTCAATGTGATCGATCGGGCCACCGACAAGGTGGTGCTGCGCCCGCTGATCACCTGGGATAAGCAGGAGATCATCGATGTGGCGAGGGAGATCGGCACAGCCCCCTTCGCCGAAGTGATGCCGGAGTACTGCGGCGTGATCTCGCAAAAGCCGACAGTGAAGGCGGTTTTGGCTAAGATCGAAGCGGAAGAAGCGAAATTTTCTGACGACTTGGTGGCGCGCGTGGTGGAACAGACTCAGTACATCGACATCCGGGAACTGGCCAACGTAGGCAAGACCGAAACCGTGGAGATGGAAACCGTATCCGAGCCCGGCAAGGGTGAGGTGGTACTGGATATCCGGGCTCCGGAGGAGGAGGAAGCCAGTCCGCTGGAGTTGGCCCAGAACGACGTAGTGACCCTGCCGTTCTTCAAGCTGGCCAGCCAGTTTTCCTCCCTGCCGAAGGACAAGACCTACCTGCTCTACTGTGACCGTGGTGTCATGAGCAAGCTGCAGGCGCTCTATCTGCAGGAGCAGGGGCACAGCAACGTCAAGGTCTACCGCCCCTAAGGCGATCTCTTAAGATAGAAAACGGCACCCCTCGGGGTGCCGTTTTTTGTGTTGGTCAGGGATGGGCTCGCTCAGTCTTGTGGGCTGCGGTACTGGTAGTAGGCGGCGCAGGCCCCCTCACTGGAAACCATCAGGGCTCCGACCGGCGCCGACGGGGTGCAGGCTTTTCCGAACAGGGGGCAGTCCGCGGGGCGAAGCTGCCCCCGCAGCACCTGGGCACAGCCACAGCCCTCGGGCTCCGCCACCTGGGTGGGTTTGAGACCGAAGCGGCGCTCGGCGTCAAACTCGGCAAAGGCGTCGGAGAGCATCAATCCGGACTGGTCGATCGCTCCCAGACCTCGCCAGTCACTTTTGGGAGCCAGGGTGAACACCTCCGCCATCGCCCGCAGCGCGACGGCGTTACCGGCGCTTTGCACCGCCCGCTTGTAAGCGTTCTCCACCTCTGCCCGCCCGTCCGCAATCTGGCGCACGACCCCCAGCAGGGCGGTGAGGAAGTCGATGGGTTCGAAGCCGGCGATCACCACCGGCTTGCGGTACTCCTCCACGATGAACTGGTAGGGCGATTGGCCCACCACCATGGAGACGTGCCCCGGGGCCACCAGGCCATCCAAGCGCACCCCGGGATCGTCGAGGATCGCCCTGAGCGGCGGGCCGATGGTGATGTGGTGACAGAGGACGGAAAAGTTCTCGACCCCCTGCTGGCGTGCCTGCCGCAGGGTCAGGGCGGTGGCCGGTGCGGTGGTTTCGAAGCCGATGGCGAAGAAGACCACCTGCTTGTCCGGGTTCTGCTTGGCCAGGGCGAGGGCATCCAGGGGGGAGTAGACGATGCGCACGTCGGCCCCGGCGGCTTTGGCGTCCAGCAGGGAGCCGAGATCGCCGGGTACCCGCACCGCGTCACCGTAGCTGCACAGCAGGGTACCGGGCTGCCTGGCGAGAGTAACCGCGTCGTCGATCCGCCCCCGGGGCAGCACGCACACCGGGCAACCGGGACCGTGGACAAACTCGATCCCCTCTGGCAGCAGCTTGTCCAGGCCAAAGCGGAAGATGGCGTGGGTGTGGCCACCGCACACCTCCATGATCTGCAGGGGCTGGCGGGAAGGGTCCACCCCCTTGAGGGCGGTGCCGATCTGGGTGATCAGGGTCTTGACCGCCTGAGGGTCGCGAAACTCGTCGATGAACTTCATTGTGCGCCTCCCAGACCGGAGAAATCCGCCATCTCGTGCTCCTCGGCCCCCATGGCGGCCAGTGCCGACAGGGTTTGCTCGGCCTCGGACTCCGACAGTAGCGCCATGGCAAAACCGACGTGAATGAGTGCCCACTGACCCAGCAGCGTCTCGGGGGACTCGGGCCAGATGCAGCTGGCGTTTACGTTACGCTCGACGCCGCTTAATGCGACGGTGACCAGCTGCTGTTCGGCATCGACAATCGCCTCGATGCGGGCGGGAACCCCTAGGCACATAACGCCGCTCCTTTTTGCTCTATCCAAGTCAGCCAGCGCTCCATCCCCTCGCCGGTGGTGGCGGAGAGGCAGATCACCTCGATATTGGGGTTCACCTGGCGAGCCGACTCGATGCAACGGGGCAGGTCAAAATCCAGGTGCGGCAGCAGATCGGTCTTATTGATCAGCACCAGATCCGCGGCGGCGAACATATCCGGGTACTTGAGCGGCTTGTCCTCCCCCTCGGTGACCGACAGGATGGCGACCTTGTGCGCTTCGCCCAGGTCAAAGCTGGCGGGGCAGACCAGGTTACCGACGTTCTCGATAAAGAGCACGCCGCCTTGGTCCAGCCCAAGACGATGGTAGGCGGTGTCCACCATGGCAGCATCCAGGTGGCAGCCCTTGCCGGTGTTGATCTGGATGGCGGGGACCCCGGTGGCGCGGATGCGGTCGGCGTCGTTGGCGGTCTGCTGGTCGCCCTCGATCACCGCCACCGGCTTCTGTCCGGCCAGGCGGCGGACGGTTTCGGTCAGCAGGGTAGTTTTACCGGAGCCCGGGCTGGAGACCAGGTTCAGCACCAGTTGTTGGTCCGCCTGGAAGTGGGCCCGGTTGTGCTCGGCGATATGGTTATTCTTGCCCAGGATATCCTGCTCGATCTGCACCATCTTGTGCTGGCTCATCCCGGGGGCATGGGCGTGGGCCGGGCCCTGACCGTAGTGCAGGTCCTCTCCTTGCTGTTCCGGAGCAAAGCGCTCGCCATGACTGTGCTCGTGACCGTGCTCATGAGTGTGTGAGTGGTCATGGTCATGGTGATGGCCGTGATCATGGGCGTGGGCACCGGAGACGTGGTAGTGGATATGCACGTCACCCTTGTGCTTGAAATGGTAGTGATGGTGCACCACGGTCGCCGCCGGAGCGTCGGAGTGGGAATGGGGGTGGTCATGATGGTGGTGCTCATGGTCATGCTCATGTTCATGCTCGTGAGCCTGACCTTCCACCCGGGTATTGCCTTCGGCACAGCCGCATACGGTACACATCTATTCGATCTCCAAGGATTTCACTTTCATCTGGTCACCTCCCACCACCGTCAGCTGGTAGCCCCCGCATTTGGGGCAGGGCTCACCCCGGCGGCTGAGGGGGACCTGGGCCAGGCAGTCAAAGCAGAAGGCGCTGCCGGGCACCGATTCAATCTCAAGCAACGCGCCTTCGGCCAAGGTATCGCGCGTTACCACGTCAAAACAGAACTTAAGGGAGGTCAGCTCCACGCCCGCCAGCTCCCCCACGCTCAGGGTGACACTGTGGACCTTGGGGCTGGGGGCGGCCTGCGATTCAACAATCTGCAGGATCCCCTCCGCCAGGGACATCTCATGCATGGTGGTGCTCCCCACTCGGTATCTCGGTTCCGGTTTCCAGGATCTGCACCTCGAGGCAGGGCGCATGGGCCAGGACCCAGATTGCCACACCTTGGCGCCACTGTGACCACTCGGAGGGTGGGGGCGGTGGCAGTTGTGGCAGGCTGGCGGCGATGGCGGCCAGGGTGCCCTCGGTGGGGATCCGGATCTGGTACTCGTAGGCCCGTTCCTCTTGCCAGCGGCACAGGTGCCTCAGCGTGCCGCGGGCGGCGGGGCGCTCGCCGGCCTGAGGCTTGAGAACGGCGGTCAGGGCGCCGGGCTGGCCCAGGGCGTCGACCGCTTGCCAAAGCTCTATCCAGAGTGCCTCGAGACGATCCGCCAGGGTAGGCGCCTGCATCCCCAGGCGTCGTGCGGGGCCACTTTCCCAACGCTGGATCAGATCTGCCGGAGTGTAAAATCGGGTGTCCCAGCCGCGCTCGGCGACCGCCGTCTGGATCGGCGCCATCACTTCACGTTCCCACTCCCCGCGCCAGTCATCCAGGGGGGAGAGGGCCACCGGCGCTACCGCGGCACCGGGCTGGTAGCGCCGTGAGGGCAGAGCCGCCCGGTGTTGCGCCAGCGTTTGGCGCCAGCGGGTCAGCAGGGCCAGGCGCGAGGGTGACGGTGGCAGCAGCTCATGGGCGATGCGCCACAACTGCCAGCTGTGTTCGGTGGCCCACTCCAGGGCCAGGGCCTGGTCCCGCGCAGCCTCGGTTGCCGCATCCGGGCACAGGCCCCGCTGCGGCTCAATCAGGGAGAGTGCCGCCCAGCGCTGGGCCTCGCCACACTGGCGATAGATGAGTCCCAATCGCTCCAGCACCCCCTCGGGGGCGAGGCCGTTAAGCAGCAGCGGAACCGGGGGCAGGGTCAAGGTTGGCTCGACCTTGAGCCCGTCCGACTGTCGGATCAGCTGCAGGGTCGCGCTCGCCGGGGTCATGGGTTGTGCCCCTCTAGATGTCGGGCCCAGGCGATCACCGCCTGGCCCAGGGCCAGGCCGCCGTCGTTGGCAGGAACTTGAGCGTGGGTCAGGGGGAGCAGCTGGTGCGCCCTGAGCCCCTGAAGCAGCAGCCGCTGCAGCAAACGGTTTTGCAGCACACCGCCGGAGAGGGCGACTCGCTCGATACCATGCGCCTGGGCATGATGCACCAGGCGGCCCACCAGGCCCGCCGCCAGCTCCTGGTGGAAGCGCAGTGCAAGCTCGGCCGGTGTGGCTCCCTGTTCGAGTCCATCGAGCAGGGTCTGCCAGAGGGGGTTAAGACTCAGCGCTGGTCGACTGAGCATCGGCAGCGGCGCATCGGGGCGCGCGACCGCCTGCCAGGCCAGGGCTTCCAGGGTCATGGCCGCCTCCCCCTCGAAATATTGCAGCTCGAACACCCCGGTCAGCAGGGCGGCCGCGGCGTCGAACAGACGGCCGGCGCTGGAGGCTTTGGGGGAGTTGAGTCCGGCGGCAATCCCCTGGCGCAGCAGATCCAGGGGTTGCTGCCTGAGCCTTGCCAGGGCCGGGATGGTGCGCCCCTCCCAGTCTGGACAGGCGGCATCCAGGTGCGCCACCAGGTTGCGCCACGGGGCCTTGGCCGCCAGATCTCCGCCGGGCAGCGCCACCGCAGGCAGCCCCTCCAGGTAGTGGCAATGGCGGTAGTTCGCCAGCAGGATCTCGCCGCCCCAGAGGCGGTGTTCGGTGTCCGTGCCGCCCCAGCCCAGGCCATCCAGCAGCAGCCCCAGTACCGGGGCGCTATCCAGGGGCTGGCCATTATCTGCCAGGCAGGCGGCCAGGTGAGCGTGGTGGTGATCCACCGGCATCAGCGGGGTGCCACTCTCCCTGGCGAGCTGCTCGGCCAGCTGGTGGCTGAGGTAACCCGGGTGGCTGTCACAGGCGCGCAGCGCCGGGGTGAAATCAAACAGGCTGGCGAAGTGATCCAGGTTGTGGCGATAGGCGCTGAACAGATCCGGATCCGCCAGGTCCCCCAGGTGGGGGGAGAGCAGGGCCTCCCCCCGCCGCAGCAGGCAGAAGGTGTTTTTCAGGTCCGGGCCGTGGGCGAGCACCCCGTCGGCGGCCTCGAACCCCGGCGGCAGCGGGATCGGGGTGGGGACAAAGCCCCGGGCCCGGCGCAGCAGCTGGGGCACGCCGGATTCCACCATCAGGATGCTGTCGTCGGCACGATTGACGATGGCGCGGTTGTGCAGCAGCAGCTTGTCGGCGATGGGGCCGAGCTCTTCCAGGGCCACGGCATCGTCGATGCAGGGCGGACGCCCGCTGGCGTTGCCGGAGGTCATCACCAGTGGGCGTGCGGCCAGCGCCATCAGCCGATGTTGCAAGGGGTTGCTGGCCAGCATCAGGCCAAGCCGTGCCATGCCCGGGGCCACCGAGGGGGCGATCTCCCCCTCAGGCTTGGGAGCCAGCAGCACGATGGGCGCGGCGGCGCTTTGCAGCTGCTCTGCCTCGGCGGGGCTGATATGGGCCAGGGTCCGGGCCATCGTCAGGTCTAGGGCCATCAGTGCGAAGGGCTTGGAGGGGCGGCGTTTACGCTCCCGCAGCCGCATGACGGCGGCGTCATTGGTGGCGTCCACCGCCAGGTGGTATCCCCCCAGCGCCTTGAGGGCGACGATCTCCCCGGCCTGCAGCGCCGATACCGCCTGTTGCAAGGCGTCGTCCTCCCGGGCCAGTTCAGACCCCTGGGGGCCGGTCAGGCGCAGCTGGGGGCCGCAGGTGGGACAGGCGTTGGGCTGGGCATGGAAACGGCGATCGGCGGGGTTGTCGTACTCCGCCTGGCAGCGAGGGCATAGTGGGAAGGGCGCCATGGAGGTGAAGGGGCGGTCGTAGGGCACCTGGCGGATGATGGTGAATCGCGGGCCGCAGTGAGTGCAGTTGGTAAAAGGGTAGCGATGACGGCGGTCCTTAGGATCCGTCATCTCCCGTTGGCACTCGGCACAGGTGGCGGTGTCCGGGGCGATCCGGGTGTTGGCGCTGCCCCCTACCGAGGGGGTGATGGCAAACGCCTCCGGGCTCACTGCCAGCTGGCAGGGGCTCAGGATCACCTCGTCCAGCCGCGCCAGCGGCGGCAGCTGCTCGCGCATCCGGCGTACGAAGGCGTCGGCATCCACAGGCTGAGCCAGGCGGATAAGCACCCCTTCGCTGTCGTTGAACACTTCACCACAGAGTTCGGCCTCCCGGGCCAGCTGCCAGATGAAGGGGCGGAAGCCCACCCCCTGTACCTGGCCGCGGACCCGGATGGCGATGCCGTTGTAACCGTCCATCTCAGATCTCCCCGTTGGTCATTTTGTCGACGATCTCCCGGTACAGCGCCAGGCTGTCCAGGGCCCGCTCTTCGCTGATCTTCTCCATGGCGAAGCCGGACTGGATCAGCAGGTAGTCACCGATCGCTAGGGGCTCCCCGATCAGGTGCACGCTGACGTGGCGCTCCCGGCCCAGGGTGTCCACCGTGGCCAGCTGGCCTTCTGGATTGAGTGCCGTGATCTTGGAGGGGATGGAGAAACACATGGATAGCTCCTCGTTAACCGGCCAGGGCCTGGGGGACAAACAACGCGCCGGTCACCAGGGGGCCGGGCCCAAAATCCGTGGGCAGGCGCAGGGCGATGTTCTTGCCCAGCCGCAGCCGCAGCCGCTCCAGCAGCACCGGGTTGTCAAACTCGTCACCGGCCAGGATCAGCTCATCCAGGCCGATGTTCATGTCCAACTGCTCAACCCAGTTGCAGACGAAATCACAGAAGGAGTCGATCACCCCAAAGGCGACCCCCGCCTTCTGATCCGGATCCGCCAAGCGGTAGGAGAGGCAGGCTTGGAGGGCACGCTGCCACTGCACCACCAGGGTACCCGCTTCCCGTTTCACCCCGTAGTCGATGCGCGGCGCCGCCTGCCCGCCGAAGCGCAGGGCCTGGCAGAGGAAGGCTTCGCCAGCGACGGCGGGGTCTGTCTCGCTGGACTGGCCGCTGAACCAGGCCGCCAGGGCCAGCACGCTTTGGAAGCTGCCGGACAGCGGTGTCTGGGGCAGTGCCGCCAGGGCGGCCAAGTGCTCCGGGTCCACCTCTTGGTAGCGGGTCAGCAGGCGCTCGCCGTTGGCACTGCTGCGGATCGCCTCCAGCATGGCGCTGGGGCTTAGGGGCGCCTCGTTGGCATCCGGCAGGCGCACCAGCCACTGGTACTCGCCCTCGTTGTCCTTGTAGAGCAGGCCACTGCGGTGGCGTCGGCTTAGGTAGAGCACAGCGCTGCGCTTGGGCGTCCGGTCCTGTTGGCGCACCCCTTCAAGGGCACAGGCAGCGGCCCAGTCCGGATCCGGCTCGGCCAGGATGTCGCTCGCCTGGAAGCGCACCCGGCCGTCGTCCCAGTGGGCGGTGAGCCCCAGCAGGGAGGCGCGATGGCGCGGTGGCTCGTGGGTGGCGATGGCGCTGGGGGCCTGGCTCAGGGTTAGGGGCACCGGGGTGTCACCGAACTGGGTCAGGCAGAGGGGCGGGTGGCTCTGGCGGATCCCCACGGCGGGGATCCCGCTCTGGGCCAGGCGATTGGCCAGGGCCAGGGTGACGCGGTCGGCGCTCTGCTGAACGCGGTAACGGGCCCGGGGCAGGGCGTAGCGCTGGCGGAAGTCGGCCCGGGGCATCATCAGCAGCCGGGGCTTTTCGATGCTGCCCAGCTGCTGGATCCCGATGTTGTTGATGTGCAGGCTGTGGTTCAGGGCCTCGGGGTCACAAAACAGCAGGGCGTCGTCAGCGGCGCCCAGGTGATCCAGCCGAACCAGGGTGAGGGTGTTGTCACCGG
Source organism: Ferrimonas gelatinilytica (assembly GCF_039544205.1). Taxonomy (NCBI): domain Bacteria; kingdom Pseudomonadati; phylum Pseudomonadota; class Gammaproteobacteria; order Alteromonadales; family Ferrimonadaceae; genus Ferrimonas; species Ferrimonas gelatinilytica. The sequence continues at coordinate 209,552 of NZ_BAABLF010000008.1, read as the reverse complement.
CACGGTACTTCACTTCGCCTTGCTCGGTGAAGGTCTCGAACAGTTGCGCCAGTCGTGCTGCCGTGGCGTCGTCGCCCACGGGCTGCGCACCGCAGTGCCGGCAGTGACTCAGGGGGTCATCCAGGCAGTGCTGACAGTAGGGCAGTGAGGGCTTTACCCCCTTGAGTTCGACGGCATCACCGCGGAGCTGCTCGATGGGCTCAATCCGGGTATCGGTGAGCCAGCAGGAGAGCGGGAAAACGCGGCCGATGAGATCCGCCAGGGCCGAGAGCGTGTCCTGCTCCCCCTCGGCTTCGATAAAGTAGCCATCCACATCCTGGCCGATGGCCTGAACCTCGGGATGGCGCAGAAACTGGTTACAGAGACGGCCATAGAGAGGAACGGGCCGGGCAGTGTGAAACTCAAACCGCAGCTTCATAGCGGGTCTCCTGGTCACAGGACTGGCGCGCCAGTGCAACGATGTCGGGGTTGGCCTTCTGGGTCAGGGTGAAACCCCGGGCGGTCAGGTGGTCGCAGAACGCTTGCTCCATCAGGGGGACCGCGCGTTGGATCGATTCGGACAGCTCGAAACTCATCGCTTCGAGGACCTCGGGGATAACGCCAAGGATGTGGGTGGGAGGGCGGTCGCCCACCATCTCCATCATGTTGAGGGTCTGCAGCATCTCCACTTCGTGGGCGCTGCCCTGGAAGTCGATGTGGTGTGGCACCTGGTCGAAATCGAACAGGTAGACACTGCCGGCGGCGCCCTGGGTGGAGTGGACGGTGTCGATCACCAGCAGCTGATCGTACTGGGCGATCATCGGAATGAGGGCATGGGCCAGGGTGCCACCGTCGACGAAGTCGAGCCGGTGTGGCCCCTCGAACCGGTATTTTTGTTGCAGGTAGTGGGTCAGGTGGACGCCGATCCCTTCGTCGGCGAACAGGACGTTACCTATGCCCAAAACCAGAAATTTTTGCGTCATTGCGGTATCCAGGAAAAAGAGCCCGCTGTCAGACCGCGGGCTCATCGGGGCTGATCAGTGCTTGGTCTTGTGCACGTCGTACCCGGAGACGATCGCGTCCACGGAGTTCTGTTTGAAGCGGATGCCGCTCCACACCGCCATATAGACGTGGATCACCAGGAAGATGATGAACACCCAGGTCATGATGTGGTGCCACTCACGAACCGCCGCCAGCCCCCCCATTAGGCCGGTGAACCACTCGGCAAAGGGGTAGAGCATCCCCCCAAGACCCTCGTGGTAGACGTTGGCGTGCAGGGTCAGGCCGGAGAGGCACATGAACAGGATCACCAGGGTCACCGCCAGGTAGGTCACGAACTGGAGAGGGCCGTAGGCCCCCGCCTTGTGCAGCTGACCCATCCAGAGATAGGACTTGAGCTGCACCACCCAGCTTTTGGCACTCATCACGTCCCGGAAGGAGCGGCGCTCGATGTTACTGCGGCTGAAGAAGTAGAGGTAAGCCCGTGCCAGGGTGATCGCCACCAGCATAAAGCCGGCGATGAGATGCACCATCCGGACCCACCCCTGCTGCAGGTTGTCGGTTCCGCCGTAGGGGGTGAGGAAGGGCCAGGCGATGTAGAAACCGGTCGCCACCAGAAGCACGATGGAGAGCGCGCGCAGCCAGTGCATGATCCGGATCGCCGGGCTGAACACGTAATCCCGGGTGTACAGGGTCTTGGTTGTCATCACGCCCTCCTTAGGCCGCTGAGGTCCCCACCTGGAACTGACCGAGATCCACCCCCTTGTAATCCATTACATGGACCGCACAGGCCATGCAGGGATCGAAGGAGTGGATCACCCGGATCACTTCCAGGGGTTTGGTGGGATCTTCCAGCTTTAAGCCGATGAGTGAGGCCTCGTAGGGGCCGACTTTGCCGTTGGCATCGACGGGGCCGGAGTTCCAGGTGGTGGGGACGACGGCCTGGTAGTTCGCCACCTTGCCGCCGGCGATGCGCACCCAGTGGCTCAGCATGCCCCGTGGGGCTTCGATCATCGAGTGGCCGATGTACTCCTGCGACGGGTCCATCACCGGCTGGCGGTAGGTTTCCTGGTCCACCGCGATGTTGTTGACCAGAGCGTCGAAGGTCTCCAGTGCGGCGTCGCACACCAGTTGCGTCTGCACCAGTCGTGCAGCGGTGCGACCCAGAGTGGTGAACAGCGCTTCCACCGGCAGGCCGGTCAGGCTGAGCAGCCCGTTGACCGCGTTCACCACCTTGTCGTTGCCGCGGGCGTAGTTCACCAGCAGGCAGGCCAGGGGCCCCACTTCAACCGGCTCACCGTTGTAGCGGGGCGACTTAACCCAGGAGTACTTGCCGTCGCCATCCACCGTTGGCAGCTCGCCGTAGACGGTCTCCCGCTTGGTGAAGCCAGTGTAGTTGGGCTCGGTGACACCCTCGTAGGGGTGCAGGGCCGGACCATCCTGGTACCAGGCGTGGGTGACATCCTCTTTGATCATGGCCGGGTCGATGTCGCTGACCGAGGCCAGATCGCCGTTCATGATCACACCGCCCTGGAACAGGTACTGGCCGTTGCCGATGGCGAAGTCCTTGCAGGCCAGGAAGTTTTTCACCCCGGCCCCACCGAGAACGGAGGGTTCCGCCTTGTAGGCTGCCGCCGCCATCAACACGTCCGGCAGGTAGGCCCGCAGGATGAAGTCGTGAACCTGGGCATGCTTGCTTTTCCACTCCTGCAGTCGGGCAGGGCTGAGCATGTCGCGCACCGAGGTCACGCCGCCGACCACCAGGGACTGGGGATGGGGCTGCTTGCCACCGAAGATCGCCAGCATCTCTGCGGCGACCCGTTGTACCTCCAGTGCCTTCAGGTAGTGGGAGACCGCGATCAGGTTCTGCTCCGGGCTCAGCTGGTAGGTGCCGTTGCCCCAGTAGGCGTTGGCAAAGGGGCCCAGCTTGCCGCTGGCCACCAGTTTGGCAACGCGCTCCTGAACCGCCCGCAGCTCCCCTTCACCGGCGGCCACGGGCTTGTCGGTCCAGCGCATCGCCTCTGCTGCGGCGGCGGCCGGGTCAGCGGAGAGTGCCGACACCACGTCCACCCAGTCCAGGGCGTGCAGGTGGTAGAAGTGCACCATGTGGTCGTGCATGTAGAGTGAGGACTGCATCAGGCTGCGCAGGTACTGGGCATTGACCGGGATGGTCATCCCCAGGGCATTCTCCACCGCCTCGGTACCGGCGCGGTAGTGTGAGTAGGTACAGACCCCGCAGATCCGCTGGGTCAGCAGGCCGGCATCCATCGGGGTGCGGCCTTTCATAATCACTTCGATGCCCCGCCACAGCGTAGAGGAGGACCAGGCTTTGGTGATGACGTTATTCTCGTCGACCTCCACTTCCACCCGCAGGTGGCCCTCGATACGGGTGATGGGGTCAACTACGACACGTTTGCTCATTCTTGCTCCTCCTTGTTGTCCTTGGCGAAGATGCTGGCGACCGCATGGGCGCCGATCCCGACGACCGTGGCCCCGAGGATGGCACCTCCGATGAAGTCGGCGGTCTTATCCAGGCTGTGCAGTTCGCGACGGCCCAGGGACGTTTCGAAGTCCGCCATGGTGTCCCAGAAGTTGGGTTCGGAGCAGCCGATGCAGCCATGCCCGGCCAGAACCGGCCAACTGACGTGGTGGTTGAAGCGTTCGGTGGGACAGTTGTTGTAGGTGTAGGGCCCTTTACAGCCCATTTTGTAGAGGCAGTAGCCCTCTTTGGCACCCTCGTCACCGAAGGTCTCGACGAACTCCCCGGCGTCGAAGCGGCCGCGCCGTTCACAGTTGTCATGGACCCGGGCGCCATAGGCCCACTTGGGCCGGTTGAACATGTCCAGCGGCGGCAGCTTGCCGAACATGATGAAGTACATCAGGGTACCGACGATGTTCTTCTCGCTGGGCGGGCAGCCGCCGAGGTTGACCACGGGCTGGCTGATCACCCTGTCCACGGGCCGGGCGTCGGTGGGATTGGGCGCGGCAGCCTGGACGCCACCGAAGGCGGCACAGGTGCCGACGGAGACGATGGCGGCGGCGTTGGCGGCGGTTTCATGGATGATCTCCATGCCGGTGTGCCCCTTGCAGCCCACGGTGAGGTAGTGGCCGCCGTTGGCGGTGGGGATCGCCCCTTCGACCGCCAGCAGATACTGACCCTTGTAGGCCTCCAAAGCGTGCTCCAGGTTCTCCTCCGCCTGCCAGCCGGCGGCCGCCATCAGGGTCTCGTGGTACTCCAGGGAGATATGGTCAAACAGCAGGGTGTCGATGGTGGGGGTGTCGCAGCGGATCAGGGATTCTGAACAGCCGGTACATTCGGCCATGTGAAGCCAGATCAGCGGGACTCGGTCCGCCACTTCCGCGGCCTTGGCCACCATGGGGGCAAACTGCAGGGGCAGGGCCAGGGCGGTGGTGGTCAGCGCGGACCACTTCATGAAGTCCCGTCGGCTTATCCCCTCGGCCTCCAGTTTCTCTGCCAGCGGGGTGGTTTTTATCGGCGCCTGGGCCGCCAGTTGTGCCAGGCGGGCCTCGCAGCGTGCCATCAATGCTTGATAGTCGGACACAGGGTATTCCTCCTTGCTATAGATGCCTCGGCCTGGTTTTAGCGCCGGTTATAACGTTGCCAACCGGCTACCAGGGCTGCGACCACCACCAGCATCAACACCAGATCCAGGGCGTGGTGGAACAGTCCGAATCCCCCGTGCCCGGCGTGGGCGTGTGCCAAAGAGGGAGCCAGGGCGGCCAACAGGGCGAACTTTGTTTTCATCATCTTCTCCTATGCACTAGCAAATACGGGGCAACTGTTCGCCCACTGGCATCAAGAGCTGCCGGCAGGTGCCATACAGCCCCTCAACCAAAACCTGTGGGTTGTCGGTGGTACTGACGTCGCCGATGATGGCTGCGTCGTAGCCGCTGGGGTGCGCCCGCATCGCCGCCAGTACCGCGTCGGCGTGCTCGGCGGGGACGAAGGCGACCAGCTTGCCCTCGTTGGCCATCAACAGCGGGTCCAGACCGAGGATCTCCGAGATCCCCCGAACCTGCGGGTGGATGGGCAGGGTGGTTTCCTTAAGTTGGAGCCGGTGACCGGCCACCTCCGCAATCTCGTTGCAGACGGCGGCAACACCGCCACGGGTGGCATCACGCATGGCGTGGACGGTGCCGGCGGCCAGCATCGCCTCAATGAGGCCGTTAAGGGGTTGGCAATCGCTCTCAAGGGTGCCGGAGAGGGCCAGTTCACCGCGGGCCTGGAGAATGGCGGCGCCGTGGTCGCCCAGGGTGCCGTTGACCAGGATCTTGTCCCCGGGACGTACCTGGCGGGCACCGAGCTGGCGGGCAGCGGGGATCACCCCGATGCCGGAGGTATTGATGAAAATCTTGTCGCAGCTGCCCTTGTGCACCACCTTGGTGTCGCCGGTGACGATGCGCACCCCGGCGGCCCGGGCGGTCTCGGCCATGGAGCGCACCAGGCGCTCAAGCTGTTCCAGGGGGAGCCCCTCTTCGAGGATGAAGCCGACGCTCAGGCTGTGGGGCAGGGCGCCGCCGACGGCGAGATCGTTCACGGTGCCGCACACCGCCAGTTTGCCGATGTCACCGCCGGGAAACTCGATGGGATCGACAACGAAGGAGTCCGTGGCAAAGGCGAGGCGATCGCCCTGCTCAACCATGGGGGCCAGGGGCAGTTGGGCCTGATCCTCCATCAGGGCCAGCTCGGCACTGTCGAACTGGGTCAGGAAGCAATCCCGGATCAAGCGTTGCATGGCTTGGCCGCCGCTTCCGTGGGCCAGGGTGATACGTTCCGTCATGGTGAACTCGCTTCGTCCTTAACACTTTTTCACATCCAGTGTATGTCGACTTTTCAGCAACTGTTATGCGGTAGATCACGTTGAATGCAGTTATTGGTGATTTTGATTCAGTTGCGGCCCGCCCCCTGCTTGATCTTTTTTTTCCTGTCAACAGAGGGAGTTGCCGCTTCTAACATCTGCCGTGTGGCTGGATGAGCCGTATAGATGGCTGATTTGGCTCAGAGTTGTGGTAGGGTGGCTTTTCACTGTTTGTTCACCCGCGCAGGCCTGTATGAAAGAGGGAGTTGAGGATGCCGTACCGCAATGATGATGTCCGTATAAACCAGATCAAGGAGCTGCTGCCACCGGTGGCGATCCTGGAGCGTTTTCCCGCCACCGACCGGGTGGCCAATACGGTGTTTGCGGCCCGCTCGGCCATCGCCAAGATCCTTCAGGGCGAGGATGACCGCCTGCTGGTGGTGATCGGCCCCTGCTCCATCCATGATCCGGTCGCGGCACTGGAGTATGGCCGTCGCTTGCTGGCGCTGCGGGAGCGCTACCGTGACAGCCTGGAGATCGTGATGCGGGTCTACTTCGAGAAGCCCCGCACCACCGTGGGCTGGAAGGGGATGATCAACGACCCCGGCCTGGATGACAGCTTCCGCATCAATGACGGACTGCGCAGTGCCCGAAAGCTGCTGCTGGATCTCAACGAGATGGGGATCCCCACCGCCGGTGAGTTTCTGGATATGATCACCCCGCAGTACCTGGCGGATCTCATGTGCTGGGGGGCGATCGGCGCCCGGACCACCGAATCCCAGGTACACCGCGAGCTGGCCTCCGGCCTCTCCTGCCCGGTGGGGTTCAAAAACGGCACCGATGGCAACATCAAGATCGCCCTGGATGCGATCCGCAGTGCCAGCGCCTCCCACCACTTCCTCTCGGTGACCAAGTTCGGCCACTCCGCCATCGTGGAAACCACCGGCAACGGTGATTGCCACATCATCCTGCGCGGCGGCGACAAGGGGCCCAACTTCGGCGCCGATCATGTGGCCGAGGTGTCCGCCCAGATGGAAGCGGCCAAGCTGCGTGCCAACGTGATGATCGACTTCAGCCACGCCAACAGCGAAAAGCAGTTCCAGCGCCAGCTGCAGGTGGGGGCCGACGTGTGCGGGCAGATCGCCGAGGGCAACCGCGCCATCATGGGTGTGATGGTGGAGAGCCACCTCCACGAGGGGCGCCAGGACCTGGTGCCCGGTCAGCCGCTCACGGCCCTCAACTATGGCCAGAGCATCACCGATGCTTGCATCGGTTGGGAGGACAGCGCCGCGCTGCTCGGTCAACTGGCGGAAGCGGTGCGTCACCGCCAGGGGTGAGGCGAATGCGCCGATGGCGCTGAGTCAGGCCGCCGGCGTTCCTGAAGTCAAGACCGTCCCGAAAGGGGCGGTTTTGGTTTATTGGGGCCGAAGAAGCGGTTGAGGCTGGGGTCGAGAGCCTAGCGTCGCTTCTCTGGTTACGAGTTCTTAGTTCTTGGCTCCTAGATCCTAGATCCTAGACCCTAAGAGCGATGGAACGTCCTGGCCCGGATAACCAAGGAGAGTGAGGTGGCCTGGCTTGGAATGCGGGCTAGGGCAGAGCGGGTTCGTCGGCTTCGCTGCAAAGAGAGGCGTGCGCCGGGTGCAACTGATAGTAAAGGGCGCTGTGGGAGGGCATTTCGAGGTTCAGGCGCTGAGCTTCGGCCAGGAGGTAGCCGCTGATCTGTGCCAACTCGTCGGGGCGGACGGCGTCCCTGTCCTGCAGGGTGGAGCAGCGGTTGGCGGCGGTTGCCTCGGCAACGGCGAGCACCCGCTGGCGGATCTTCTCCTCCGGCTCCGGATGCCCCAGGGCCTGCCCCAACTGCGCCAATTCGCGGCAGAGCAGGGCGATCTCCGCCCGGTACTTGGGTTGCAGCAACGCGCCGTTGGGCACCGCATCGCGGCTGGCCAGCGGGTTGATCACCGCGTTGACGGTCAGCTTCTGCCACAGCGAGGTGGCGATCTCGGGGCTCAGGGTAAAGCCAAGCCGCCGCAGTACCTTGGGGGCCTGCTGGTGGCTCAGGGTAGAGACGGGGGGCAAGTGAGAACGCGGCGCGGGTCCGGCGATCCTTACGCCATTGCCACTGTGCTTGACCCGCTCCGGTGCCAGCATCAGGGCCCCATCGGAGAGGGTCCCCCACCACCATTGATGTTCAGGGTAGCGATGGCAGAGGCGCTGCTGGGGCCCCATGCCGTTGTGCAGCAGCAGGATTGGGGTGCCCGGAGGCAACCAGGTCAGTACCGGTGCCAGGGCGGCTTCGACCTGATGTGCCTTGGTGGCGACCAGCAGCGCCTGCAGGGGTTGGGGACGATCACTGGCGTGATGGTTCAGCCTGGCGTGGTGGTTCTGACCGAGGCGGTTTTCCAGGGTGTGGCGCCGTTGCTCGGAAGGGGAGCCGGGACGGCGCAGCAGGGAAATCGGCACCTGCTGATGGGCCAGTTGCAGTCCCAGTAACTGGCCGATGGCGCCGGCGCCGAGGATCCCTACCGGCCTTGCCATCGCCGCAGGCCCCAGAGGCAGAGGTAGAAGGTGGAGGCCCCGATCATATCCGCCGCCATATCGATCATATCCCCGTGTCGGTAGGGCAGCCGGGACTGTATCACCTCGATCATCAGGGCGTAGCCCCCGAGCCAGAGTAGCTGGCGCCAGGGCGGGGCATTGGTGGCCCACTGCAGCAGTGCCGCCAGGCAGAAGAAGGCGCCGAAGTGCCCGAGCTTATCGAAATGGGAGAAAGGCTGGCCATACCCGGGGCGCGAGAACACCAGGTAGGAGATCACCAGGAGAGCCAGCAGCAGCAGGCTTTGGCCCAGGCGACGCTGATAGGGTGAGGGGCGTAAGATAAACTCCAGCATGGGAGTGATGGTACGGAAGGGGGCGGGTGCTCGCCAACCTTTTTTTGCCCGGATAGGGTAAACTGGCCCTTGATTAACGTTCTGACGAGGAAGCTGAAATGCCGTCTTTTGATATTGTCTCCGAAGTGGATGCGGTTGAGATAAAAAACGCCGTGGATAATGCCAACCGCGAGTTGGAGACCCGATTCGATTTTCGCGGGGTGGAGGCAAGCTTTGAGCTGAACAACAAGGACCTGCTGGTCAACATCAAGGCCGAAGCCGAGTTCCAGATACAGCAGATGGAAACCATGCTGCGCGGCACCCTGGCCAAGCGCAACGTGGATGCCAAGGCGATGGAGCTGAAGGGGCAGCCAATCCTCTCCGGTAAGACGGTGACCCGCCAGGCGGTGTTCAAGCAGGGGATCGAGCAGGACTTTGCCAAGAAGCTGGTGAAGATGATCAAGGACGCCAAGCTGAAGGTGCAGGCCTCCATCCAGGGGGACAAGGTTCGGGTGACCGGCAAGAAGCGCGATGACCTGCAAGCGGTGATGGCGCTGCTGCGGGGCGAGGAGCTGGCCCAACCGGTGCAGTTCGACAACTTCCGCGACTGAGTTTCGCACTCGGTTTGTGAATACGGGTCGCCTTCGGGCGGCCCGTTTTTTTGGGCTCTGTCCGAGTCAGCTGTTGTGTTTACTAACCCTTTAATTGTTCCCGACATTTACCGGCAATAACTTTGCCGGGTTGCCGGCTGCAACCAAAGGGGCGTCTCGCCCCCTTTCCTTTGCGTAAAGAGCGGGCCCGTTTGCCTCCGGTCGTCGCTAACCCTCTCTTTCGTGGCCAAAGTCTGCGGCTCTGGCTCGAGTCGATATCCCTATCTTCGCGAGCCACTCAGGCTTTATCGCTACGCAGTCCCTGCTTCGCGCTAAAGTCCGGCTTCGGCGTCCTGCCTATGCGTTCAAGCCTTCGGTTTTCACCCTGGCCTTCGGCCTGGTCTTTGGCCACTTCGTTCGGGCGTTCTGCCATGCAGGATGCATAAATGCCGAGCGTGCAGGGATGCACTGGAGCGGCCAAGTCGGCGAAGAGCTGGCGGGACATCCAGTCCCATTGACGGTCATTGCTAGCGGGGGCTCCAACACTTAATTAGGACACAGCCTTTTTTGTGCCGTGACTTAGAGGGAGTCAACGGATTTGGCGTACTGCGCAGTGTCGAGAGTCCAGGGTGGGTTCCCCGGCGGATCGCTTTCATTTAAGAGGCAGACAAGCGCGAGAACAACGGATTTTAAGGTGCCACTGGGGGCATGCAGCTTTTCGGCGCACTTTCACCAAAAGACTTCTCTGTTTCACCAGAAAAGAGCCGACAAATCATCGCTAAGCCGTTGATTGAGCAGGATTCGCCTGATAGCTTGGTCTCACTTTCGGTGGTGAAATGGAGCGGCTCTATTTCACCCTGTTATTCGGAATTCCAAATAATATACTGTTATTTGGCATGGAGATAAATTGAAAACCTCAAGGATAGTCAAATACACTTTCATCATGTTCGCAGTACTTACAGCATTAAGTACATTTACGAGTATGGTAATAGGCGTCGACAATTTAGCGGCACTTTCATTTGGCGAATATGTTACATATCAATTACTACCCCCATCTATGTTAGCAGTAGCCATGTACGCGATAATGGCGAAACGAAACGCAGCGAAAGCCTGGAGCTATGCTGTCATTGTATTTTTGTTTGACTTCCTATTAAGCATTATAATTCTTTCTTTGCTAATGCAAAAAATGTATATCCCACCAACATGGTTCGTAGAGCTTCCTTTATCGGTAGCCTCAGCTATTTTTGGAACTTTAATCGGGATAGAGCGGGGCATAAAAAGTGCATCTCCCACATAACAAACGCCTTATGTTGCTCGTAAACTCGCTGGGACAAATTTTCGCGGGCTTTTCGCTTCGCTCAAGTTTAGCCCAATCAATTTGCCCGATAGGCGGGCGTTAACTCTCAGGAGGAGAAATGGAAGAAACTGGATTGTCGTGGAGTCCAATTTATAGTGGCTTAATTGGTGGGTTAGTAGTGGCCGCCATGGTTTTTTTGAAGAATAATAAAAGCAAAACTGAGGGCGATATACACCACTTAGAATTTGGTTTACTTTTTAAAGGTTTTTCGATTGCAATCATTCCTTTCACAGTTTTCGTTTTATATGCAATTACCCAGTCTTATGAAGGCCAAGAAATAGCAGCATCATTAGTGGGGTTAGGATTTGTTGCAGGAGCGATTTTTTTCCCGTATCAAGCTTTCTTCGTAAAATTTAGTTATGACAACGATCATATTTATTTTAAGAGTCCTATAGCTGGCGATAATAAGGCAAGTTGGAAGGATGTCGAAAAGGTAGGTTACTCTTGGCTACTCCAGGCAGACTACATAATTGTTGCTGGTATTGGGCGAATCTGGTGTTCCAATATGCTTAATGGTTACGGAGAGCTAATGGAGTTTATTGGTCGCAAAAAGAAATGAGAGTTAACAAGCCAAGTCAGCGGGAATTTTACTCGCTGAAAAGCACTCATAAAATCCCCTGCTTTGGGCGTTAGGTATACATGAATAATATTGCGTTTAATCTTCACATTGGTAATTTACTCAAGGCCAGATATTCAATATTTCTGGCGATCTTTCCTGTTGGGTTAATGTTTCTTTCTTTTGCTCCAATTTGGTTATTTACTGAATGCCTGTCAGTTTTTTTTGGAATTCAGGAAGGTGAACCCATTAAAGACGCTGAAAATGGCTGGATTTTGTTAAGTGTATTTTTGTCCGCTATGGTCGTGCTTATGTTACTTGGCTATATTACTGGGTGGCTAATCAATGCTTTGCTCGCACTTGTTATTTTCAGATGGAGTCGTGAAAAAATTTACGCTGTTTATCTAAACTCTGACGTACCAGGCAGTTGGTTAAAAGATAGTGTTGTTGCAACCCCCGCGGCTCACAAACAAGATAAACTAGAGCAATGGCGCAAAACAAGAAAGCAAGGGAAGCTTAAATATATACTGAAAAACGGTGTTATAGGCTGGGGTTCATTGATGTATATTATCATGGCTGTGTTACCAGCCTTCCGCAGCTCAGAACCATTAGGCTTTACCATTATTTGGCAAGCTGCACTTTGGGCTGCAGCGGGGGCTTTGCTTGGCGCGTTAACTTGGCATTTTTCAGAAAAACAGTACCTCAAGCATAGTGGTTAAAGTATACCTAACAAACAAATTGTGTCAGGGATGAAGCTGACCCGTTTTAGCGGACACTCAATCACACGCGATGGAAGTGCTATGTGCCTTCGGGAAAGAAAACCGACCTGGCGTCGGTTCACCGGCCGCAACTGATAGCGGGTGCTTGTAAGCGCCGCTTCGCGGTTATTGCCCAGCACTTCTTACAAGCCCCAATCCCTCCCGCTGTCCCTTGAAGCCCACTCACGAGTCGGGTTTCCCGTCTACCAACGTGAGTTGCGGGCTTTTGCTCTTAGGAACTAGGAACTAGAACCTAGAACCTGGTTCCTAAGAGCGGGTTAGGCTGGATTCGCAGCTCGGGATGCCCGGCTCGGGATTCCTACTCAGACCCCCTCTTCCGGCTGGGCCTTCGCGGTGAGCTGTCCTTGCTTGGCGGCCAAGAGGATCAGCAGCAGCACCGGCAGGCCCATGGCGCTGGCGATGAGGAAGAAGTGGGTGTAGCCCCAGGCGTCCACCATGACGCCGGAGAAGCCGGCGACGTACTTGGGAAACAGCAGCATCATCGAGGAGAGCAGGGCGTACTGGGTGGCGGAGTAGGCCAGGTTGGTGAGGCTGGAGAGGTAGGCGATGAAGGCGGAGGTGGCGATCCCGGCGGCGAAGTTGTCGGCGGCGATGGCCAGGGTGAGCCAGCCCAGGTGGTAGCCCAGCTGGGCCTGAACGGCGAACAGCAGGTTGGTCAGGGCCACCAGCACGGCGCCGAGGAAGAGGATTCTCATGGTGCCGAAGCGGAACACCAGCGCGCCCCCGGCGGCGGCCCCCACCAGGGTCATCACCACCCCGTAGATCTTGGAGATGGCGGCGACTTCGGTCTTGGAGAAGCCCATGTCGACGTAAAACACGTTGGCCATCACCCCCATCACGATGTCAGAGATGCGGTAACAGGCGATGAGCGCCAGGATCACCAGCGCCTGGCGTCCGTAGCGCTGGAAGAAGTCGACGAAGGGGGCGACGATGGCGCTGTAGCCCCAGGCGAGGAAGCGGGCCAGGGGGCGGGGCAGGTGCGCGAAGCGGTCTAAGGCCTGCTGCTGGGCCAAATCTGCGCTGGAGCGGTCTACCTGGGGTTCGTGGGTCAGCAGGGTCGCCAGGATCCCCACCACCATGCTGGCGGCCATCGCCAGGTAGGCGGCCTGCCAGGCTTCCACCCGGTAGGCGTTGGGATCCGGGTCTGCCCAGGCGGCGATGGCGAGGGCGCCGGCGCCGGAGAAGATCATCGCCAGCCGGTAGCCCATCTGGTAGGCGGCGGCGAGGGCGGCCTGCATCGACTCCGGTGCGGCCTCGATACGAAAGGCGTCCACGGCGATATCCTGGGTCGCGGAGGAAAAGGCCACCACCAAAGCGAAGGCGATCAGCGTGGTCAACTGGGTCTGGGGGTCGAGCTGAGCCATGACCGCCAGGCCCGCCGCCAGAAGGCACTGGGACAGAAGCAGCCAGCTGCGCCGCCGCCCGAGCCAAGCGGTGAGACCCGGCAGGGGGAGGCGATCCACCAGAGGGGCCCAGAGAAACTTAATGCTGTAGGCCAGGGCAACCCAGCTGACAAAGCCGATGGTGGCGCGCTCGATCCCCGCCTCCCGCAGCCAGAAGGAGAGGGTGCCGAACACCAGCGCCAGGGGCAGGCCGGAGGAGAACCCCAGTGCCAGCAGGGTCAGGACCCGTTTATGGGCGTAGACCCGCAGCGCGCCGAGGCGTGCCCGGCCCCGCTGATAGAGAGTGTTAGCGTACAAAACGGCTCCTTCTGCCGGCGTGATGCGGGTTGTTTTTTAGCGGCCTATTCCGGGCGCAGGCGGGCGCGGATCAGCCTCAGCGGCTCCACCGGGACCGTGGTGGCGCCGATGCCACTGTGGTAGTCGGTGGCGACCTGACCCATCTGCTCCAGCACCGCGTCCCCCTCGACGATCTCCCCGAACACGGCGTAGCCCCAGCGGCGGCCGGGATCCAGCCCCTCGTTGTCGTCCAGGTTGAAGTAGAACTGGTTGGTGGCGCTGTGGGGGTCGTTGGTGCGGGCCATGGCGATGGTTCCGATGCGGTTGCGCAGGCCGTTGCCGGACTCGTTCACCAGCTGTTCCCGTTGCGGCAGGGAATCGTAGTTGGCGTCGTAGCCGCCGCCCTGCACCACGAACCCCGGCTCGACCCGGTGAAAGAGGCTGTTGTCGTAGACCCCGTCCACCACGTAGCGCAGGAAGTTGTCCACGGTGAGGCGGGCGCGGCTGCGGTCCAGCTCGATCACCAGGGTGCCCAGGCTGGTCTCCATCTCCACCACGGGAAAGAGGTTACCGGGCTGGATCCGGGGGTCGTCATCCCGGGTGGCGGCCCCCGCTAGCAACGGCAGGGCCATCAGGGCGGCGCCCAGTAGCGACAAGATCCGTCTCATGGTTCGTCCCTCGTGGAGTAGTTGGGTTACTGGATAAACTGGTGCAGCTCGGCATCGTTGAGGATGGCGTCCAGCAGCTGGGCCATCCGGTCATTCATCTCCTGCTCGATGCGGGCGGGCTCCGCCTTGAAGGGGCCTTTAAAGTTGCCCTTGGTCTGGTAGCGTTTCACCAGGGTTTTATCCCCTTTCTGCGCCACGATTCGGGCCACCAGGTTGCTGTCGGCGCTGTGCTTGAACAGGGATTGGTCCACGTCGATCCCCAGCTGCTCCAGCTTCAAAGAGAGGGTGACGGTGCCGGCGGCGCCGGTGCGGTAGCCCATGCGGCCGAGGCCATCGGCCAGCCCCTGCTCCAGCAATTGGCGGGGATCCGTGGTGGCGGGCACCAGTTCGGCGGGGTTGCCACCGCGCTGGATCCGAGCCAGGTAGTGGGCGGTGCGTTGATCCTCGCTGGTCAGGGCGATGGATTGCGGCGGCGCCTGCAGCTGGGGTTGCGGCGACAGCGGGGCCAGCACCAGGGCCTCCGGTTGGCTGGCACAACCAGCGAGCAGGGTCGTTAGGAACAGGGCGATCAGGGCGGGAATACGGGTCATTGTTATCACGTCTTTTTGGCAAACCAATGGCCGCAGGATACCAGATCCTGCGGCAGGAAAAAGGGCCGCTCTGTCAGCGCTTTTGCGCTTCCAGCACGACAAACTTGGCGTTGGACGCGATGGTCTGGCAGCCGCCGAAGAGGCGCGCTAGCTTGATGTGGTAGCCCAGGTGGCGGTTACCGACGATACGCAGGCGCCCGCCCATCTTCAGCACCCGGCGGGCATCGCGGAACATCTGCCAGGCGATGTGATCGGTGACCGCCTGCTGCTGGTGGAAGGGGGG
Organism: Ferrimonas gelatinilytica; assembly: GCF_039544205.1. Lineage (NCBI taxonomy): Bacteria > Pseudomonadati > Pseudomonadota > Gammaproteobacteria > Alteromonadales > Ferrimonadaceae > Ferrimonas > Ferrimonas gelatinilytica. The sequence continues at coordinate 194,385 of NZ_BAABLF010000008.1, read as the reverse complement.
ATTGCAGAGCACCAGGTCGGCGCTGCCGCCCTCCACCTCGGAGAGACAGTCGTTCCAGAGGATCTCGATCCGCTCCCCGAACTCGGCAGTGTTGTCGCGGCAGGCCCGGATCCCGTGCCAGGACTCGTCCACCGCCAGTACCCGGCAATCCGGGTTGGCCTTGAGGGCCGCCACCGAGAGCACGCCATTGCCGCAGCCGAGATCGACGATCAGGCCGTCGCTGGCAGGCAGGTGCTTGAGCAGCAGCCTGGCCCCGATATCCAGTCGCTGGCTGCCGTAGGTGTTGGGGTAGTTGATGACCTCCTGGTCGATCTCTTCGCAGGGCCAGCTCAGCACGGCCTCCATGCCGCTGTGACGACCACTGAGCTGGCCGTAAACCAAGCGCGCCTTTTTCACCGCCCGTGACGGGTGAACCTCGTCCAGCAGGGTGCGGGTGAGGTTGGGCAGGGTACTGGGCATCTCCTTCTGGCGGGCGCCGATCACCACGGGGGTGCCCGCTGGCAGGTGCTGGTTGAGCCAGTCCAGCTGCCAGGTGAGCAGGCGCAGGCTGCGGGGCAGTTTGATCACCACACCGGCGGGCAGGGGCTGCTCGGCCAGCTCATCCATGTCACGGTAACACCCGGACAGGGGGGGCAGGTCGTTCAGCTCGAGGTTCTGGGCCACCGCCTGGTGGGCGACGAAGCTGTCGTTGATCCAGTGCAGGGGGCGTGCGGGTTCGTCGGTGGCGAAGGCGCAGGCCAGGGCACCAAAGTGATCGTTTAGGATCCAAACCGGCCCGTCGGGCAGCTGGTGGGCCTGGTGCAGCAACTCGTCGGCAGCGTCCCAGGCCTGCAGCGGGTCGTCGGTGAGGGGCGGGAAGCGCTCCAGGCGCAAAGGGGTGGCGTTGGCGATAAACTCGTTCATGACGGTCCGGCTGGCAAAAGAGGGAATGATCGCAAAGATGCGAGAGATTGAACAGGTTATTGAAGATTCTAGCGGACGGGCGCTGGCGCGCTACTGGCCTGACTGGTTGGCGCCATCGGCCTGCGAGGCTTTGTGGCAGGCGCTGGAGGCCTTGCCCTGGCAGCGGCCCGAGGTGCAGGTGTTTGGCCGCCACCATCCCATCCCCCGCCAGCAGTGCTACCTGGGGGAGCCGGGGTGCCACTACCGCTACAGCGGAACCCTGCTTGAGCCTGAGCCCCTGCCTCCTGAGGTGGCGGCGCTGATGGCGAACCTGAACCGGTTCGGCGGCTGGGGCTTTAACAGCGTGCTGGTGAACCGCTACCGGGATGGTAACGACAAGATGGGGTGGCACCGGGATAACGAGCCGGAGCTGGGGCCGTCGCCGCAACTGGCGATCCTGTCGCTGGGGGCGGCCCGCCCGCTGCGCCTGGGCTGGGGACGGGAGGATGTGGTAGCCCAGCCCCTGGGGCATGGTAGCCTGCTGGCCCTGGAACCCGGGGTGTGGCATGGCCTCAATCCCAGTCGCCGGGTGCAGGAGGCGCGGGTGAGCCTGACTTTCCGGGCGGTGATCCCGGGCTTTCATTGTCGCGCCTGAGGGGGTATAACCGGCTTCTCAACCTATTGACCCCGGCCTTCCCGCCTCGGCGTGGGCCGCCCAAACGAAAAGAAGGATCACCATGTCATCCAGCCCTATGCAGCAGCAGATTGAACGTAAAGTCAGCGATGCCCTGGCACCGAGCTACCTGGAGGTGATCAACGAGAGCCACATGCACCGCGGTGGCAGTAGCGACAGTCACTTCAAGCTGATCGTGGTGACCGAGCAGTTCGAAGGTGAGCGCTTGCTGACCCGTCACCGCAAGGTCAACGCGGTGCTGGCGGACGAACTGGGGGGGAGCCTGCACGCCCTGGCGCTGCACACCTATACCCCCGCCGAGTGGGTCGAGCAGGGTGGCGCGCCCCGCACCCCCTCCTGCGTCAGCTGAGCGTACCGCCACCGGATCCCGGGTGGTGAGCGGCCTCCTCCGCTCTTCGGTCCCCAGGGCCCGGAACTGTGGGCACAGAGAAACCCCCGGCGCTCGGACCTAAATCCGGGCGCCGAGTTGTCTGTGGCCAGTGGTTACAGGTTACTCATCAGGTCTTCGATGAAATAGGCCGACAGCTCGTGGCGACCGGCGCAGCCGGACTTGGCGTAGACGGCGGAGGCTTGCAGCCGGACCGTTTTCTCCTTCACCTGTCGGGCGGCGGCGATCTCCTTCATCGACAGGCCGCGGATCAGCAGCAGGGCGATCTCCGCTTCGGAGGGGGAGAGGTGCCAGCGGGTGAACTGCTGCTGGATCACCGACAGCAGTTCGCCGGCCAATCGGGAGTTTTTGTCCTGCTCGGCGGCAAAGGCGCGGCGCAAGCGTTTAAGCTGCCACAGCTCCCGCAGCAGCACCGCGGAGATCGCCACGAAGACGATGAACTCGACGGCAAGATGGAGGTAGCCCTCCTTGCCCCGGGCGAGGTCGGTCGCCAGGTCGTAGGCAAAAAAGAGCATCGATGAAGCCAGTACCAGGATTGCGCCGTAACGGGAGACTGACTTCATAGGATCTCTCTCAATGGCTGTTCCCAAATATGCTCCACTTTCGTGAAAGCTCAGGCTCCCAGGGCTTTGCTTCCGCTCTTAGGAGCTAGAGCCTAGATCCTAGTGCCTAAGAGCTGGGTGCTCCACTGCATCAGGTTTCCTTGGCGAAAGAGCGGGTGAAGCACAATTCGAAACGGCTTTTTAGTTATCTGGATGAAAACATCCTTTTCCAAACCGGGTCTCCGGCCAGGGCGTGAAGCACGACAGCGCCGACGTGTAACCCCAGATAGAGGGGGATCAGGGACTCGCCAACTTCATGCAACTCCCCGACGAAGGGGGCGCTGTCACCCAAAAGGAACAGGGCGGTTCCCGTCAGGCTCATCCAGAAAAATAGGATCAGTCCGGCCGCCTGAACAACCCCCGCCAGGCCATTATGATGATCCCGCTCAGGCAGTTTGCCACGAAACAGGGTGCGGATATCCTCTGCGGTGCGCTGCCGCTGTGCCCGGGAGAGGGGCCGCCAGGTTCTGAAGGCCAGCGGATTTCGAGTGCCGAGGCCGACGAAAAAGCGGGTCAGCATTACCGCGCCCAGGGAGAGGCCAAGGTAGGCGTGCAGCAGGTAACCGAAAGCGCTCGGCCCTCCCTCGGCCAGTTCACCGGTGGCGTAGGCGGCGATTCCGAACACAGCCAGCCCCAGGTGGAGCAGTTTGGCCCAGTTGGGGTAGGGGGTGATGGGTAGGGACATAAGGCACTCCGGTCATCAGGTTGGTCTGTATTGGCCAAGGTTAGGCTCGGTCCAACCCGGCTTAAACCGGCAGATGTCCGGGATCGAGCGCTTTAGGGCAGATGTCCTAAGCAACATGGGGCCCTCTCCCAAGGAGCGTGTTGGAGGGCACCTGTCGGATCGGAGCAAACCACCGGAGCTAAGCGGGCGTTGGTTTCTGATACCGTGACAAGCGGGAGGGATCTCCTCAGCCTGCCGCTGGGACACTTCCGGTTTGAGGCGTCATTGCCGAGTGAAAAAGGCACCGCGGGTGCGGTGCCTTCTCTTTGGCTTTCTGAGGGACGCTGCGTTGTTCTGTCGCGATGCTAATGACCCGCTTTACCCGCCTCGAGGATGGGCAGTCCCGCTTCGGTGGGAATGTAGATCCGCTCGCCATTTCCCTCCTGCAGTCCCTTGATCCAGATATACCTTAGGTACGCCTCGTTATTTTTTAGCGACTCACCGATGATCTTATTGGCTTGGGCGGCGGCTTTGGCGCGTTCGATATCCGCTTGGCCCTCCGCCTTAGCCCGGGCAATCTGGGCCTCTCCTTCGGCTTTTGCGAGCGTCACTTTGGCCTTTGCCTGCATCAGTGCTGCCTGCTCACGGGCTTTCGCCTCTTCAATGAGGATCTGTTTGGACCACTCAGCCTCTTTGAGCGCCGCGCGACCATTGAGCTCTTGCTTGTAAACGTTGTATTTAGGCCATGCCCAGAGAGCCAAAATAATGGCCAGAAACAGGGTGGCGACGAGCAAAAGCAGCGATCCTAGCGCCAGTGCTTGCCGGTTTTGATACATCATAATCTCTGCACTCCCTGTGCTTTTCGAGAGGTGGGGGGACTGCACCGAGCCTTCCGGGCGAGTTTCGGGATTATACATTCCATTTGTTTGTTATCTAAAGGTTAATTATGCTCTCGTTAGTGGTTGCAACTGCGCCATGGAGGGCAACTGTGGGATCCAATCACACCACCCGCTCTAACCTGGCGTTGGGGCTTCAAATCGTGACACGGGGGATCGACCGCCTCAGCCTGTGGTTGGGGCGTTTCTGTGCCCTGCTGATGCTGTTGATGGTACTGGCGGCGATCGCCGTGGTGGCACTGCGCTACGGCCTGGATCTGGGCTCCGTGGCGCTGCAGGAGACGGTGCTTTACCTGCACGGCGCTCTCTTTACCCTGGGAGCGGGATTCACCCTCAAGGCCGAGGGCCATGTGCGAGTGGACATCTTCTATCGCAACTGGGGTGCGCGGCGACGGGCCTGGGTTGACCTCTTGGGCACCGCACTCTTGCTGCTGCCCTTCGTTGGCTTCATCGGCTGGCAGTGCTGGGACTATGTCTTGACCTCCTGGGCCCGGCAGGAGGGGTCTGTGGAAGCGGGAGGACTGTCACTGGTATACCTGCAAAAATCCCTGCTGCTCGGTCTGGTACTGACCCTGGGGGCGCAGGCTCTGGCGGAGTTGGCCCGTAACCTGGCCCTGTTGCTGGCCGGCGGACGGTCATCATGATGGCGCTGCTGCTCTTTCTCTGTGTCTGCCTGGTGCTGCTGTTCGGGGTACCGGTGGCCTTTGCCCTGGGGGGTACGGCGCTCTGGTTTGCCCTGCTGGGCAGCCTGACCGGCCACCTGGATACCGCCTACCTCGGGGCACTGCCCAACCGCCTGTTTGGGATCCTCAATAACGCCACCCTGATGGCGGTGCCTCTGTTTGTGATGATGGGGGTGACCCTGGAGCGCTCCCGTTTGGCAGAGCAGCTGCTGGATGCCATGGGGCAGCTGTTTGGCGGCCTGCGGGCCGGATTGGCGCTGTCGGTGATGGTGGTGGGCACCCTGCTGGCGGCCAGCACCGGGATCGTCGGTGCCACTGTGGTGACCATGGGGCTGCTGTCGCTGCCGGCGATGATGAAGCGGGGCTATGACCCGGCCTATGCCGCCGGGGCGATCTGCGCCACCGGCACCCTGGGGCAGATCATCCCCCCCTCCATCGCCCTGGTGCTGCTCGGCGACGTGCTCTCTTCCGCTTACCAGCAGGCGCAGCTTGAGCTCGGCAACTTTTCGCCGCGCACCGTGTCGGTCGGGGATCTCTTCGCCGGGGCCCTGCTGCCGGGGCTGATGCTGGTGGGGCTCTACATGCTCTACACCCTTTACCTGGCGTGGCGCAAACCGCAGCTCTTTGCCACCGAAACCCGGGTACGCTTCGACTGGGCCTTTGCGGTGCGCCTGCTGACCGCCCTTATCCCGCCCATCTTGCTTATCGTGATGGTACTTGGCGCTATTCTGCTGGGGCTGGCGACCCCGACGGAGGCCGCGGCGGTGGGGGCTTTTGGCGCCCTGGTGCTGGCCCTGCTGCGACGCAGCCTCTCCCCGTCGGCGCTGTTAGGGGTGCTGACGGAAACGGTGAAGATCACCAGCATGGTGTTCATGATTCTGTTCGGTGCGGCCCTGTTCTCTTTGGTCTTTCGCGGCCTCGGCGGTGAGGCGATGATCCATCAATGGCTGCAGGACCTGCCCGGCGGTGTGGTGGGCGCCACCTTGCTGGTGATGGGGGTGATCTTCCTGCTCGGCTTTATCCTCGATTTTATCGAGATCACTTTCGTGGTGGTGCCCATGGTGGCGCCCCCGCTGCTGATGCTGGGGCTGGACCCTATCTGGCTGGGGATCATGCTGGGTCTGAACCTGCAGACCTCCTTCCTGACACCCCCGTTTGGCTTTGCCCTCTTTTATCTGCGGGGCGTCGCCCCGCCGGCACTGACCAGTGCCATGCTGTACCGGGGGGTGATGCCCTTCATTGCTATTCAACTTGTCATGATGGCGCTGCTGGCGCTTTGGCCGAGCCTGGCCACCTGGCTACCGGAACAGATCTATGGCCTTTAAGGAGGAGAACGCATGGTAAATCGGATCGGACGATGGGCGCTGGCCCTGATGACGGGCGTGATGCTGGCGGCCTGCCAGCCGCAAACGACCCCGGAGACCCTCATCGAGGCGGCACCAGAGCCGAGCCTGGAGTGGAAGTTGGTGACCAGCTGGCCGAAGAATTTTCCGGGCCTTGGCATGGCACCGGAGCGTTTTGCCGAGTTGGTGGGGGCGATGTCCAATGGCCGGCTGACCGTCACCGTCTATGGTGCCGGCGATCTGGTTCCCGCTTTCGAGGTGTTTGACGCCGTCTCCGCCGGGACCGCGGAGATGGGACACAGTGCCTCCTACTACTGGAAGGGGAAGGCACCAGCGGCGCAGATCTTTACCTCTATCCCCTTCGGCATGAACGCCCAGCAGATGAATGGCTGGCTGCATTATGGCGGCGGTATGGCGCTGTGGCGGGAGCTGTACGCCCCCTTCAATCTGGTGCCCCTGGCCGGTGGCAATACCGGGGTTCAGATGGGAGGTTGGTTCAATAAGGAGATCCATTCCCTGGAGGATCTCAAGGGTCTTAAGATGCGCCTGCCGGGTTTAGGCGGTGAGGTGTTGGCGCGCCTTGGTGGCGTTCCGGTGACCCTGCCAGGTCGAGAGCTCTTTACCGCCCTGCAGACCGGCGCCATCGACGCCACCGAGTGGGTGGGCCCCTACAACGACCTGGCGTTTGGCCTGCACAAGGCAGCCAAGTACTACTACTACCCGGGTTGGCACGAGCCGGGCACCGTGCTGGAGTTCATGATCAACAAGGATGCTTGGGAGGCGTTGCCGGAGGATCTGCAGGCGATCGTGGAAACCGCGGCCCGGGCGGTGAATCAGGAGATGCTGGATGAGTATACCGTCCGCAACATTGCGGCCCTGGATACCTTGGTCAACGAGCACGGGGTGGAGTTGCGCCCCTGGCCCGACGAGGTGCTGGCGGCGCTTCGGGTGGAGAGTCAAAGGGTGATGGCAGAGGAGGCGGCCAAGGATCCCGCCATGGAGAAGGTGCTGGAGCACTACCTGCGCTTCCAGCAGGGAGTGCGGCGCTATCACAGCCTGAGTGAGGACGCCTACAGCCGACTGATCGAGGCGGAGTAGCCCCTCAAACTGCCAAAATTGACCGGCGAGGCAGGTCGGATTAAGGTGACGTATAGATGGCTAAATGGCTAAGAGAAAAGTTGAGGGGCTAGGAAGAGCGGTTCCTAGTTCCTAAGATCGATAAGGCCGGGCTCTAGGCGCTTCCCTAGCACCTAGGAACTCGGACCTAGTACTTTGGCGCTTGCTGTTAGGAGCCAGAAACTCGCACCTAGATTCTCGCTCTTAACGTACGGATTTTAAGGGAGGCACTATGCCACTGTTGGACAGCTTTACCGTCGACCACACCCGCATGAAGGCACCGGCGGTGCGGATTGCCAAGACCATGGCGACACCGAAAGGGGACACCATCACGGTGTTTGACCTGCGCTTCTGCCTGCCCAATGCGGAGATCCTCAGCGAGCGGGGGATCCATACCCTGGAGCACCTGTTTGCCGGTTTCATGCGGGATCACCTGAACCGGGGTGACCAGGAGATCATCGACATCTCCCCCATGGGGTGCCGCACCGGTTTCTATATGAGCCTGATCGGTACGCCTAACGAGCAGCAGGTGGCGGATGCCTGGCGGGCCAGCATGGAGGATGTGCTGGCGGTGAAAGACCAGAGTCAGATCCCGGAACTGAACGAGTACCAGTGCGGCACCTACGAGATGCACTCGCTGGCGCAGGCGCAGGAGATTGCCCGGGATATTCTCTCCCGGGGTATCGACGTGAACCGTAACGACGAGCTTTCGTTGTCGCCGGAGCAGCTCAAGGCCCTCTAGCACGCACTCCGGGATAAAAAGCCCCCATGGCCAATGGTCATGGGGGCTTTTTTGTTCTTCGGTTTGCGTGGGGCTGGATGGAGGTAGGGGTCCGCCGGGTTGTCGGCTGCCCGACTTGTTCAAGGCAGAGTGGCCGCAACGGTGAGTCATCCACTCGGGCTTGCCACAGTGTTCTAGACGGACTGGGTTCGTACGGCGCGGATAACTCACTGCATTATCGCGCGGTTGCTTATTGATCACGCTGAGATTTGCGAATACGGCATAATTTTTAATTTTTTACGCCATTGCGGTTGCCAAAATGTTGATGATTATAAAGTTGTGTGTTTTACTTCGCGCAATCGTAGTGAGAACGATTATCATATCAATTAGCATCAAGTGCGGAGAGAACCATGACACCTCGATTTTTCCCGCTGGCCGCAACGGCCTTCGCCGTCTTAGCTGCGCTGCCTGCCCAGGCCGATGACAGCAACCTGGAGACCCTGACCATCTTTGGCGATGCGGAGGCGGTGAAAACCGTACCCGGGTCGGCGGCTTACCTCGGTGAGGAAGCGCTGGAAAAGTTTGATTACACGGACATTATGAGAGTTCTGACAGCGGTGCCCGGTGTCTATGTGTCGGAGGAGGACGGTTTCGGCCTTCGCCCCAATATCGGTATGCGCGGCAGTAGCCAGAGCCGCAGTGAGAAGATCACCGTGATGGAGGATGGGGTCCTCGTGGCGCCGGCGCCCTATGCCTCACCGGCAGCCTACTATTTCCCCACCATTGGTCGGATGCAGGCGGTGGAGGTGTTCAAAGGCACCTCGGCGGTGCGTTACGGGCCCCGTACCACTGGCGGCGTACTGAACCTGGTCTCACGCCAGGTACCGGACGAGACTGCGGCCAGCGTGAACCTGGCGTACGGCAGCGATAACTACATCAAGGCTCACGGCTGGGCTGGTGGTGGCTCGGAGCGATTGTCCGGATTGGTGGAGTGGATGCACTACCAGTCGGACGGCTTCAAGACCATTAACGGCAGCGGCAATGACACCGGATTCAACAAGGACGACGTCGTGCTGAAGGTACGCAGCCGCAGTGATGCCAGTGCCCGTATCCAGCAGGAGACCGAGTTCAAGTTCCATTACGCCAACGAGGACTCCGATGAGACCTACCTTGGGATCACCGACGAAGATTACCGTCAGGATCCCTACCAGCGTTACAGCGCCAGCCAGAAAGACAACATGGACAGCGAGCGGTTTGGCTACCAGTTGAATCATGCCGCCCAGCTGACCCCGGGGCTGGCCTGGCACAGTGCCATCTACTACAACGACTTTGCCCGCAATTGGTACAAGACAGGCAGTGGTATCGTCGAAGAGGCATCGCTTTGGGACCGGGATCCGGCGGGGCAGCTGCCGCAGTCGGTTGACGTCAAGGCCAACAACCGGGAGTACAGTGCCTGGGGAATCCAGACCCAGGGGGAGCAGGCGGTGGGGGATCACACGGTGACCTTCGGCGTACGCTACCACGAGGATGAGATGGACCGCTTCCAGTGGGTTGACCAGTATGAACTGGGCCCGGATCAGCTGATGCGCCTGACCGAGGCGGGGATCCCGGGGACCGACTCCAACCGAATTGACTCCGCCGATGCCTGGGCCGGGTTTGTCAGCGCCGAGCTTCGCTTCGGTGATGTCCGTGTGGATACCGGGGTACGTTACGAGCATGTAGAGACACTGCGCCGCGATTGGGGTAAAGCGGACCCCGGCCGTACGCAGACACCGGCTCGCAAGTCCAACAGCGTCGACGGTCTGATGCCGGCCCTGGGCGTCAGCTACCAGATCAGCGACGATTGGCTGATTCTCGCTGGTGTGCAGAAAGGGTTCGCCCCTCCGGCGCCCGGCAACAATAGCGCCGAGGAGGAGGAGAGCTGGAACTACGAGGCGGGCTTCCGCTTCAACAACGGCCCCTTCAGTGTCGAAGCGATCGGCTTCCTCTCCGACTACGACAATATGCACGGCAACTGCACCGCCGCTCAGGGGTGCGACGAGGCCAATATCGGCGACCAGGAAAACGCCGGTGAAGTTCGGATCCAGGGGCTGGAGTTCAGTGCCGATCTGCGTCCTCAGGCCGCGGGCCTCACCTGGCCGCTGGGTCTGCGTTACACCCTCTCTGACAGCGAGTTCCAGAACAGCTTCAGCTCTGACCTGGAGACCTGGGGTGAGGTGACCGCCGGGGACGAGATGCCCTATGTACCCGAGCACCTGGTTCAGATCACCGCCGGGGTGGAGGGCGAGCGTTGGGACCTGAACCTGCTGGGTCGCTACCAGTCCGATGTTCGCACCGTAGCGGGTGCCGGTGCCATCCCCACCGCCGAGCTGCTGCCGTCACGCTGGATCCTGGACCTGTCGGCCCACTACCGTTTCGATGAGCGTCAGAAGATCTACGTCACCGTCGATAACCTGTTGGATGAGACCTACATCGCCACCCGGATCCACGGCGGGATCCAGACAGGTAAGCCCCTCAGCGCCATCATCGGCTACCAGTACGATTTTTAAGGTACTGATGAATAGGAAAAAGCGGCCACTGGCCGCTTTTTTTGATCCCGTTTCGGCGGTCTGACCGGCTTCACCAGGTTTGGTGCTTCTGCCCCCACCAGGCGGCGATCTCGACACTCAAGTCATTGGTCCCAATTCAAAATAAATCGCTAGTGATTAGAAAAACTTATGTAAATCTGGGTGCTAATACGCCTAAAGAGAAGGGTTTTTACCGCTTTACCCCCCTGGTTTGAAAGGTAATGCCATTTTTCATAGATGCCTTTTGGCCTTTGCGGTATGATGCGCCCGAGCCGCCGTGATGCAGGTCGCAAAACTCCATTTTTTTTGCGTTTTTGCGCAAAGGTGGCGGAATTGAGAAAGGTATCAACTGGAGAGGTGTCCCGTGTGATCTCGCTCTCCAGGGTGGACTTCCCCAGCAAAGCAGTGCATGTGAGTATGATTACAATAAAGCAAGGATTGGATCTGCCCATTGCGGGTGGACCTGAACAAGTCATCCAGGATGGCGTCGCTGTCTCTCGCGTGGCGATTTTAGGTGAAGAATACATTGGCATGCGACCCACAATGCACGTCAAGGTAGGCGACCGGGTATCAAAAGGTCAGACGATCTTTGAAGATAAAAAGAACCCCGGCGTCCTCTTTACCGCGCCCGCCAGTGGCACAGTGAGCGCCGTAAACCGTGGCGCCAAGCGTGTCCTTCAGTCGGTCGTGATCGACATTGAGGGGGACGAACAACAAACCTTTACCGCCTACGAGGCCGGCCAGCTGTCCGAGTTGAGTGCGGACCAGGTTGAAGAGAACCTGGTACGCAGTGGCTTGTGGACTGCGCTGCGGACCCGCCCGTTCTCCAAGATCCCCGCCCTGGGCGCCCGCCCTGCCGGGATCTTTGTCACCGCCATCGATACCAACCCGCTGGCGGCGGATCCCCGGGTGGTGATTGCTGAGCGTGAGGCAGAGTTCCAGCACGGCCTGACCGTGCTGACCGCCCTGACCGAAGGCAAGGTGTTCCTCTGCCAGGACGGCGGTGCGCCGCTGGCGGGTCATAACCTGCCCGGCGTCAGCGCCGAAGGCTTCAAGGGCCCTCACCCGGCCGGATTGCCCGGTACCCACATCCATCAGCTGCTGCCCGCCAGCGCGACCCGCCAGGTGTGGCACATCAACTACCAGGATGTGATCGCCATCGGTGCCCTGTTTACCACAGGTCAACTGGATAGCCGTCGCGTGGTGTCACTGGCCGGTCCCGTGGTCTCCAAGCCGCGACTGGTACGCACCCTGCTGGGCGCGGATCTGAGTCAGCTGACCCAGGGTGAACTGAGCCAGCAACACGTCCGTGTCATCTCCGGTTCCGTGCTGCACGGCCGCACCGCCAATGGTGTCCATGCCTTCCTGGGACGCTACCACCTGCAGGTGAGTGTGCTGGAAGAGGGCGATGAGAAGGAGCTGTTTGGTTGGGTAATGCCCGGTGCCAACAAGTTCTCCGTGACCCGCGCTTTCCTGTCCCACTTCACCCCCGGCAAGCTGTTTGGCATGACCACCAGCACTGGCGGTTCTGACCGTGCCATGGTGCCGATCGGCAACTATGAGCGGGTGATGCCGCTGGATATCCTGCCGACCCTGCTGCTGCGGGATCTGATCGCCCGGGATACCGACAACGCCCAGAAGATGGGGGCGCTGGAACTGGATGAAGAGGATCTGGCCCTGTGTACCTTCGTCTGCCCCGGCAAGTATGACTACGGAGCCGAGCTGCGCGCTTGCCTTGAGATCATCGAGAGGGAAGGTTAATGAGTCTGAAGCATTTTATTGAGCGTATTGAGCCCCAGTTTGAGAAGGGCGGTAAGTACGAAAAGTGGTATGCGCTCTATGAAGCCGCTGCCACCATCCTGTACACCCCGGGTAAGACCACCCGTGGTGCTACCCATGTTCGGGACAACATCGACCTGAAGCGGGTGATGATCACCGTTTGGCTGTGCCTGTTCCCGGCCATGTTCTTCGGCATGTACAACGTCGGCTGGCAGGCCCAGGCGGCGCTGGCGCAGGGCTTTGCCACACCGGACGTGTGGCAGGTGGGCCTGTTTGAGCTCCTCGGTGGCAGTCTATCTGCCGACACCGGCGTGCTGGGGCTGATGCTGTATGGCGCCTGTTTCTTCCTGCCCATCTACGCGGTGACCTTTGCCGTCGGGGGCTTCTGGGAGGTGCTGTTTGCCAGCGTCCGCAAGCATGAAGTGAACGAAGGCTTCTTCGTGACCTCCATCCTGTTTGCCCTGATCCTGCCGGCGACCATCCCCCTGTGGCAGGTGGCCCTGGGGATCAGCTTCGGTGTCGTGGTGGCCAAGGAGCTGTTCGGTGGTACCGGGCGTAACTTCCTGAACCCTGCACTGGCGGGCCGTGCCTTCCTGTTCTTCGCCTACCCGGCGGAGATCTCTGGTGACCTGGTCTGGGTTGCTGCAGATGGCTTCTCCGGCGCGACCATGCTCAGCCAGGCGGCAGCCGGCACCATCGCCTTCAGCGATTACAGCTGGTGGCAGGCGTTCTCGGATCCGGCCTGGCAAGATGCCTTCTTCGGCTTCATTGCCGGCTCCGTCGGTGAGACCAGCACCCTGGCACTGGCCATCGGTGGCCTGCTGATCATCTACGCCCGCATCGCCTCCTGGCGCATCGTGGCCGGTGTGATGCTGGGAACCATCGCCATGTCCTCGCTGTTCAACCTGATTGGTTCCGAAAGCAACGCCATGTTCAACGTGCCCTGGACCTGGCACGTGGTGATGGGCGGCTTCGCCATCGGCATGTTCTTCATGGCAACCGACCCGGTTTCCGCCTCCTTTACCAACCAAGGTAAGTGGGCCTACGGTGCCCTGATCGGGGTGATGGTGGTGCTGATCCGTGTGGTCAACCCGGCCTTCCCCGAAGGGATGATGCTGGCGATCCTGTTCGCCAACCTGTGGGCGCCGATCTTCGACCATCTGACCGCTCAGGCCAACATCAAGCGGAGGATTGCACGCAATGTCTAAATCCAATGACAGCTTCGGCAAAACTTTAGGCGTCGTGGTAGGCCTCTGTCTGGTCTGCTCCCTGGTGGTATCCGGCGCCGCGGTCTCTCTGAAAGACCGCCAGAAACTCAATAAAGAGCGGGACACCCAGCGCTACGTGCTGGAAGCCGCCGGACTGCTGGACAAGACCAGCGGTGACATCGCCGAGACCTACGACCGTTACATCGACGCCCGCGTAGTGAACTACGATACCGGCGAGTTCTTGCCGCAGATCGACGCTGCGAGCTACGACCGTGCCATGGTTTCGCGCAATGCCGACACCTCCATCAAGCCGGAGGACGACATCGCCTCCATCGGCCGTCGTGCCAACTACGGCGTGGTTTACCTGGTGAATGATGAAGCCGGCGACCTGGAGACGGTGATCCTGCCGGTTCACGGTTACGGCCTCTGGTCCACCATGTACGCCTTCCTGGCCGTGGAGCCGGACATGAACACCGTCAAGGCACTGGTCTACTACGACCAGGGGGAAACCCCCGGCCTCGGCGCCGAGGTTGAGAACCCGCGCTGGAAAGCCCAGTGGGTGGGCAAGAAGCTGTTTGATGAAAACGGTGAACTGGCCATCGAAGTGGTGAAAGGCGGCGCCAAGCCCGGCGACATCCACGGTGTGGATGCCCTCTCCGGTGCCACCCTCACCTCCAACGGTGTCAGCAACAGCCTGAACTACTGGCTCAGTGATCAAGGCTACGCCGCCTTTATCGAAAAAGTTCGCGAAGGAGAGCTCAACAATGGCTGAGAAATCGCTCAAGCAGGTCCTTATCGGTCCGATCTTTGCCAACAACCCCATCGCCCTGCAGGTGCTGGGTGTGTGCTCCGCCCTTGCGGTCACCACCACCATGCAGACCGCCGTGGTGATGACGCTGGCGCTGACGTTCGTGACGGCCTTCTCCAACCTGTTCATCTCCATGATGCGCAACCACATCCCCAGCAGCGTTCGGATCATCGTGCAGATGACCGTGATCGCCTCGCTGGTGATCGTGGTGGACCAGGTGCTCAAGGCTTACGCCTATGACATCGCCAAACAGCTGACGGTGTTCGTCGGCCTGATCATCACCAACTGCATCGTGATGGGCCGGGCGGAAGCCTACGCCATGAAGAGTGCCCCGCTGCCGAGCTTCCTCGATGGCGTCGGTAACGGCCTGGGTTACGGTTTTATCCTGCTCACCGTTGGCTTCTTCCGTGAACTGCTGGGCTCCGGCACCCTGTTTGGCATGGAGATCCTGCCCAAGGTCTCCGAAGGGGGTTGGTACCAGCCCAACGGTCTGATGCTGCTGGCACCCAGTGCTTTCTTCCTGATCGGCTTCATCATCTGGGGCCTGCGCACCTGGAAGCCGGATCAAGTTGAGCCGAAGGAGTAAGAGAACATGGAACACTATCTGAGCCTGTTTGTCCGGGCTGTCTTTATCGAAAACATGGCCCTCTCCTTCTTCCTGGGGATGTGTACCTTCCTGGCGGTATCCAAGAAGGTCTCCACCGCCTTCGGCCTGGGGGTTGCGGTAATCGTCGTGCTGACCCTGGCGGTGCCGGTCAACCAGCTGATCTACGCCAACATCCTGGCGCCGGGCGCCCTGGCCTGGGCGGGCCTGCCCAGCGCGGACCTGAGCTTCCTGCAGTTCATCACGTTTATCGGGGTGATCGCCGCACTGGTTCAGATCCTGGAGATGATTCTGGATAAGTACTTCCCGCCGCTGTACAACGCGCTGGGGATCTTCCTGCCGCTGATCACCGTGAACTGCGCCATCTTCGGTGCCGTCTCTTTCATGGTGCAGAAGGACTACAGCTTCGGCGAGTCCGTGGTGTACGGCCTGGGTGCCGGTACCGGTTGGGCCGTCGCCATCGTGCTGCTGGCCGGTCTGCGTGAGAAGATGAAGTATGCGGATGTGCCGGCAGGGCTGCGGGGATTGGGGATCACCTTCATCACCGTGGGTCTGATGGCGCTGGGCTTTATGTCCTTCTCCGGTGTGTCGCTGTAAGCGGCGGTAATGAAACAAGTTAAAGGATAAGTCGATGGAAATTATACTCGGCGTAGCCATGTTTACCGCCATCGTGACCGTTTTGGTGCTGGTGATTTTGTTCGCCAAATCCAAACTGGTTGCCAGCGGTGACATCACGATCAGCATCAACGGCGATCCCGATAAGGCGATCACCACCACCCCCGGCGACAAGCTGCTGGGGGCCCTCGCCGGCGAGGGGATCTTCATCTCCTCAGCCTGTGGTGGCGGCGGTTCCTGCGGCCAGTGTCGCGTCAACGTCAAGTCTGGCGGTGGCGAGATCCTGCCCACCGAGCAGAGCCACATCAACAAGCGCGAGGCCAAAGAGGGCTGCCGTCTTGCCTGCCAGGTGGCGGTCAAGAACGACATGGAGATCGAACTGCCGGAAGAGGTGTTCGGGATCAAGAAGTGGGAGTGCACCGTTGTCTCCAATGACAACAAGGCCACGTTCATCAAGGAGCTGAAGCTGGCGATCCCCGATGGCGAGTCTGTTCCCTTCCGTGCCGGTGGTTACATTCAGATCGAAGCGCCACCGCACCACGTCAAGTACAAGGATTTCGACATTCCGGACGAGTACAAGCCTGACTGGGAGCGTTTCGGCTTCTTCGACATCGAATCCAAGGTGGACGAAGAGACCATCCGCGCCTACTCCATGGCCAACTACCCGGAGGAGCATGGCATCATCATGCTCAACGTGCGGATCGCCACCCCGCCGCCGAATAACCTCTCCCTGCCGGCCGGTAAGATGTCCTCCTACATCTGGAGCCTCAAGGCCGGTGATAAGGTCACCATCTCCGGACCCTTCGGTGAGTTCTTCGCCAAGGAGACCGACGCTGAGATGGTCTTCATCGGTGGGGGTGCCGGGATGGCGCCGATGCGAAGCCACATCTTCGACCAGCTCAAGCGTCTGCACTCCAAGCGCAAGATCAGCTTCTGGTACGGCGCCCGCTCCAAGCGCGAGATGTTCTACGAAGAGGACTTCGACGGCCTGGCGGAAACCAACGATAACTTCGTCTGGCATGTGGCCCTCTCCGATCCGCAGCCCGAGGACAACTGGGATGGCTACACCGGCTTCATCCACAATGTCCTGTACGAGAACTATTTGAAGGACCACGAGGCACCGGAAGATTGTGAGTACTACATGTGTGGGCCGCCGATGATGAACTCCGCGGTGATCAACATGCTCAAGGATCTGGGTGTTGAAGATGACAACATTCTGCTGGATGATTTCGGCGGTTAATCCCTTTAAAACTCACGAGTAAAGATGTTGTTTCGTACTCTGATTAAGTGGCTGGCCCCCCTGGGGCTGGCCCTTGTTGTTCTTAGCGGCTGTGCGCCGCAACCCAAGGTTCAGTCCATTTCGGGCCGGACCATGGGCACCAGCTACCACATCTCCTGGGTGTCGGCAGCGCAACCCGAGCAGCCCCAGCTGCTGCAGGCCGCGGTAGACACGCGGCTGGAGCAGATCAACGCCTCCATGTCGAACTGGCGGCCGGACTCGCTGATCAGCCAGTTCAATGGCCACAGGTTCGATACGCCGATGCAGCTCGACGATGATTTCATCGCCGTGCTCCGGGAGTCACAACGGCTCTACCGGCTGACCGACGGGGCACTGGATATTACTGTCTCGCCACTGGTGGATCTCTGGGGCTTCGGCCCCGAGGGGCGGATCACCCATGCCCCTACGGCGGAGTCTATCGCCGAGGCCCGGGCCCATACCGGCATGCATCACCTGCACCTGGACGGCAACCTCGTGCACAAGAGCCTGCCTACCCTGACCCTCAACCTTTCGGCGGTCGCCAAGGGGTATGGGGTGGATGCGGTGGCGGACCTGCTTGAGGCGCGGGGGATTGACAGCTATCTGGTGGAGATTGGGGGTGAACTGCGACTTCGCGGGCGCAAGCCGGACGGCAGGCGGTGGCGTATCGCCATTGAGCAGCCGGACGATGAGGGGCGTTCCGTGGCCCAGATCATCGAGCCCGGTAATATGGCCGTCGCCACCTCAGGGGACTACCGTAACTTCTTCGAGGAGGAGGGAGAGCGCTTCTCTCACCTGATCGATCCCCGTACCGGGGCCCCCATTACCAACCGGCTGGCGTCGGTCACCGTGCTGGCCCCCAGCTCCATGACCGCCGATGGCCTGGCCACCGCTTTCAGTGTCATGGGCAGCGAGGCCTCCCTGGCTCTGGCGGAGCAGGAATCTTTGCCGGTGATGCTGATTGAGAAGGGTCTTGAGGGCGAATTTGCGGTACGATACTCCAGTGCCTTTACCCCATATCTGCAGGAGTTGTCGCAATGAGCACCTTTATCGCCACCTTTATTCTGATGCTGGCTCTGGTGGCCATGATGTCGGTGGGTTACCTGATCAAACGCAAGAGCATCAGCGGCTCTTGTGGTGGTTTGGGCAGCATCGGCATCGACAAGGAGTGCGACTGCCCGGAACCCTGCGACAAGCGCAAGGCGCGGATGGCCAAAGAGAGCGCCAAGCAGGAAGCGGAGGCGGAGCGTGCCGCCCGGCTGCAGAAAAACCGCATTCTCTGAGCCGGACGCCGCAACGGTGAACGACCCCGCCCCATAGCGGGGTCTTTTTTTACCTCTTCGCAGTTTTAACGGCCATTCATACGGTT
This sequence comes from Ferrimonas gelatinilytica, assembly GCF_039544205.1. NCBI lineage: Bacteria > Pseudomonadati > Pseudomonadota > Gammaproteobacteria > Alteromonadales > Ferrimonadaceae > Ferrimonas > Ferrimonas gelatinilytica. The sequence continues at coordinate 176,188 of NZ_BAABLF010000008.1, read as the reverse complement.
CCGAATGCGTTTGCTCATGAGGATTGTTCTCTCATCTCCTTTGGACGCCAGCGCGGGCGTAACATTCTGCAGTTCATCGGCTGTATTTGTCGCGTTGGCGACAGCAACAAGAGGGGATTCTCCCCCTCTCAACTCCCCATTGCCTCCAATCGTCGCTGATCCTCACTCTCGTCGCTTGAGCCTGCGGCACGGGCGGGAGTCGACATCCTGTCTCCGCGCACCACTTCGGCCTTCCTGGCCTCAGACCTTGCCCTAAGCGCCTTCGTTCGGGCGACTCCAAGTCGGCAAAGATCTGGCAGGCCATCAAGTTCCGTTGGCTGTCATAGCGAGCATGAGTTTCAACACCAATTGGGACACGGCCATTTTTGGAATTCTTCGCAGTTTTTCGGGAAAAACAGAAAAGCTTAAATAGTGGATCTGTTGTCATTAGCCATTCACGGCTCTAAGGCGAATGCCTCACTCGATTTTCAGGCTGACCCGAGTGAAGCCACGGTAAGGCAGAGGAGAGGGCCTGCGGAGGCATGGGTGAAGGCAGAGGGCTTGAACGCGAGGGCAGGGATACGAAGCCGGACTTTGTCGCTCAGCAGCGATAGCGCAGCGGTAAAGCCGATTCTGATCGCTACCTTGATCTTACGGAGCGAGAGCGAGGAAGAGCAGCGACCGGAGGTAAATGGACCCGCTCTTTACGAAAAGGAAAGGGGGCTAAAAGCCCCCTTTGACTGCTGCCGCTAGGGCGACGTGCTAAAAGTGCGTCGATGTTGGCGTTGAGCAGCCAAGACCCGGGAAACCCTTTTTAAGCGGCTTCGCTTGAGTGCGGATCCGACCCCTTGGCGGATGTCGGGTCTGTGTTAGAATACTGTCTGTTTATACAGTAATTGTGGGATGGGCCGGCAGGACGGCGATGACGCAGCGCAAAATCATACACGTGGACATGGACTGCTTTTTTGCCGCGGTGGAGATGCGGGACAACCCGGAGTTGAGGGATAAGCCGATTGCCGTGGGCGGCCGTGCTACCGGTCGAGGGGTGATCGCGACCTGCAACTACGCCGCCCGCGCTTATGGTGTTCGCAGCGCCATGGCCAGCAGCGAGGCAATGCGCCGCTGTCCGCAGCTGGTGTTGGTTCCGGGTCGGATGTCGGTCTACAAGGAGGTCAGCGCGCAGATCCGCGCCATCTTTCGGCGTTACACCGACAGGATAGAGCCCCTCTCCCTGGATGAAGCCTACTTGGATGTCAGCGACGCTCCCCATTGCCGAGGCAGCGCCACCCTGATGGCGCGGGAGATCCGCGCCGCCATCCTGGCCGAGACCGGTTTGACCGCGTCGGCGGGGATCGCCCCCAACAAGTTCCTGGCCAAGATCGCCTCGGATGAGAACAAACCCAACGGTCAGTGCGTGATACTGCCGGGCCAATGTGCCGAGTTCGTGGCCGGACTGCCACTGCGCAAGATCCCCGGGGTGGGGCCCCGCACCGCCGAGCGGTTGGCACAAAGGGGGCTGCACCTTGGCGCGGACGTGCTGAAGCATACGGCGGTAGAGCTGGAGCAGTGGTTTGGCAAGTTTGGCCCGGTGTTGCATCAGCGAGCCCAGGGGATCGATGATCGTCCGGTCCGCACCAACCGGATCCGCAAGTCGGTGGGCGTGGAAACCACCCTGGAGCGGGACCTGCAGACGGAAGCCGACTGCCTGGCAAAACTACTGACGCTGTTGCCGGAGTTGGCCCGGCGGCTGGGCGAGCGTCCCTTCAGGGGACTCAGTGTGAAGCTCAAGTTCAGTGACTTTCAGCAAACCACGGTCGCCTGCCCCGCCAGTTCCCTAGACCCGGCCCGGTTGGCCTCATTGCTTCACACCGGGTTCGCCCGGGGGGGGGGGCGGGGCGTCCGTCTGGTTGGGGTGAGCGTCACCCTGGCCCCCCATTCCGACCCTCAACTCAGCCTGCTTTAAGCCTTTTTCCTCTCTGGGCGATGAAGGTGGAAAGATTCGCAAGTGACAAGAAGTCGCCTTGTTGATCTGGATCAAGTTGCGTTCCCATCTGCTGCTCTAGCCTGCAAGTAAGGGCTGGTTTTGATGTCGCCAGTGGTGGCCCCCAATCCAGCCGGCCTAGGGAGGTGAGTATGCGGATCCAAAGCCAATATCGTCAGCTGATCAGTGCCGTCGGTATGCTCTGTGCCGTCGCAGGGGTGCTCTTTGTCCTTGGTGTTTTCTTTCTCCAAGCCAAGCCGTTGCGGGATGCGGATTACTTCGACCACTACGTCGGTGAAAAAACCTACTGCCGTACCATCAACCATTATGCCGACAACGAGGCGACCCTGAATAAGCTGGTGGCCTACGCGGATGGCAATGCCATGCAGTACCTGCGTTGGCGCTTCGGTAAGGAGAAGGGCGGTGAGATGATCGAAACCTGCCGTCATGCCCGGCGCGACTACATCATCCAGCGCTGCAGTGAGCAGCCGGAACTCTCCGTGGAGGAGGTGGTTCTGGAGTTCAACCGCCAGGCGGTCAAGGATCAGGGCCTGATCTGAGCCGGTACCTTAGCTCTGACCGGGTTGCCCAGATTTGCCGTCTGAGCGTCTATGGCCACACAGAGCGACCAGCAGGTGTTGCAAAAGCCGACCTTGAGTCGGCTTTTTTCGTTCCGTGACGACCCCGGGTCTCCCATGCCGAGCTTAATGCTGTGCCCCAAATCGGTGTGGGGCGGGACAGTTGAATGCGGGTGTTCTGCCCCAAAAGGGCGCGCGCTGTCACCGGCCCATGCGCCTTTATGGTGCGCCTTTCCTCCCATGCGCCAGGCCTGTTAAAGGCATTCGGGTCCCTATCGCCACGATTCCCCTCTCTGTGTCCAACTGGCGTCGTTGGCCCGCTCCTTGCTCTGTTTCTTCTTGTTATTGCGCGACCTGGCTTGCGGCACTCTATCTTAAACAGGGAGACCCGCTGGCGTCAGGATGGCCACATGGCTGTCGGTCACGTCGAGCCAGGGTTTCACTGGCCCGTCGACTCGAACTTCCGGCAGGGGCCAGAGAGGGCAAAGACGGGAGTCGCGCAATTCGGATTTGTTACGTAGGACAAGGTATGACCGCTCGAAAAAACACGCTCTCCGAAACGCCACCGAGGCTGATCTTCACCGATCTCGATGGCACCCTGCTCGATCATCACAGTTACGACTTTGGCCCCGCGTTGCCGGCACTGGAGCGCTGCCGGTCGCTCGGGATCCCGGTGATCTTCAACACCAGCAAAACCCTGGAGGAGAGTCAGGCATTGGCCAGGGAACTCGGGATAGAGGCTCCCCTGGTGGTGGAGAACGGCTCAGCCATCTGGCTGCCTGCCTCTGCCCAGCATGCTACGGAGGCTGCGCGCGGAAAAATCGTGGTCCTGGGGGCTCGGCGCAGTGACCTGGTGGGTTTCCTGCACGCGCTGCGGGAGCAGGAGGGGTACAGCCTGCAGAGCTTCAGTGACTGGGACAGCGCCACTCTGGCCGCCCACACCGGCCTCTCTCTTACCCAGGCGTCCTCCGCCCAACAGCGGGCCTACAGTGAACCTTTGTTGTGGCAGGACACCGAGCATGCCTTTTTGCACTTCCAGTCCCGGGTGCAGCGGGCGGGCTACCGGTTGCTCCGGGGAGGGCGATTCCTCCATCTGCTGGGGCAAACGGACAAGGGGCGTGCGTTGCGCTGGCTCTGCGATCATTACCACGGGCTTTGGGGCCAGGCCCCACGGGTGATGGCCCTGGGGGATGGTCAGAACGACAGCGCCATGCTGGAGGCGGCCCAAATCGCAGTCCAGGTTCGATCCCCGGTGCACCCCTTCCCCACGCTGTCGAGAGCCTCTACGAATGCCCGTGTGATCCAGACTCAGCTCTGCGGCCCCGAGGGCTGGAACGAGGCGGTCCAGGCCTGGCTCGACGAAACCCAATAAGGAGATTTTATGGCGGATTACTACCAGAACGGCATCATTACCACCCTGCACAATCTGGCTGACCGGCCGGTTGAGGAGATGGAGGCGGAGCTGTGCCGCTTCTCCCAGGCCCGGCCACTGGGGTTGGTGCTGCCATCGCTCTATTCTGAGTTGCAGACACCGGCGCTGCCCGCCATTGTCGAGGAGTTGGCCAAGGTTCCCTATCTGTCCCAGGTGATCATCGGGCTCGACCGGGCCAGTCGTGAGGAGTATGTCCACGCCCTCGCGTTCTTCGATCAGCTGCCCCAGCACCACCGTGTCCTCTGGCATGACGGGCCCCGCTTGCGGGCGCTGGATGCAGAGCTGCAGGCACGAGGATTGGCGCCGGATCAGCCGGGTAAGGGGCGCAACGTCTGGTACTGCTTCGGTTACGCCATGGCGACACAGCGGGTGGAAGCCCTGGCCCTGCATGACTGCGATATTCTCACCTATGATCGCAGCCTGCTGGCCCGACTCATCTACCCGGTGGCCAACCCCACCTTCAACTACGAGTTTTGCAAAGGCTATTACGCCCGGGTGGCCGGGGGAACCCTCAATGGCCGGGTGACGCGGCTGCTGGTGACACCGCTGATCCGGGCGCTGAAAAAGATTGTCCCCGAGTCCGATTACCTGGAGTTTCTCGACAGTTTCCGCTATCCACTGGCGGGGGAGTTCTCCTTCCGTCTCGATGTGCTCAATGACCTGAGGATCCCCAGTGACTGGGGGCTGGAGATTGGGGTGCTGGCGGAGATGAAACGCAACTACGCCACCAACCGGCTCTGCCAGGTGGATATCGCCGACCGCTACGATCATAAGCATCAGGATCTCAGTGCCGGGAATGACAGCGGTGGTCTGTCACGGATGTCCATCGACATCATTAAGGCGATGATCCGTAAGCTGGCAACCCAGGGTACCGTGTTCAGCCCCGGGGTACTGCGTACCATCAAGGCCACCTATTACCGTATCGCCCTGGATTTCATCGAGACCTATCGCAGTGATGCCATCATCAACGGACTGGACCTGGACATTCACAAGGAGGAGAAGGCGGTCGAGCTGTTTGCTGAAAACATCATCAAGGCGGGCAACCATTTCCTCGATAACCCCATGGAGACCCCGTTTATCCCCAGCTGGAACCGGGTGCTCTCCGCCATGCCGGATGTATACGACCGCCTGGTGGATGCCGTGGAGTCGGATCATAAGGAGCTGGCTTCATGATGACGCTCTCCACCCGGGTTGCCCAATTACTGGGCCCGCTGTATCCCGATGAAGAGGTCAAGGTGCTGGCGGATGAGCTGATAGAGATCATGCGCCTGGTGCCGGGCGGACCGGAACCGGAGCCCTACTGCAACCAGTGGGACGAGAAAGACCTGTTCGTGATCAGCTACGCCGACACCCTGCTCTCCGATGCCCGCTTGCCACTGGAAAACCTGAATCACTTCCTCGGCCATTACTTGGCGGAGTGCATCAGCGGGGTTCATATCCTGCCGTTTTTCCCCTACAGCTCCGATGATGGCTTCGCGGTGATCGACTACTACCAGGTCAATCAGTCGGTGGGCGACTGGCCCCAGATCCGCGAGATCGCCAGCCGCTTCGACCTGATGGCGGACGTGGTGATCAACCACTGCTCCAGCCGCAGCGGCTGGTTCGAAAACTTTCGCCAGGAGAAGTCACCGGGCAAGGGTTACTTCGTCGAAGCCGATCTCAGCTGGGATCTCAGCACCGTGGTGCGCCCCCGTACCAGCCCCCTGCTTAACCCCGTCCAGACCCTCAGCGGGGAGCGTCTGGTGTGGTGCACCTTCAGCCCGGACCAGGTGGATCTCAACTTCGCCAACCCGGAGGTGCTCAAGGAGTTCGTGGCGATCCTGCGCTTCTACCTGGAGCAGGGGATCCGGGTGTTTCGTTTCGATGCGGTGGCGTTCGTCTGGAAGGTCCCGGGTACACCCTGTATCAACCTGGAGCAGACTCACATCCTGGTGCGCCTGTTGCGGCTGCTGGTGGAGCACCAGCGGCCGGACGCCATCATCATTACCGAAACCAACATCCCGCACCGGGAGAACCTGGCCTATTTCGGCAACGGCAACGAGGCCCATGCCATCTACAACTTCTCCCTGCCGCCGCTGTTGCTGCACACCCTGTTGACGGGCAACTGTCGGCACCTGCGCAACTGGCTGATGACCCTGCCACCGGCTCGCAACGGCACCGCCTATTTCAACTTCCTCGCCTCCCACGATGGCATCGGCCTGCGGCCGGCGGAGGGGATCCTCTCCGATGGGGAGATCCAGCAGATGGTCACGGCGATGGACGCCTTCGGCGGCCGGATCTCCTACCGGGGCCGGTCAGGCGGTCAGCGCAGCCCTTACGAGCTCAATATCAGCCTGTGGAATGCCATGGCCGGCACCGCTAAGGGGGAGGATGAGTGGCAGTTGGCACGCTTTCTCTGTGCCCACGCCATCATGCTGGGGATCGAGGGGATCCCGGCACTCTACATCCACTCGCTGCTGGGGACGGAGAATGATCATGAGCGGGTTGCCAACAGCAACCACAACCGCCACATCAACCGGCACAAGTGGGATTACGCCAGGCTGTTGGCCCTGCTGGCGGACGCGGGAAGTCACCACCACCAGGTGTTCGAGGGGGTAAAGCGGCTGATGGCAATCCGACGTGCTCAGAAGGCGTTCCACCCCAATGCGACCCAGTACACCCTGCAGCTGGGGAATGAACTGCTGGGGTTCTGGCGTCAGAGCCCGGACCGGGAGCAGAGCATCTTTGCCATCCACAACGTGAGCGACCAGCCCCAGCCGCTGCCTCTGTCGGCACTGAACCTGATCGACACCGAAACCTGGAGCGACTTGCAAAGTGGCATGGAGCTGGCCGATCTGCAGGCGACCCTGACCCTGCAGCCCTACCAGAGCCTTTGGCTGAGTAACCGGGCCTAATACCGCCCGGCTCGCTCAGATCAGGCCACCGGCCCAGTAGGCGCCGAGGTAACCGAAGGAGTAGGCGATCAGCAGGTAGAGGCCCATCCTCAGGTAGCTGAGGAAGGTGAGCTCCTTGACCTTGCTCATGGCGATGATCCCGGCAGCGGAACCGATCACCAGCATGGAGCCGCCCACGCCGGTAGCGTAGGTGAATGCCAGCCACTGCTGGGGCGCCATGGTGATGTCGGCCTTGAGCAGGGCGGCGGTAAGGGGCACATTATCCACCGCGGCAGAGAGCATACCCATGGCGTAGTTGGCCAGCTCCGGTGGCAGCACCTGGTAAAGGCGGGTGAAGCCATCCAGCACCCCGATCTCCTTCATCGCCCCCACCAGCAGCAGTACTCCGACGAAGAACAGCAGGGTGTCGTACTCGATCTCGCGGATGTAATCGATGATCGCCTTGTCCACCCTCTTATGGCGCATCAGCAGCTGCGCCAACAGGAACATGGTGGCTAGGCCGAACAGGAAGGTCAGCAGCGGTGGAACCGAGTAGAAAACGCTCAGCAATAGAGTGGCGACGATGGTGGTCAAAAACAGTAGGGCGATGGCGATGTCGGTTTTCTCCACCGGTTTTAGCGGTGTCTGGGGCAGCTGCACCTGGCCATTCAGCCCTCGGCTGAGCAGGCCGGCAAGCAGCAAGACTGCCAGGGCCGAGGGAAAGATAAGCAGCATCAGGTTGTCGATGCTGATCTTGCCTGCCAGAAAGATCATCAGGGTGGTAACGTCACCGGTGATCAGCGAGACCCCGCCGGAGTTGACCGCAAAGATGATCAGGGTGACAAACTTCAGCAGCTTGCGCCGCTCCAGGCCCAATGATAGCACCACCGCCAGGGCGATCAGGGTGGCGGTGATGTTGTCGGAGATGGAGGAGAGCAGGAAGGCGAAGCTGCCGATCATGAACAGCAGTTTGCGCTCCGACAGGGTGGTGGGCAGTACCCGCCTCACCAGGGTCTGGATCAGCCCCTTGGCGTTGAGGTAAGCGACAAAGGTCATCGCTGCCATCAGGAACAGCCACAAGGTGGCGATCTCCAGGATGTTGTGCTCCAGCTTCTGGTGCAGGGTGTCCGGATCCCAGCCGTTAAGGGGGGCGATATAGGCGAGGATCCAGCACAGAGTGCCGAAGAAGAGGGTGGTTTTCGCCTTGTTCACGTGGATGATGTCCTCGATGACGATCAGCACGAAGGCGACGATGATGAGGGTCAGGATCAGGCCGTTTACCATGTGGGGCAGCACTCATTAGCGGGGGAGTCGGGCACGGCGGCAGTCTAGCAAAAGAGTCCGGTGCGCACAGCGTTGTGAGCCAGCGCACATTGCACTATTTGCGACAATCGTCAGGAGATCCTTCTACCTGTGGCCCTACTCTTTGCGGCGCAGCGGTCTGTTGCCCTAACGGGGCGTCCATAAAAAATCCGAGCCCTGCTGAGGGCTCGGATTTTTTGGTTTATCCCGGGACGAGGCGAAAGGCGGCTTACTTGGCCGGGATCGCCTTGAGCACCGCCAGCAGCAGCTGCCAGTATTTGCCGACGGACTCGATGTGCACCTTCTCATCCGGGGAGTGGGGGAAGCGGATGGTGGGGCCAATGGAGACCATGTCCAGGTGCGGATAGGGCTCCTTGAAGAGGCCGCACTCGAGACCGGCGTGGATCACCTGGATGTTGGGCAGGGTACCAAACAGACTTTGGTAGGTTTCCCGCACCACCTTCATGATCGGCGAGCTCGGATCCGGATTCCAACCGGGGTAGGCACCGGAAAGCTCACACTGCGCACCGCCCAACTGGGCCAGGGCCTTGAGCATGTTTTCCACCATGCTGCGGCCAGAATCGGTGGTGGAGCGGATCAGGTACTGGGTGAGGATTTTATCCTCCTCGGTGGTGATCACGCCGGTATTGAGGGAGGTTTCCACCACGCCGGGGAAGGCATCGCTCATGCGGATCACGCCGTTGGGACCGCTGTGCAGCATTGCCAGCAGTCGACCCTGGGCGTCACGGTCGATCACCTGGGTGCCCTCGGTGGGTCGCAGGGCGAATTTGATCGGGTTCTCCACGCCACACAACTCGTCGTTCAACAGCCCCTGGTACTGTTCAACCAGGCTGGCCAGCGTGTCGGCTTTGTCTGCGGGCACAGCCACCTTGGCCCAGGCTTCGCGAGGGATGGCGTTACGCAGCGAGCCGCCCTTGAGCTCCAGCAGGCGCAGACCCAACTCGTCGGCATGGCCAAACAGGAAGCGGGCCAGCAGCTTGTTGGCGTTGCCGCGACCGGTGTGGACATCACAGCCGGAGTGGCCACCCTTAAGGCCGGTCAGGGCCAGTTCCACCACCTGATGCTGGGCGGGCAGGGGCTCGCGAACCACCGGCAGGGTCAGGGCGACGTCGACGCCCCCGGCACAGCCCATGTACACCTCACCCTCCTCTTCGGAGTCGGTGTTGATCAGCACCTCACCGTTCAGCAGGCCGGCCTCCAGGCCGAAGGCACCGGTCATGCCCGCCTCTTCGTCGATGGTCAGCAGGACCTCCAGCGGACCATGTTCGATGTCGTCGGCGGCCAGCACCGCCAGGGCGGAGGCCATGCCGATGCCGTTGTCGGCACCCAGGGTGGTCCCGGTGGCGGCGACCCACTGATCCTCCTCCACCAGGCGGGGCAGGATGGGGTCACGGGTGAAGTCGTGCCCGGTGTCGCTATTTTTCTGCGGCACCATGTCCAGGTGGGCCTGCAGGATCACCCCCTTGCGTCCCTCCATGCCCGGGGTGGCCGGTTTGGTCAGGATAAGGTTACCAACGGTGTCGACGCGGGTGGGGATCCCGCGCTGCTCGGCCCACTGCTGGATATGGTCCCGCAGGGCAATCTCATGTTTCGATGGGTGAGGAATGGCGCAGATGGTATCGAACCAGGACCAGAGGCCCCGGGGTTCCAGGGTGCTTAAGACGGACACAGCACTCTCCTTATTGGGTCAACATACAGGCAGTGACGAGATGGCCGCAGCGGCCATATCTACGGGCGAGCAGTGTAACACAGCGTGGCCAGTCGGCGCGCCAGGCCGATCTCGCCCTGGAAAGGGGACGCTACGCCCAGCTAGGGGAATTAACGGGCTAACCTATTGATATGGTTAGCCCTGATGAGGCCTTCACTGCTATGGTCTGGGGCTGTATTTAACACGGGAAAAGGAAACGAGCATGAGCAATCTGCATTGGCAGTCGGTGACGGAGCGGGACGCGATCTTCGGGCAGGGGGAGTGGGATGCCCTGGTGGTGATCAGCGAGGGGTTCCAGTTGACGGACTATCCGGAAGTGGCCCCACTGGTCAGCCATGCCGCCAGTGTGGATCAACGGGTCGGGAAGGAGTCGGTCCTGCTGCAGGCCCCCGGACTGGCCGGTGGCCGCCTTATCCTGGCACCCACAGGTACCTTGAATGCGGAGTACCAGGATGTGCGCGCCTTTGCCGAAGCTGCCGCAGCCGGCGTGACCCTGGCCCGACGCGCGGGGGCGAGTCGCCCGCTGCTGCTGGTGGATAACGCCAATGAGCAGCTGCGCTACAGCGAGGCGCTCTCGGTGGCGCTACTGGGGGCCGGTCATGCGCTGTACCAACCCTTTGATGTGGAGACGGATGATCTGACCTTGGGAGTGTTGGGGCTGGAGCGGGAGGCGCGGGCCAACGCGTTGGAGCAGGGGCGGATCCTGGCCCGGGATCTCTGTGTTGGGGATCCGGAACAGATGGCCCCGCCCGCCTTTGCTCGCTACTGTCAGCAGGCGCTCGCTGACAGTGCGGTGAAGGTCTCGGTAATCGAGAGCCCGGAGGTGATCGAACGGGATTTTCCTCTGCTCAGCGGCGTGGCCCGGGCCTCCTACGGAGTATCGGCCCATGAACCTCGGGTGGTGCGGCTGGAGTACGTGGGTGAGGGGGTGGTCACCCGTAACTGGTTCCTGGCGGGTAAGGGGGTTACCTTCGATACCGGTGGGGCGGATCTGAAGATCGGTGGCGCCATGGCCGGAATGAGCCGGGATAAGGGCGGTGCCGCCGCGGTCGCGGGCCTGATGCGAGCCTTGGCGATCCTGAAACCCAAGGGTGTCAGGGTAGTGGCCCAGCTGGGGCTGGTACGCAATAGCCTTGGAAAGGCGGCCATCGTGCCGGATGAGATCATCACCGGGCACAGCGGCAAGCGGGTCCGGATCGGCAATACCGATGCCGAGGGCCGTCTGGTGCTGGCGGATCTGCTCTCCCACCTGAGGCTCGAAGCGGAGCAGGTGTCGGATCCTGTACTCTTCTCGGTGGCGACCCTGACCGGTCACGTGGCTCGCAGTTACGGCTCCTACAGCGCCGTGGTGGAGAACGCGGTGGCACGTGAGCAGGCGATGGGGGGCGAACTGCAGGCGATCTCCGAGCAGTGGGGTGAACCCTTTGAACTGTCCCGGCTGCGCCGAGAGGACTTTGCCCAGGTGGCCCCCCGAACGCCGTCCGAGGACCTGCTCTCCTCCAATAACGGTCCCTCGGTGGCGATCGCCCGTGGCCATCAGTTCCCCGCCGCCTTCCTCTGTCAGGCTGGGGGACTGGATCAGCATGGTGTCGGCAGTGACAAGCCCATCGCCTTTATGCACCTGGATATCGCCGGCAGTGCGACCGATGCCCGGGATCCGCTCTATGGCACTCCGACGGCGGTCCCGGTGGCGACCCTGTTGTCACAACTGCTGGATCACTAATCCAAACCGGGAAGCACCAAAGCCAGGGCGCGTCCGAGGCGTCAGTGCCAGCAAAGCATGGTGAAGATTGCTGCGAGGGGCGTTCAGCCCCTCGGTTTGTCGTTTTCTTGCTGAAAAAGTGGGCGTCCAGATCCATTTTTCCGCCTTTTAGCGATTTCATCGCGATTTTTGTTGTAATAAAACTACATTTTGGTAGATTGACTGCATCCGCTGTCGTCCACGGTCGACGGGATAGGTCAGGAAGACGATTTTTCTCCACGGAACCGAGAATCGATGACTCCAAGGAACCGAGCTTGCGCCAGGGAACCGCACCTTCGGGATTTGTCATCTTTTTTATTTTCAGGAGTATGGTTATGAATTATCCGTTTTCTTACGACGTCACCCTGTACAACACCTGGTATGACCCTGCCTGGAGCAGAGGCATCGTGTTTGCGATGGACGTCTGATCACTCAGCGCTTTCATCCCTAGGTTTCCCCTTTTTTGGGATCCCCTAAAGCGTCTCTCATGTTTTGCACCGGTCCTTTTGGCCGGTGTTTTTTTTGCCCCTCGTTGAGCTTCTTTCTAACCAGCACAAAACCACGACGGCTTAACTGGCTTCTTTTGCCCAGTGGGCGGGGTATTGTCAACGGCACTGCTCGTTTCGATGCGATTGGCCACTGTTCGCTCCAGCGATTTGTCTGTTTTTCTTGCCTTAGGCTTCCCCGCTGGTTAAGGCCACTAAAAAACCGCATAATCCCGCCCCGCGCGATCCCCGGAGCGTGCCCCTCCCGAATAAAAAATCAAACCTACCGATAAGGTCTCAAAATGCTAGAAAAGCTGTTTCAGCTCACCGAGAACCGTTCCAGCGTCCGTCAGGAAGTGATCGCCGGAGTGACCACGTTCCTGACCATGGCGTACATCATCTTTATCAATCCCACCATGTTGGCGGACGCCGGTATGGATCGCGGCGCCGTGTTCGTGGCGACCTGCGTTGCGGCTTTCGTTGGCTGCATGGTGATGGGCCTGCTAGCTAACTACCCCATCGCGCTGGCGCCTGGGATGGGGCTAAACGCCTTCTTTACCTATACCGTCGTACTGGAGATGCAGCACAGTTGGGAGACCGCTCTTGGGGCCGTGTTCCTGTCCGGTTTCCTGTTCCTGGTGCTGTCACTGTTCAAGGTACGAGAGTGGCTGATGAACGCCATCCCTGTTTCACTGCGGATCGGTATCGCCGGTGGCATCGGCCTGTTCCTGGCGCTGATTGGACTCAAGAACGCCGGTATCATCGTGGCCAATCCGGCAACCCTGGTGGGGCTGGGTGACATCACCGGTTTCGGCCCGGTGATGGCGGCACTGAGCTTCTTCCTGACCATTGCCCTAGTAAATGCTGGCAAGAAAGGGGCGGTGATGTACGCCATCCTGGTCGTCACTGCTCTGGCTCTGCTGTTTGGCGACGTCGCTTATGGCGGTATGGTCTCCATGCCGCCCTCTGTGGCCCCGACTCTTGCGGCCCTGGACATTACCGGTGCTCTGGAGGTCTCCATGGTGGCGGTGATCTTCGCTTTCCTGTTTGTCGATCTCTTTGACACCTCCGGCACCCTGGTGGCTGTGGCGCAAAAAGGTGGAATGCTGGACGAGGCCGGTCGTCTGCCCCGGGCCAACCGCGCCATGCTGGCGGACTCCTCCGCCACCCTGGCCGGTGCCTTTATGGGGACTTCGACCACCACCAGCTACGTGGAGAGCACCGCCGGAGTGGCCGCGGGCGGTCGCACTGGCCTGACTGCCGTTGTGGTGGGCTTGCTGTTCCTGGCCTGCCTGTTCATCTCGCCGCTGGCGGGGATGGTGCCGGCCTACGCCACCACAGGGGCACTGCTCTACGTCGCCATCCTGATGATGTCCGGCCTGGTTAACGTCAAATGGGACGACCTGACCGAAGCGGCGCCGGTGGTGATCACCGTGCTGATGATGCCGCTGACCTTCTCCATCGCCCACGGTATCGCCATCGGCTTTATCACCTATGCGGCGGTGAAGCTCTTAGCCGGCCGACTGCGGGAGATCAGCCTGCCTGTCGCCCTGTTAGCCCTGCTGTTCATCGTTAAGTTCATGATGAGCTGAGCCCGCTCGGCGTCAGCATTTTGTCAGAAAACGCCATCGCTTCGCGGTGGCGTTTTTTGTTGTTCAGGCGGCACCGTAAAACGGCGGGAGCCGATTATCGGAGCAGGCTACGGGGAGGTCGTCCGGAGGCGCTGGATTAAGAGGAGGGACGGGACGAGATCTTCATCCGATTATGGTTAACGGCGAGGTGAAACTGGGTGGTTTCGTAGGAAAATTACGGTAACTTAGCTAAATCGTTACCCGTCGCAGAATCAGGATCCGATGAACAACAGATTGCCCAGCCGAATCGTGGTGAAACTGGGAACCAGCGTGCTGACCTCCGGCAGCCCCAGGCTGGATCGCGCCCACATGGTGGAGCTGGTGCGCCAGATGGCGCGGCTGCACCAGGCGGGGGTGGAGATCGTCCTGGTAACCTCAGGGGCGATCGCCGCAGGGCGGGAGCACTTGGGCTTTCCACAGCTTGCGGACTCCCTCTCCTCCAAGCAGATGCTGGCGGCGGTGGGTCAGAGCCAACTGATCCGCGCCTGGGAAACCCTCTTCAACCTCTATGGCCTGCACGTCGGGCAGATCCTGCTGACCCGGGCGGACCTGGACGACCGTGAGCGTTACCTCAACGCCCGGGATACCCTGCATGCCCTGCTGGACCACCGGGTGATCCCGATCATCAACGAAAACGACGCTGTGGCGATCGCCGAGATCAAGGTGGGAGACAATGACAATCTCTCCGCCCTGGCTGCGTTGCTGGCGGAGGCGGATCTGCTGATGCTGCTGACGGATCAGCAGGGGCTCTATGATGCCGATCCCCGTGGCAACCCCGATGCTAAGTTGATCCCCGAGGTGCACCGCATCGACGAATCCCTGCGCGCCCTGGCGGGCGGCAGCGGCACCAACCTGGGCACCGGCGGCATGGCCACCAAGCTGCAGGCCGCCGATGTCGCCAACCGGGCCGGGATCCCGGCGGTAGTGGCCAGTGGCCATGTCGAGGGGGTGATCGAACGACTCTGTGCCGGCGAAGCATTGGGAACCCGTTTCGTCCCCCAAAGCTCCCTGCTGGATGGTCGTAAGCGCTGGATTTTGGCGGGCCCGCCTCCCTGCGGTGCCCTGCGATTGGATGAGGGCGCGGTGGAAGCGCTGTGTCGCAAGGGCTCCAGCCTTCTGGCCAAAGGGGTACTGGCGGTGGAGGGGGAGTTTGTCCGTGGTGCGACGCTGGTGCTGGCGGATCGCCGTGGCCGTCCGGTGGCCCGCGGGATCAGCCGCTACGGCGCCCAGGAGATCGAACGCCTGATGGGGCATCACTCAAAAGATATTGAAGCAACCCTGGGCTACAGCCATGGCCCGGCGTTGATCCACAGAAATGACCTGGTGGTGTTATGACTGAGAATCCCTTGCTGGCCATGGGCCAGGCTGCACGAAAGGCCAGCTATGCCCTGATGGGGCTGGGTGGCGAGGCCAAGAATCGACTGCTGGCCGCCATCGCGGCACGGTTGCTGCAGGATGAGGCCGCCATCCTGGCGGCGAATGCGGAGGATATGGCTGCGGCGCAAGCGGCCGGACTCAGCGGTGCCATGCTGGATCGGCTGCAGCTGACCCCGGAGCGCCTGGCGGCAATCCGGGCTGACATTGAGACGGTGATCGCCCTGGCGGATCCCGTGGGGGAGGAGCTGGAGAGTCGCCTGCTGGACAACGGGATGCGCCTTTCCCGTCGGCGTATCCCCCTGGGGGTGGTCGGGGTGATCTACGAAGCCCGACCCAATGTCACCATCGACGTGGCGGTTCTGGCGCTGAAAACTGGCAATGCGGCCATCTTGCGCGGCGGCAAGGAGACGGTCCGTTCCAACCGGGCCCTGCTGGCCTCGCTGCATGCCGCCCTAGAGGCCCGCAACCTGCCTACCGCGGCGATCCAGTTGATCGACAATCCGGACCGGGGACTGGTGACTGCTCTGCTGCAGCTGGATCACTACGTGGACATGCTGATCCCCCGTGGTGGCGCCGGGTTGCACCGACTCTGTATCGAGCACTCCCGCATCCCGGTGATCACCGGTGGCATCGGGATCTGCCACATGTTCGTGGACAGGGCGGCCCGGTTATCGTCGGTGGCGGAGTTGGTGATCAACGCCAAGGTGCAGCGGCCGACGGTGTGTAACGCCCTGGACACCCTGCTGGTACACAAGGCGATCGTTGCCGAACTGCTGCCCGGCCTGGCCAAGGCGCTGCAGGATCAGGGGGTGACCCTGAAGGCCTGCCCTGAGGCACTGGCCCATATCGGGGCACTCGCCGAGGTGGCGGGGCCGGAGGACTTCGACCAGGAGTGGTTATCGCTGGTTCTGGGGATCAAGGTGGTCGAGGATGTCGAGGCTGCGATCGATCATATCCGGGCCCACTCCAGTGATCACTCCGAGAGCATCCTGACCGATGACCTGGCGACCGCAGAGCGCTTTGTCAACGCCATCAACTCGGCGGCGGTGTACGTCAACGCCAGCACCCGATTCACTGATGGTAGCCAGTTTGGACTGGGTGCCGAGGTGGCGGTGAGCACCCAGAAACTCCATGCCCGCGGCCCCATGGGACTGGATGCCCTGACCACCTACAAGTGGATCGGCCAGGGCCACTACACGGCGCGCAGCTAGCACCTCGGTATCCCGTTGCCGAGAGAGGGAACGTCTCCGCTGGTGGTTGAATCCGCCTTGGCAGTCGCTTGTGCGGCCGTCAGCAGCAGGGCGGGAGACGAGAGATTTGCTGCGTTTTTCGGCGCTGCACATTAGAGTAGGGGGAAGATTCAGTGGGGGTCAGCGGAGAAGATGGCGCAAACGGGTGACCAATTCCTGTCCAGGCTGGGCAATCGCCTGGGGATTATCGGCCTCTTATTGCTGGTGATCCCGCCGCTGTTGGCGGGTTGGGTTTACCGGGGTGAAGCGGGGGAGCGGTTCAGCTTCCTCACCCATACCCTGTCGGAGCTGGGGCGGTACGACACCTCCTCCCTGGCAGTGCTGGTCAATGGTGGGATGTTTTTCGGCGGTCTGGCACTGCTGGTCAGTTTCAGTTCCCGTCGTTGGCATCGCCACTCGGCGCCCATCTCCTGGTCGTTGAAACTGTCCGGTATCCTGCTGTCGCTGTCGGTGGCCGCCTGCGGTCTGTTCCCGGTCAACGTGGGGCAGCTGCACAGCGACGCGATGACCGCCCTTTACCTGATGACCCCCATTAGCGCCGTGCTTTACTGCTTTGCCATCTTAAAGGAGAGCCCGCCGCGCTGGGGCATGCTGCCGGCGCTGGCAGCAACAGGCTGTGCGCTTTCGATGCTGGCGGATCCCCGACGGGACCTGCTGCTGATGGACCGTTACGCCTACGGACTCTTCGGTGCCGACCGTCCCACGCTCTGGTGGCCGGCACTCAACGGCTGGCTGCTGCTGCTGTTTGTCGGGATCTGGCTGCTCTATGCCCTGGTGCTGATCCAACGAAGTAACGGTTGAATCGGGCTCTATCCCCCCCTTAATCCCCGTGAAGGGCGAAATCCCCTTCGGGTCGCTGCCAGAAATGGCGGATCCCCGGCTCCGGCGGGGTAAAGGCGTCTTCCTGCTGGGCCAGCGCCCGCTGCAGGTCCTTCAGCCAGGGCTGCGCCCCCTGCGGACCGGGATCCACCCTCAGCCACTCCACGCCTAACGCCCTGAGCAGTGCCAGCTCGCCGAGCAGATCCTGGGGACGGTGTCCGTGGACCTGTACGCCATTGAGGGTGAGCAACGGCTGCTGCTCCAGGGTTTCCACCGGTAGGGCGCCCTGCTGCTGGCAGACCTTGTTGCATCGCTGACGGTTACGACCAGCAACACGGGCACTGCTGCAGCGGGCGGATACCGCCAGCACCGGCCGGCCATAGCCCAGTATCTCTAAGCTAAAACGGTCTCGCAGTTGCGCCGCCTGGCACTGGGCCATCAGGGTCGCCAGGGTATCCGCTGCCATCTCCATCGGTGGCTGGTAGCCAACCATCCCCAGGGAGAGGAGCCAGCGGATCCCATCCAGGTTGTAGATATTGAGGCCGGCACCGGCAATGAACGGCAGACCATGCTGATGGGCCAGGGCGACCCCCGCCATGTCGTGGGCCTCCAGCGGGAACTCGTTCTGGCGGCAGACGCCGCGGACGAGGGCCAGGTCGGCCTCGCTGGCGACCATGTTGAGGCTGGCCAATACCACCTCTTTACCGGCAGCCTTGAGCGCCTGGGCGTGTTCGAGCAGGGTTCTTGGGGCCATTCTGTCTCTCAGCCGACAGACGGTTTCTCCCAAAACGATACGTTCTGCCGGACTGGCCTGTGCCTGTGCTAGCCAGCTTTGCTGGGCTTGGCGATCCATAGGCCACCAGTTCGGGGCAAGGCTCAGTCTCATGGGGTTAACTCCTGTTTCTGTCATCATCCGCCTCCTACTGCCAGCCGCTCAGGTAGGGGCCTGTGGTCAGCGCCTGGCCTTCGGAAAGGGCGCGCAAGCGGCGCTGCCAGCTGGGATCCGGGCGGTACTGATCGCCCTGCTGGTTGAACCGGTCGATCGCCTCGCGCCAGATGGTGGTGATCTGCTGACTGTAGGCGGGACTGCGCTGACGTCCCTCCAGCTTGAGGGCATGGATCCCGAGACGGGCCATCTGCGGGAGTAGCGGCAGCGTCGAGAGGGAGCAGGGACGGCTGATGGCATGCTGGGCCTTGCCATCAACCCGGTACCGCCCCTTGCAGACCGTCGGGTAGCCACCGGGTTCCCCCGGTGCAACGCGGTCGAGGAGGGCCCCGCCGAGGCGCACCTCGCGTCCATCCGGGCGCTCCTGCCACTGCACCAGGCTGGCCGGCGAGCAGGCGCCGCCACTGTTGGGGGAGTGACCGCTGACCCAGCTTGAGAGCTGGCAGCGCCCCTCTGCCATGACGCAGAGACTGCCGGAGGCGAACACCTCCAGCTCCACCGGACTCTCCGCGGCGATCGCCTCGATCTGGGTCATATCCAACACCCGGGGAAGCACCGCCCGGGTGATGCCGAACGCCTCATGGTAGAGACGCAGGCTGGGCAGGTTGGCGGCACTGGCCTGCACCGACAGGTGGCGTTCGGTTTCGGGGTGGTGTTTGGCGGCGTAGGCCAACAGGCCGGGGTCGGCCATGATCACCGCGCTGACGCCCGCCTCGCAGGCAGCATCCACCGCCCGGTGCCAGCGCTGCTCCTGGCCCGGTTGGGGATAGGTATTGATCGCCACGTAGAGTTTGCGCTGACGCTGTCGGCACAGATCCGCGGCGCTGCCTAACTGTGCCGGGGTGAAGTTGAGGCCGGCGAAGCGGCGGGCATTGGTGTCGTCCTTCAGGCCGACATAGACGGCGTCGGCGCCGGCCTCCAGGGTCGGCAGCAGGCTGGCTGGGGTGCCAACCGGAGCAAGCAGTTCCATGTTGCAGTTATCATTTTGATTCTTTGTGCGACAAGGGTATCAGTCTGCTCCTGCCGTTTATTTGATGTAGGCCCGATTATTCGCTTGTTAGCTTGGTTATTATTCGCATAAGTTGCTGAAATTTTGGATCTCAATATGCTCACCCCACCCATTGCTCCCCTGCGTCGAACCCTGTTGCCCCTGCTGCAGAACCATTTCTCCGCGGCGATCGCCGCCCATGAACTGGATTTTCTGGAGGGACGACGGGTTGCAGTGGCGGTGTTTGAGCTGCCCTTTGCACTGCAGCTGGGGTTTGAGCAGGGCCGGCTGACCCTGTGCTGGGAGGATGGCAGTGCCGAGGCGACGATGAGTGGTGACGCTGCGGCGCTGCTGGCGGTGGGCACCGGCCGCTATGATGGCGATGCGCTGTTTTTCCAGCGGCGCCTGGCGATGGAGGGGGACACCGAGTTGGCGTTGGAGGTGAAAAGCCTTCTCTCTCGCTACCCCCTGATGGATCTACCAGCGCAGTTGCTGACGCTGGGGCGCTCCCTAAAGGCGCAGTGGCCAAGGCTGCCACGCCCTTCGACCGGGCCTCTGAAACGAGCGCTGCAAACGCTGCATACCGGCGTTGGCACAACGGATTGACGGTGCATCAAGACCCAAAAACGGGGCCTCATCTTAGGGGCCCCGTTTTTTGTTTCGAGTCGATAATTCCGAGCTGTTAATTTCGAGCCGCCGGTTTCGAGCCTAGGCCTTGCCGGTGAGGATCAGGAACTTGGCCATCAGGGTGTCGGCGTCTTCCAACCGCTCCGGGTCCGGATCGATGCAGTCGATGGGACAGACCCTGACACAGGTAGGCTTATCGTAGTGGCCCACGCACTCGGTACAGCGGTCAGGATCGATCTCGTAGATCTCCTCGCCCATGGCGATGGCGTCATTGGGACACTCCGGCTCGCACATGTCGCAGTTGATGCAGGTGTCGAGGATCTTCAGGGCCATGGGTTACGCCTTCTGCTCCGCCAGCGGGTTGACCGCCTTGGGGTTGCGTGTGGTCTGGCCCTCATCGAGATTGCGCATCAGGATGGCGTGGGAGAGATCCAGCGACTCATTGACCGGCAGGTAAACGGTGTGGCCGTTACCCGGTGCCACCTCGACGCTTTCGCCTTTGCGGTTCTCGATATGGCCCAGCCGCAGGTTGAGGTTGCCTTGGGGGGTCATGAGCTCGACGCCGTTACCCACCTCGAAGCGGTTCTTCACTAGCACCTCCGCCAAACCGGCCGCATTGCGTTCGCCGGTAAACTCGCCGACAAACTGCTGCTTGTCAGAGACAGAGTAGCCGTAATCGTAGTTCTGGTAACTGTCATGGGTGTGGCGACGCAGGAAACCTTCGGTGTAGCCACGGTGCGCCAGGGACTCGAGCCCTGCCATCAGGGAGGGGTCGAAGGGCCGGCCGGCGGCGGCATCGTCGATCGCCTTGCGGTAGAGTTGGGCGGTGCGTGCCACGTAATAGAAACTCTTGGTTCGGCCCTCGATCTTAAGGCTGTGAACCCCCATCTTGCTCAGGCGCTCGACATGCTGGATCGCCCTAAGATCCTTGGAGTTCATGATGTAGGTACCGTGCTCATCTTCAAACGCCGGCATGTATTCACCGGGCCGATTTGCCTCCTGCAGCAGCACCACCTGGTCACTGGGTTTCCCCTGGCCCAGGGTCGGGTCAACCGCGACAACATCCCCGCTCTCGTTCTCCTTGGCTTCATGCACGTCGTACTTCCAGCGACAAGCGTTGGTGCAGGTGCCCTGGTTGGGGTCGCGCTTATTGATGTAGCCGGAGAGCAGACAACGACCGGAGTAAGCCATGCAGAGGGCGCCGTGGACAAACACCTCCAGCTCCATCTCCGGGCAGCGCATACGGATCTCCTCGATCTCATCCAGGGAGAGCTCGCGGGAGAGGATCACCCGCTCGATACCCTGCTGCTGCCAGAACTTGACTGAAGCCCAGTTGATGGCGTTGGCCTGAACGGAGAGGTGGATCGGCTGGTCCGGCCACTGCTCCTTAACCATCATGATCAGGCCGGGATCGGACATGATCAGGGCATCCGGGCCCATATCGACCACGGGTGTGAGGTCACGAATAAAAGTTTTTAGCTTGGCGTTGTGCGGTGAAATGTTGGACACCACATAGAGTTTTTTGCCAAGCTGATGTGCTTCTTGGATCCCGGTGGCAAGATTCTCAAGGTTAAAGTCGTTGTTGCGAACCCGCAGACTGTAACGGGGCTGGCCGGCGTATACGGCATCGGCGCCATAGGCAAAGGCGTAGCGCATGTTTTTCAGTGTGCCGGCGGGAGAAAGCAGTTCGGGTTTCAACATGGGTGACCTCAGGGGCATTCAGTGCGGCGGGCATTCTACTGCCGGCCAGACGCTGTTGCAAATGTAGACAAGTGGGCGCTGTGCCCGGTTCCCTTCGGTGACTGCCGTAAGGGACTCAAGGAAGAGATAAAACGACGATGGCAACGGAAAGGGCGATGTTGATCCAGCTGGTGCAGATGATCAACGACGATAAAATGGTATTGCCAAGCCTGCCGGAAGTGGCGATGAATGTTCGCAACCTGGCGGTGACCAAGAGCGTCGCACTGGAGAGACTGGTCCAGGAGATCAATAAAGACCCCGCCCTGGCCGCACGAATGGTGGCGCTGGCCAACTCCGCCGGCTTCGGCGGAGATCGCCAGGCTGACAGCCTCAGCAAAGCCGCCAAACGCCTGGGAGAGGAGCTGCTGCGGAACCAGGCCTCCGCAGCGGCTATGCATCAACTGTTCTTCACTGAGCAACCCACCGCCTGGGAGGTGCTGGAGACGCTCTGGCAGAGCAATATCGAGGTGGCCAGCTGTGCCCTTGGGGTGCTGGCCTGTCAACATGAGCAGGGCAGCCTGCTGCACCTCAATAGCGATACCCTGTTGCTGGCCTGCCAGGTCCACAATATCGGTGCCTTGCCCCTGATAAAGCAGTTTGAGCGCTACCCCCATCTCTTTACCGACCACGAGCGCCTGATGCGGGTGATCGAGCGGCTTAGTCCCCAGTTGGGGGAAGCGGTACTGAAGCACTGGAACTTTCCGCCGGAGCTGGTGGAAACGGCGCGCTACTGGGCCGATCTCAGCTACCAGACCCCAAGCCACAGCTACCTGGACCTGGTTCGCCTGGCTGCCATCTACAGCCGCAAGCTGGTGCTGGTAGATCCGCTCCCCTCGACCCTGGATCTGTTTGTCCGCAAAGGGGTGATCCCCAACCTCGAGCTGTTTGGCAAAGAGACCTACTTCATGACTTACAACGAAGTGATGAGGAACCTGGCACGGAGCACGGAAACGGCCTGAGCCATCTGACCCGAGTCGCCGGAGGCTCCCGGTCACTGGCGGGCAAGGCGGGTGTTGTGGCCCGGAACCGGTTCAAAATCGGATCGGAACGGGTTGATATCCAGGCCACCGCGCCGCGTGTAGCGGGCGTAGACGCTGAGCTTGTCACAGTGGCAGTAGCGCTTCAGGTCTATGAAGATCCGCTCCACGCATTGCTCATGAAACTCGTTGTGCTGGCGGAAACTGATCAGGTAGCGCAGCAGGGCTTCATGGTCGATCTTCGGCCCCTGGTACCGGATCTGGACGCTGCCCCAGTCCGGCTGGGAGGTGATCAGGCAGTTGGACTTGAGCAGATCACTGCGCAGGGTTTCCGAGACCCACTCGCCCCGGGCCGCCTCCTCCAGGTAGTCGGGACGAAAATCGTAGTTGTCGATGGCGATATCGAGCTCATCAATACACTCCCCCTCCAGCTCCACCAGGCCCTGTCGGGCAAACGCCTGTGGCCGCACCAGCTCAACCTCCACCTCCCCCTCGGCACAGACGCTGAGATCCCGCTGCAGGCGCTCCGTTAGCTCGGCCATGGAGGCGATACGGGTCTGGTTGAAGCTGTTGAGGTAGAGCTTGAAGGATTTGGATTCCACCAGGTTGGTGCTGGTGGCCGGCAGGCGAAAGTGGGCGATGGCCACCATCGGCTTCCCCTTGGCGTTGAGCCAGGAGAGCTCGAAGCCGGTCCAGAGATCTGCCCCACCGAAGGGCAGGGGGCCACTGAGGCCCAGTGCGTCCCGGTTCAGGCTGCGGGGGACCGCCTGCAACAGGCTGGGATCGTACTGGTCGTGGTACTGGGTGCGTTGGCCGAGGGTCAGGCCGTTGAGGGCGTCCGCGCCCTTGTAGGGATCGTGGTGTGACATGATCATCTCAATTCGTGACACAATATGGCATCAGTTTACCGTAATTCACCCAGTAAGAGGCCCATGATGCCGGAATCTCCCCTGTCCCATTTCATTCAGCGTTACCTTCAGGCCTGGCAGAGGAGCCTGGGAACTCTGCCCGCTTGCGAGCAGGATGAGCCGGGGCCGGCGCTGCAGGGCAGGGACGAGGAGGGGAGGGCTCTGTGGCAGCCGGTGGCCCAGCAGCCCCAGGTTCGCTTCGATAATATCGAGGCCGCGTTGTCCCTGACGCTCCATCCGTCGGTGAGCGCCCACTACGGCCAATTTTTTGCCGGGCCGCTGCAGTTTGACGCGGAATTTGGCCAGGGGGAGTTGCTGCAGCTTTGGAGCCCGGAGGAGCTGCCCCGATTGCAGGAGAACCTGATAGGTCACCTGATGATGAAGCGCAGCCTCAAACAGCCTGCCACGATCTTTATCGGCCTCCTGGGCGAGGGGGAAGAGATGCTGGTGCTGGAAAACGAGAGTGGCAGCGTGTGGTTGGAGATCCCGGGTCAACTCCCCCATCAACGTTTGGCGGAGAGTCTTGAGGGGCTGCTGTCTCAGTTGTCGCCCCGGGTGGCTTTGCCGCCGATGACGGCCGAAGAGGCAGTGCCGGATGAAGCGCCGGGTCTATTGCCCAGGCTGAAACGGATGTGGTCTCACCTGCGCCGGGGGTGATATCAGCTGTTGCCCTCAGGGGCGGCTCCTGACTCAGGCCGGGCCGCGCAGCCAGATAGGCCACCGCGTGGCATTGAGCTATGGACGCTGCCGATGGCCACAAAATTATGGCCAAAGCGCCATAAAGATGGGGGCCCAGAGGCCCCCATGGATGACGGGTTCTAAGGCACAGGGTCGTTAGAAAAAGCCCAATGGGTTGGGGTCGTAACTGATCAGCAGGTTCTTGGTCTGTTGGTAGTTCCCCAGTGCCTTGAGGTGGGTCTCGCGGCCGATGCCGGAGCGCTTATAGCCACCGAAGGCGGCGTGGGCCGGGTAGAGGTGGTAGCAGTTGATCCACACCCGTCCGGCCTGGATCCCCCGTCCCATGCGGTAAGCCCGGTTCTGATCCCGGGTCCAGACTCCGGCGCCCAGGCCGTACTGGGTGTCATTGGCGATGGCCAGGGCTTCCGCCTCATCCTCGAAGGTGGTTATCCCCAGGGTTGGGCCAAAGATCTCCTCCTGGAAGACCCGCATCTTGTTCTCGCCCTTGAGCAAGGTGGGCTGCACATAGAAGCCGTTTGCCAAATCCGGCGTGACCTTGGCTGCCTCACCTCCCAACAGGAACTCCGCCCCTTCGTTCTGGGCAATCTCCATGTAGGAGAGGATCTTGTCGAACTGCTCCTGGGATACCTGGGCGCCAACCTGGGTCTCGGTATCCAGCGGGTTGCCCTGGCGGATCTGCCGGGCCCGGTCGAGCAGGCGCTCGATAAACTGCGGATAGATGGAGGATTGGACCAGCGCCCGAGAGGGGCAGGTACACACCTCCCCCTGGTTGAAAAAGCCCAGTAGCAAGCCTTCCAGGCACTTGTCGAAGAAGGCGTCGTCCTCGGCCATCACATCCTCGAAATAGATGTTGGGGGATTTGCCCCCCAGCTCCAGGGTGACCGGGATCAGGGAGTCGGCACCGCAGCGCATGATCTGCTGTCCGACGGCGGTGGACCCGGTAAAGGCCAGCTTGGCGATGCGGTTCGAGGTGGCCAGGGCAGCTCCTGCCTCCTCGCCCATGCCGTTGACCACGTTAACGACGCCAGGGGGGATCAGATCACCGATCAGCTCCATCAGCACCAGGATGGAGATAGGGGTCTGCTCTGCCGGTTTAAGTACCACGCTGCAGCCCGCCGCCAGGGCGGGGCCCAGTTTCCATGCGGCCATCAACAGGGGAAAGTTCCAGGGGATGATCTGGCCCACCACGCCCAGAGGCTCGTGGAAGTGGTAGGCGGTGGTGTGCTCATCAATCTCGCCCAGGCTGCCCTCCTGGGCCCTTATCGCACCGGCGAAATAGCGAAAATGGTCGACGCAGAGGGGCAGGTCAGCGTTAAGGGTTTCGCGGATCGCCTTACCATTTTCCCAGGTTTCCACGTACGCCAAGGTTTCCGCGTGCTGCTCGATGCGGTCGGCGATCTTCAGCAGCAGGTTGCTGCGCTCGGTGGGGCTGCGTTTGCCCCAGTCGGCCTGGGCGGCATGGGCCGCATCCAGCGCCAGGTTGATGTCGTCGGCGTCAGAGCGGGCCACGGCGGCAATCACCGAGCCATCCACCGGGGAGATATCGTCGAAGTAGCGGCCATTAACCGGCGCGACCCATTGGCCGTTGATGAAATTGTGATATTGGGACTGGAACTGGAATGGGGCACCCTCGGTGCCGGGCTTGGCGTAGATCATGTCGCTTCCTTTCTGACTGAGAGGGAGTGATCACCCTGCGCGCAAACGCCTCTGTGGTTAATTCGACCTTAGTCGACTCCGTCAGCCATGCTGCAGATCCCAGGAGAGATTAGAGACCAGGCGACAGGGTTCGCACTTGAAGGCGAAGAGATCGTGCTGCGGGGATTCCAGTGCCCAGTCTCGGCTGCCGCAGCGTGGGCAGGGGCGCTCCCGCTCCTCCTCCAGGCTGCTGCCCCCGACCCGGTAGAGGTAGTAGTAAGTGGGCACCTTGGTGAGGTACTCCAGTCGACCTCGGAGATCCCAGCCCCGGCGAAACAGGACACTCTCTACCGATGCGATCTCATTCAGGGCCGCATGCTCCACCGCACCACTGCCGGCCATCTGCAGCTCGTCACAGGCTTGCCACTCCGTCTGCCACTTGATCAGCGCCTTGTGATCGCCATTGAAGCTGGCGGGCAGGCGGTAGAGGGGAACCGGTTGAAAGCTGTCCCCATCGCGAACCGGAGAGCTGCTATGCACATAGGTGGTATAAAGCACCTGCCAGTTGACCGGGGCCTGATCGGCACAATGGTCGGCGTTGATGTCACGTCCCAGCAGCTTGAAACGGGGCTGGAGCAGCTTGGCTTCGGTCAGCTGGGCCAGAGCATGACGGCCCCAGGAACTGGTGTGGCGGTGTTCCAGGCTGTCCCGCCCCGGGCACATCACACGTAGGCGAAACTCCGCTTCCTGCTGCACCAGCGGAAACTCCCGTCCCAATACCTGACCGTTGTTGCGCCACGCCTCCATCAGTCCATTGATCGCTTGTTCCACCGCGGTGAGGGTGGTGTCGGCAAAACATTCGAATCGGACTTCAGCTAGGTACATGGGAGCTCCCGACGGTTCACTGGAAAAAGGGGCGTCAGTATAGGGCGGTTGTCTGTGCCCGCCAACTGGAAGCCCCCAGGGGAGTTATTTCTGCCGGGCCAGCAGTTGGGCAATCTCTGCCTGCAGCTGCGTTACCAGCGCTTCCAGTGTCGCCACCCTGTGCTCAAGCTCTTCAAGATCTGAAGCGCTTGATGGACCGGCTTCGGGGGCGGCGGGCATGGTCTGTGGTGCCTCGGCAAAGGCGTCCGGATTGGCCTTGTAACTTTGCAAGGCGCTGATCAGCATGGGGAGAGGAAAACGATGCCCGGTTTGCTTTTTCAACAGGGCCAGGGTGGGGCCGGTGTCGTGCAGGCGGCAAAGTGCGGCGCGAATTTCAGGTTCCATCATGTTCGGGCAAAACCGTTAGTGAATTTCGCTAAGAGTTTGCCTGATTGAAAACTGTAAGCGCAACGGGAAATAATTATACCATTGATTTAAAGGTGATTTTCGTGGTTGGCACGACTTTTGTTATAAGCACTGCGAACCCTTAATGAACACAGGATGTCAACGATGAAAAAAACCATACTTGCGGCCACCCTTGCGGCGATGGCGATCACCAGTTTAAGCGGTTGCGTGGTAAAGGTGGGCGGTGACGGCGGCTGGGACGCGGATCACCTGAGCAGCTGGGAGAAGCAACAGGAGCGCAATCGTAAGAACCTGGCCCAGATCAGCCTGGGTATGACCGTGGACCAGGTGCGCGTCATTATGGGTACCGCAGATTTCAACGAAGTCTATCAGAAGGATCAAGGGGTGGTTCAGGTACTGTATTACCGAACCCATCGCCTACACGGAGATGGCGTAACCGAGAAGGAGGAGTGCACACCGGTGGTTTTCCGTGACGGTGCCGTCACCGGTTGGGGTGAAACCGCGGTGAACTTGGCTATCTGATCGCCTCCCGGGCCGCGAGTCTCCCTATCCCCGCAGCAGGGTGTCCAGAATATCGATGGTTTCTACCCACTCGGCATCCTGCTGCTTCTCCTCCCTGAGAAATGCCCGTTGTGACGGTGTCCAGAATGGGGCCTCCTCTAAAGCCTGCTCCGGCGCCAGCCGGTGGGTTGAGATGAAGTGGTCCATCGCGGTTTGCTCCGGATCCAGTCCCAATTGTTCAAAAAGGTGGGTTAAGTCTGTGGGTGTGGTGTCCATCGATTGCTCCTGAGCTTGATTTTTACCTAAGTTTTGACCGATGTTTGCATTGGTCAAGTTTTCATCAGGAGAGTGCCATGGAGCCGGCGGTTGCCCCCTCACCGGAAGTGCGTTATCTCAGTGCGGATGATCTTCGTGTCGCCGCGTCCCTTCTGCTTCAGGCATATCGAGATGATCCCTTTTTTCGTTCCGTTTTCCCTGCGGATAACTATGAGCAGCGCCTGCGTGCGGCGATCCGGGAGGAGTTGCATGAGTTGTGGCAGCGCGAGCAGATCTTTGTCGGCCTGGAACTGGAGGGTGCCCTTGTGGGCGTGGCGTCTCTGCTCGACGGGGCTTACCCGCTGGGCCAGGAACGTTTCTGGAACTGGCGTCTGAAGATGGCGCTCGGAACTGGCTGGAGCGGCGCCCGTCAATGGATGGCGCGGGAGCAGGAGATCCTCGAGCGCCTGGATTTCGATCGTACCCATCTGCTGCAGTTTGTGGCTGTGGCCCCGGCCTACCGTCGACGCGGCTATGGTGCTCAGCTACTGAGCTCGGTCATTGCACTGGAGCGAGAGCGACACATCAATGGGCTCGCCACAATGATCTATTGGCCCACCCTGAAGCCTCTGTTTGAGAGCCTTGGCTTTAATCCCATCGCTGAGTTGAATGTTGGTCAGGTGACCGGAAGCTTGTATCAGGCTGATTTAAGGTGAAGGATCTCTGATATCTCGTGTAAGAGATTGTCCATTTCCCTTGGGAGAGTATTGCCCGTCAGGGTCCCGAGTTCTTGCCGGTCTTTTATTTTATCTCGATGTAAGTCAAAGGTTTCGTAGTGGTGTACGGAGCGTTCTTTGGTTGCGGGCCCGTAGCGTTTGAGTAAAGGGGTTGTGGTCAGGGTGGATTTGCATAGAATGGGAGACACCAAGGAGCGGTAACTGGTTTCATGGCTTGTCTGACAAGGAGTTGGCCTGCTGGGAAATGAGTGAGTGGCGTGCTGTTACCACAGGGAGTGGGACAGGAACGGATACTCAGGCGGATGGGGATGTTCGCCGCAGGGAGGAAAACGCGCAGTTTCGATTGTGCGCTGAGTGCCAGGATGATGCTCTGCCAGGATGGTTAGAACGGTTTGTTCAGGGAATGCTGATGGAACAGCCAAGGATGATGCAGGGATTGGCAAGTGACGCAGGGATGGGCCAGGGAGTGGCGCCAATTTAAGCGGGATAGCTTGACACGTACCTTAAGGGCCGCAACTTTGTTGCGGCCCGCTTTTTTATGGCCCGGTCTCTTATCGGCGCCAGCATCTCTTCTTCGCATGACCAGCTTGTCCGCTACCGTTCTTTAACGCGGCGACTTAACCCGATGATTGTTGAGTCGAATTTCTCTTTACCCTGTAAGAAAATGTCCCGCCGAAGCGGTGTGGTTATCGTGCTTTGATAAGTCAAATTTTTGATTTTTAAAGACATTTATCCCGGTTGACGGTTGTGCCTTGGATTTCAGATAAAAAACCTTTTGTTAACATTGGGTTGTTTGTCGATATCACTGAACTAGACTCTGGTTTTGTCAGGAAACGACAGATAACCCTTCGGTGGCAGCAGGATGCGGTCATCGAAACAATGGGTTAATCAAGGAAGATGTAGGACCGCTCCAGGATGGAGCATGTTCGGCCGCAGGATGGGGCCGTCACAAGGAAGTGAGTACGTTGAGCGTGTTGGCCACCAGGGATAGGCAGGATGCCGAGGGTGGCACACCCCAGGGAAGGGGACTTCGCAGGAGCGGGGACACGGGAGTACAGGGAAGCTGATGGATCAGCTAAGGAAAGTGCAAGGAGCATCGGTACGCAAGGAGGATGCAGGGAGCATCAATTCAACACGGATAGTTGGCGTAGATGTGGTACCCGAACCGCAACAGGTAACTGTTGCGGTTCTTTTTTTTGCTTGTTTATGCGGTGAAGTTCAGCGAGAGGGCACACTGGCGAGGAGAGTCAGCAGCGTTTTGAGCCGCAGCTGCTTTTACTGCCGCAACCACTACTGCTGCAGCTCCCCATGCCTATCCGTCCCCGGTTGGCGGGAGCTTGTTGCCATTCCGGCTCCGGGTAGAGTGGCAGTGTTGCCTCATTCAGTCGCGGCCCCAGAAACGCCATTTTGGCGGTCAGGCTGTTGAGGCCATCGGTACTGAATTCGACCTGGTATTCGGTGCGCCAGCCCAGCCCATGCCCCGGGATTTTGCCAAGTCTGGCTTTGACTCGGGCGACATTGAGCAGCTGCAGTCGCCGCTGTTGGCACAGCCGCTGGGCGTGAAAGCCCGCGGCTTCAGAGATCTGTCGCAGTTGCCAGAACAGCATGGCGATTACGCCACAGCAGAGCAGTAGCATCAGTTCCATCAGGCTAAACATGGTTGCGGCTCCTCAGGGTTTGGCGCAGGCACAGGATCGCATCGGCCAGTGCTTTGGGGCGTGCGGGATCCTGCACCAGGGCCAGGATGGCCCCCCGAAGCTGGGGAATGGCGACCAGATCAACAAAGATCTGTTCGAATGTTTCTGACCGGGCCTCGGCCAAGTGCCCAAGGTATCGATTCAGGCGCCCGGGATCCAGCCCCTGCCAGAGCCGAGCGGCGATGGCGATCAACGTCTCGTCATCCAGCGTCGGTTGGTCCAGCAGGAGATCCAGCCCCTGCTGACGCTGCAGGGGGCAGCCGGCGATGGCCCGGATAGCCATCAGGCGCTGCGGCCCCGAGGTTTCCTGCATTGCCAGCATCAGCCAGGCGTCGGCGAGGGCATCGTTCAGGGAGAGGTGTTCGCAGACGCTGGCAAAGGCGTGCCGTGGCTCCGGCGGAAGGGTTTTCAGTGTTTCGACAACCTGTGGGATGTCTTGAGGCGGGAAACGGCAGAGGTAGTCCGCGAACCCCTGAAGGCCGAGCTGTGGCCACTGCTGAGGGTCGCTGTGCCCACAGAGGTAGGCCTGCACCGGGGCACAGTGGACAGTGGGCGGCTGCGCCAGCTGTTGCCGAACGCGAGCGTGGAACAGCGCCATCTTTTCCTGGGTAGGCGTGAAGGTGAAAGGGTTGTTGTTCAACCGCTCCTGCTGCTCCGGTGCCATTGCCGCTGCGGGATCCTGACCCAGGGCCTCCACCACCATCTGCAGGAACTGACTGCGCGCCGCCGGGTTGAGTTTTCCCTGTTCATCCAGCGGCAGCTTGAGAAACCAGACAAAGTGCTGAGTCGAGCGCTGGGGATCCCAAAACAGGATCCCAAGCCAAGCATGCTGGGCCCGGGGGTAGGGGTAGGGTTGCTCGGTGGCTTCGAAGCGCTGGAACAGTGTGGGGTCCAGGGGAACCACTCGGCGTCCCAAATCGTAAACCTGATACTGCACGCCGGCTTGAGTGAGAAACTGGTCGAGTGTGGTAAGACTTTCCATGACACGGCTCGTGGGAAATTTGGGCCATTATAGGTGGCTCATCCGCCGGATGGTATGATCCCGCGCCCAGCCTTTTGCCCTTTTGTGGAGCGCTTATGACGAGTGATGGATCCGAAGCCCTGTATCATGCGGTGGCGGACCAGTTGTTGGTCCTCGAACGGCTGATGCGAGAGGCGGAGCTTTGGCAAGCCGCGCCGCCGGATGCGGCGGCGCTGGCCAGTCCACTGCCATTTTGTGTGGATACCCTCAGGTTCGAGCAGTGGCTGCAATTTCTCTTTGTCCCGCGGATGCGTCTTCTGGTGGCAGAGCGGCGGAGCCTGCCCACAGCCATTGCCTTAAAACCCATGGCCGAGGAGGCGTTTCGCAACCACCCCCAGTGCCAGCTCCTGATTGCCCATCTTGGGCGCCTGGATCTCTGCCTGTCGCAGGGGGGCCGATGATCCCGATTCTTTACGAGGATGAGGATTTGGTCGCGGTGCACAAGCCCTCGGGTCTTTTGGTGCACCGTAGCTGGCTGGATCGTCACGAAACGCAGTTTGCCATGCAGATGACCCGCGACCAGGTTGGCTGCCACGTGTTTCCGGTCCACCGCCTGGACCGTCCTACATCCGGGGTACTGCTCTTTGCCAAGAGTGCATTAATGGCCCGTCGGTTGTCGGAGCAGTTTGCCGCTCATCAGGTTGAAAAGGTGTATCTTGCCCTGTGCCGGGGCCACCTCAATGAAGCGGGGACGCTGGATTACCCCCTGAAAGAGGAGCTGGATGCCATCGCGGATAAACATGCGAAGCAGGATAAACCGCCCCAGGAGGCGGTGACCCACTTTGCACCGTTGCGTCAGGTTGAGCTGCCGATCCCGGTCAGTCGTTATCCCAGTGCCCGCTATACCTTGATGGAGTTAAGGCCGCAGACGGGGCGCAAACACCAGTTACGCCGCCATATGGCGCATCTGCGTCACCCCATCGTGGGTGATACCACCCATGGGTGTCGTCACCATAACAAGCTTTATCGGGAAGCGTTCGGTATCCAGCGACTTTGGCTCGTTGCCAAGGCAATGGGGTTACGGCATCCGCGCAGCGAGGATCCGCTTTGGATCGAATGCGATCTGGAGCCGGAGTGGCAGCCGCTACTGCAACGTTTTGGTTGGCCGACGGATTCCGGTGCCTACCGGGTCAGGACTTAGTGCGCGGGTAGACGATAGGCGCGTGCTCCTTCTGCTCAGTCACGAAGAAGACGTTGCGCCGGATGCGACGGCGAACGCAGACATGGCGATGGATATGACGACGTCGTAAACTGCGCTGATGCATGACCGGGCTCCTGGTTGGCGTATTGCGCACCGTCGATCCTTACAGTAAGTTGACAGCAGAGGATATGCAACTAGGGGATGGACAATGGCGGTAATCTCGCTGGCGGTGGGGACGGTTTATGGCGCCTCGGAATTCGTGGCGGAACAGGTGGCTGATGCCCTGAAACAGGCGGGCCATGAGGTGCACTGGATCGAATCGGACAGTGCCAGCGCCATCAGTGAGCAGGAGGAGACGCCCCTGCTGGTGATCACCTCCACAACCGGATCCGGCGATCTCCCGGACAATATCCTTCCCCTCTTCCTGGATCTGAAAGACCAGGCGCCCTACCTGCCGCAGCTGCATTATGGCGTGATCGCGCTGGGCGACAGCAGTTACGGTGAGACCTTCTGTGGCGGTGGTCGCCAGTTCGATGAGTTGCTCACCGAATTGGGGGCCCGACGTATCGGCGCCCGCTTGCAGATCGATGCTACGGAAACCATGGAGCCGGAGCGCCTGGCCCTGGCCTGGTTGCCCCAGTGGCTTTCGCAGTTGACCTCGGCGTTGGCCACGGCCGACGAGTGATGTTTAAAAACTGGTTTCATCGGCTCCAGCGTGTCGGCAAGGCGCTGATGGTGCCGGTGGCCGTGCTTCCTATCGCCGGGCTCTTGGTCGGGATAGGAACCAGCCCCATCCCCTTCATTCCCCCCCTGCTGGCAGAGTTTGCGCTCCATTGTGGTGCCGCAGTCTTTGAGTTTCTTCCCCTGCTGTTCGCCATCGCCGTGGCACTCACTTTTTGCCACCAGGACGGTGTGGGCGCGCTGGCGGCGGTGACGGGCTACGCCGCGATGCTGGCGGCACTGGAGGTGCTGGCACAGCATTACGGCTGGAAAACGGTCCCGATCATGGGGTTTGAAGCGGTCAATACCGGTGTTCTTGGGGGAGTGATTGTCGGATTGATGACCAGTGCGGTCTATCGTCGCTTCCACGATGTCCAACTGCCCGAGGCCCTGGCTTTTTTCTCCGGTCGTCGGTTGGTGGCGCTGCTGACGGTTCCCGGTGGCATGCTGCTGGCGGGACTCTTTGCGCTGTTCTGGCCACGTCTGCAGGGCGGTCTGGATCTGTTCTCCCAATGGGTGCTGTATCAGCAACCGGTCCTGGCCTGGGGGCTTTATGGCACCGTGGAGCGGTTACTCATTCCCCTGGGGTTGCACCATATCTGGAACCTGCCGTTTTTCTATGAGGTGGGGCAGTACGCGGTCTATCCGGATTATTCGGTCAATGGGGAGATCACCCGCTTCCTGGCCGGGGACCCTAACGCCGGGCACCTAGCGGGTGGCTACCTGATCAAGATGTGGGGATTGCCGGCGGCGGCGCTGGCTATCTGGCGCAGCGCCGAACCCCGACAGCGCCGGCAGACCGCAGGAATCATGCTGTCCGCCGCATTTACCTGCTGGCTGACCGGCGTCACCGAGCCGGTGGAGTTTGCCTTTCTTTTTGCTGCGCCGGGTCTGTTCGTGCTCCATGCTCTGCTGACCGGCCTTGCCTACATGGTGACGACCGCGGTGGGGATCCACCACGGTATGGTGTTCTCCCAGGGGTTACTGGATTTCCTTCTTTACCTGCACCTGAGCCGCAACGTCGTTGACCTGGTCTGGCTGGGCCCCCTGTTTGCCGTGGTGTATTACACCCTGTTTCGTATCGTCATCGTGCGGTTCAAGCTGTTGACCCCCGGGCGCACGCCGCGCAGCGGCCGCAACCTGGCGACCGCGCCGGTGGCGGCGTTGTTGAAGGCGCTGGGGGGCGGGAAGAACCTGAAGTCCGTGGACGCCTGCCTGACGCGCCTGCGCCTGTCACTGTACCAACCTGAGCGGCTGGATGCGGAGCGCCTGAAACGCCTTGGCGCCAAGGCGGTGATCCAGCACGGTGAGGGGGTCCAGGTGGTGGTGGGGACCCAGGCCGAGGAGCTGCGAAAGGCACTGCAGAATGCCCTGAACGGGCGACGGAAATGACGACGCCCCGGGGATTAGGCCGGGGCGTCTGTGGTTCGGGGGAGCAAAAGTGTTACTCGGCGCTGCGCAGCAGCTCGTTGATCCCCACCTTGGCACGGGTTTTGGCATCCACCTTCTTGACGATGATGGCGGCGTAGAGATCGCAGGTGCCGCACTTGGAGGGCAGGGTGCCGGAAACCACGACGGAGCCGGCGGGAACACGGCCGTAGTGAACTTCACCGGTTTCCCGGTCAAAGATCCGGGTGCTCTGACCGATGTAGACCCCCATGGAGATCACCGACCCCTCCTCGACAATCACCCCCTCCACAACCTCGGAGCGGGCACCGATAAAGCAGTTGTCCTCGATGATGGTGGGGCTGGCCTGCAGGGGCTCCAGAACGCCACCGATGCCGACGCCGCCGGAGAGGTGCACGTTTTTACCGATCTGGGCGCAGGAGCCGACGGTGGCCCAGGTGTCCACCATGGTGCCGCTGTCCACATAGGCGCCGATGTTCACGTAGGAGGGCATCAGGACGGTGTCCTTGCCGATGAATGCCCCTTGGCGAACGGACGCCGGCGGTACCACGCGCATCCCCTCTGCGCGGAAGCGGGCTTCGCCATAACCGGCAAACTTCATCGGTACCTTGTCAAAGTAGCGGGTCTCCGCGCCATCGATCACCTGGTTGTCGAAGAGACGGAAAGAGAGGAGCACGGCTTTTTTCAGCCACTCATTGACCACCCAGTCGCCGTTCACTTTCTCCGCCACCCGGGCTTCGCCGCTGTCGAGCAGGGCGAGGGCGCGCTGAACATCGCTGATTAGGGAGGCATCGGCGTTGCCGGGGGTGATCTCGGCACGGCGCTCAAAGGCGGCTTCGATGCGTTGTTGCAATTCGGTCATGGGAACTCCTTCAATGGGAAAGGCTTTGCTGCAGCGCCCTGTTGAGCGCCGTCTTCAGCAGGGATTGTTCATCCGGGCTCAGGGCCCGGCCGTCGGGGCTGGCAATGAGGAAAAAGTCCTCGGCCTTCTCGCCCACGGTGGTGATCTTGGCGGCCTTGACGTCGATGTGACACTCCTCGAACACCTGGCCAATCAGGGCCAGGAGGCCGGGTCGGTCCAGGGTCACCAGCTCCATCATGGAGGTGTTCTTACGGTGGCTGTTGAGGAAGGTGACCTTCGTCTTGACGCTGAACGAGCGCAACCGGCGTGGCAGAGGGCGCTGGGTCCGCTCCGGGGCCTTGTCGCGTCGCAATACCCTTAGCAGGCTCTTGCGTATGCTGGCGATGCGCGAGGGATTCTGCACCGGGGTGGCGTCATGTTCAAGGATCACGAAGCTGTCGATGGCGTGCCCGTCCCGGGTGGTGAAGATCTGCGCATCGTGAACGGAGAGTTTCTTGGCGTCGAGCACCGCCATGATACGGGTAAAGAGGCCGGGTCGATCCGGTGCCATGACGAACAGCTCGGTGCCCCCACGGGTGGTGTGTACCGAAAGCTGCACATGGTAGGCGGTGTCTGGCTGGTTGAGCAGGTGCTCGCTGTGCCACTGGATCTGCTCCGGGCTGAACCGGAGGAAGTAGTCCGCGGACAGGCGACGCCAGAGGGTGTCGATCGCCTCAGGGGTGAAGCCCTGGCGAAGCAGCTGGTTACGCGCCTTGGATTGGTGTTCGCGGATCCGTGCTCGGGTGTCAACCTGTTTGGCCATACCGTGCTGCAGACGATCCCGGGTGGTGTGGTAGAGCTCGCGCAGCAGGGAGCCCTTCCAGTTGTTCCATAGGGTGTCGTTGGTGGCGCAGATATCCGCTACCGTCAGGCAGTAAAGGTAGGCCAGATGGTTTTGGTCCTTGACCTTACCGGCAAACTCCTCGATCACCTGGGGATCGGTGATGTCCCGTCGCTGTGCGGTTACCGACATCAGCAGGTGATGCTCCACCAGCCAGGCGACCAGGCGACCGTCGTGCTCATTGAGACCGTGTTGCTGGCAGAACTGCAGCGCTTCTTCGGCGCCGATATTGCTGTGATCCCCGCCCCGGCCCTTGCCGATATCGTGGAAGATGGCGGCCAGAACCAGCAGTCCCTTCTTCGGCAGCTGGTCGATCAGCACACTGCCCAGGGGGAAGATGGCGCTGTGCTCGGGCTTGGAAAAGCTGTCGATAAACTGCAGCAGCCGATGGGTGTGCTCATCGACGGTATAGGCATGGAACAGGTCAAACTGCATCTGCCCGGTGATCATCTGCCAGGCCTTGAGGTAGATGCCGAGGACACCATGGCGATGCATCAGTGACATCGCCTTGAAACCGTCGGGGTGGCGCAGGATTGCCATGAAGATCTTTCGGCACTGCGGTAACTCCGACAGGGGTTGCTTCTGTCTCCGGCGGGCACGCCGCAGCAGTCTCAGGGTGGCGGCGGAAACCGTATCGATCTCCGGGTGGGCGGCGGCATCGAGAAAGAGTTGCAGGATCTGCTCCGGCTGATCAAAAACGCCATCGTGGCGGGCTTCGATGTAGTGGCCTCGACGATCAAACAACTCCGTATGGGGGGCCGGTGGCGGCAGTGCGCTCTGACCCAGGGTGGCCTCCTTGAACAGCAGCAGCAGCATCTGGTTAAGCTCACGCACTGCCCGCACGGTGCGGTAGTAGCGCTTCATCATCTGCTCGACCGCCAGTTGGGTGCCGTCGTTGTAGCCCATTAAACCGGCGACATCCCGTTGGTGATCAAACAGCAGACGATCCTCTGCCCGCCCGGAGACCGTGTGGAGGGCGAAGCGCAGACGCCAGAGGAACTCCCGGCAGGTATTGAGCTCATCAAGTTCCTCCTGGCCAAGATAACCTTGGCTGGCCAGCTCCGCCAGGCAACTGACCTTGAAGTGACGCAGGGCGACCCAGGTTACTGTCTGGATGTCGCGCAGGCCACCGGGGCAGGACTTGATATTGGGTTCGAGATCAAAGGGGGTCGCCCGATTGTGGCGCGCTTTCTGCTCGTCGAACTTGGCGCGGAAGAATGCGGCACTGGGCCAGAAGTCTTCCTGCTGCAGCTGTGCTTGCAGCTGTTGATAGCGCGCTTGGTCACCGATCAGTAGCCGGGATTCCAGCAGATTGGTGGCGATGGTGATGTCGTCACGTGCCTGGATCACCGTTTCGGCAATGGAGCGCACACTGTGGCCCAGCTCCAGCCCGATGTCCCAAAGCAGGGTCAGCAATTGTCCAAGGCGATCCTCGAGGGGGACCGGCAACTCATCCGGTACCAGGAACAGCAGGTCGATGTCGGATCTGGGGTGCAGCTCGCCGCGGCCGTAACCGCCCACCGCCACCAGAGCAATGGGGCTGTCATGCAATCCATATTGCTGCCAGAGAGATTGCAGCAGGGCATCCATGGCTGCTGCACGAGCGCCCAGCAGAACGCCGATCGCTTCGCCGTCGCGAAACTGGGCCTGCTGAGCTTGTTCCAAAGACGCCAACTGCGCTTTGCAGTGACGAATGGTGTCTGCGTTGTCCATTCCTAGACCTTAGTGAAGAGGCGGGGTCAGGCGTTGTGAAGAACCTGGGGCAGGGCCCCCTCCTCTTCGCTGCGCCAGGTCAATACTTCACAGCCATCCTCGGTGACCAGGAGGGTGTGCTCATATTGAGCGGAAGGTTGGCCATCCTTGGTGGTGGCGGTCCAGCCATCTTTCTTGCTGACCTTACAGCGGTAGTCGCCGGCGTTGATCATCGGCTCGATGGTGAAGCACATGCCCGCCTGCAGGGTGAGCTTCGCCTTGTTGCGGTAGTGAACAATCTGGGGCTCCTCGTGGAAACCAGCGCCGATACCGTGGCCACAAAAATCCCGCACCACGGAGAACCCGTTCCGGTCGGCGATGGGTTGGATGGCCGCGCCGATGTCGCTCAGGCAGGCGCCTGGCCTGACGGTACGGATGGCGGCATAGAGGGCTTCTTGAGTCACCTCCACCAGTTTCCGATTGCGGGGCGTGGTGTTGCCGACGATGAACATCTTCGAAGTGTCCCCGTGGTAGCCATCCTTAATCACCGTGATGTCGATGTTGAGGATGTCCCCCTCTTTGAGCTTCTTGTGCCCCGGGATCCCGTGACAGACCACCTCATTGATGGAGATGCAGGTGGACTTAGGAAAACCGTGATAGTTCAGCGGTGCAGGAATCGCTTCCTGAACCTTGGTGATGTGGTCATGACACAGCTGGTTCAACTCGTCGGTGGTCACGCCCTTTTTCACATAGGGTTCAATCATCTCCAGCACCTCGGCGGCCAGGCGGCCGGCGACGCGCATTTTTTCAATCTCTTCCGGGGTCTTGATGACAATGCTCATTGGTCTACTCTTTAGTTCGATTTTTGGCCGCCACAGGCAGGAAGTTTGAGCTTGGGGCTGCTTTATGGTATAAAGCGCGCCGACTCTCCCATGGTCTGGCTGCACCGAACGGGCTTACCGAACGGTTGGGCTGGTCCTAATGGGGGTCATTATATCGTTAAAGTTAACTTTTAAACCACACACGTACCGGCACATAGTGCGGGGTGCCCTTCGGGGTCGGACTATGGAGTACGTGGAGGCTTAACCCCACTATTTTAGAGAGAATTATCATGGCTACTGTTTCCATGCGCGACATGCTGAAGGCCGGTGTGCACTTCGGTCACCAAACCCGTTACTGGAACCCGAAGATGAAGCCGTTCATCTTTGGCGCTCGCAACAAGGTTCACATCATCAACCTGGAACACACTGTTCCGATGATGAACGAAGCCCTGGCTTACATCAGCAACGTGGCCTCCAAGAACGGTAAAGTTCTGTTCGTAGGTACCAAGCGCGCTGCGTCTCAAGCGGTTCGCGAAGCAGCTCAGAGCTGTGGCCAGTACTACGTCGACAACCGCTGGCTGGGCGGCATGCTCACCAACTGGAAAACCGTTCGTCAGTCCATCAAGCGCCTGAAAGATCTGGAAGCACAGTCTCAAGACGGCACCTTCGAAAAGCTGACCAAGAAAGAGGCGCTGATGCGCACTCGCGAAATGGCCAAGCTGGACAAGTCCCTGGGTGGTATCAAGGACATGGGTGGCCTGCCGGACGTTATGTTCGTAATCGGTGCTGACCACGAGCACATCGCCATCAAAGAAGCCAACAACCTGGGCATCCCGGTAGTTGCTATTGTTGATACCAACACCAACCCGGATGGCGTGAACTACATCGTTCCGGGTAACGACGACGCTATCCGTGCTATCCAGCTGTACACCTCTGCAGTGGCTCAAGCCGTTCAGGACGGTCGCAGCCAAGACCTGGTTGTTCAGGCTGAGCAAGACGGTTTCGTAGAAGCCGAGTAATTTGGGCCGGGTCACCCCTCCCAAATCACCAAGATACTATGTTCGTCGTTCTGTCTTAGGTTGATGAACATCATTGGTTAAATTGGGGCCCCGAGGGCCCCTTTTTTCAAAATCAGACGTCTGTCTAGAGGAATATGACAATGGCAGTTACTGCTTCCCTGGTAAAAGAGCTGCGCGAGCGCACTGGCGCTGGCATGATGGATTGTAAGAAAGCCCTGGTTGAGACCAACGGCGACATCGAACTGGCCATCGAAAACATGCGCAAATCCGGTCTGGCCAAAGCGGCCAAGAAAGCCGGCCGTGTTGCTGCTGAAGGCTTGATTGTTATCAAGCAGGAAAATGGCGTTGCCGCCATGGTTGAAGTCAACTGTGAAACTGACTTCGTTGCCATGGACAAATCTTTCCAAGCCCTGGCTAACGGCGTAGCCGACATTGCCCTGGCGAACCAGATCACCGACATCGAAGCGCTGCGCGCTGCCCCGATGAACGACTCCACCGTGGATACCGTTCGTGCTGAACTGGTTGCCAAGATCGGTGAAAACATGAACGTACGTCGTGTTGAAATCGTCAAAGGTGACAACCTGGGTGCTTACATCCACGGCCGTAAAATCGGTGTGGTTGCGGTTCTCAACGGTGGCGACGAAGAGCTGGCCAAAGATATCGCCATGCACGTGGCAGCCTGCTCTCCGCAGTTCGTGAAGCCGGAAGATGTTTCCGAAGAGGTGGTTGCCAAAGAGCGTGAGATCCAGGTTGAGATCGCCGTAAACTCTGGTAAGCCGAAAGAGATCGCCGAGAAGATGGTCGAAGGTCGTATGAAGAAGTTCACCGGTGAGGTTTCCCTGACCGGTCAGGCTTTCGTAAAAGACCCGTCCAAGACCGTAGGCCAGCTGCTCAAAGAGCACAACGCTGACGTGGTTAACTTCGTTCGCCTGGAAGTGGGTGAAGGCATCGAGAAAGAAGAAGTGGACTTCGCTGCCGAAGTGGCTGCCCAGGTTGCTGCTGCCAAGCAGTAAGCGAATGACACTTTGATTTCATCTTCAGACCGCAGCGAAGGCTGCGGTCTTTTAGCACCAGGATTTTAAAATTATGAGCACCAATCCCAAACCTGCATTCCGTCGAATTCTGTTAAAACTCAGTGGTGAGGCCCTGATGGGGGACGAGGGCTTCGGCATCGATCCCAAGGTGCTGGACCGCATGGCTCAGGAGATCAAGGAGCTGGTCGAGTTAGGCGTCCAGGTAGGCGTAGTGATTGGCGGTGGTAACCTGTTCCGCGGTAAGGGTCTGGCGGAAGCCGGAATGAACCGCGTGGTGGGCGATCACATGGGTATGCTGGCGACCGTGATGAACGGTTTGGCGATGCGCGATGCGCTGCACCGTGCCTATGTGAATGCCCGTTTGATGTCGGCATTTCCGCTTAACGGCGTATGTGACAACTACCAATGGGCTGAAGCGATCAGCCTGCTCAAGTCCGGTCGCGTGGTGATCTTCTCCGCCGGTACTGGTAACCCCTTCTTTACCACCGACTCGGCCGCCTGCCTGCGCGGTATCGAGATCGAGGCGGATGTGGTGATGAAGGCCACCAAGGTGGACGGCGTCTACAGCGACGATCCGGTCAAAAACCCGGAGGCGATCAAGTATGATAAGCTCAGCCACCAGGAAGTGCTGGAGAAGGAGCTGAAAGTGATGGACCTGTCCGCTTTCACACTGGCCCGGGACCACGGCATGCCGATCATGGTGTTCAATATGAACGAGCCGGGCGCCTTGCGCCGGGTGGTGATGGGTGAGAATATCGGCACCCTGATCAGCGCTAACATCGATTAAATAGATTCCAAGTTATAGGACGCAATCCCGTGATTAACGAGATCAAAAAAGACGCAGAAAACCGCATGGCAAAAAGTGTGGAAGCGACCCGCACCCAGATGGCGAAGGTTCGCACAGGCCGCGCCCACCCGAGCCTGCTGGATGGCATCCATGTTTCCTACTACGGCGCCGACACGCCCCTTAAGCAGGTGGGCAATGTGACCACCGAGGACTCTCGCACTCTGGCCGTGACCGTGTTCGACAAGTCCATGATCCAGGCGGTTGAGAAGGCGATCATGATGTCCGATCTGGGCCTCAACCCGAGCTCCGCCGGTACCGTTATCCGCATTCCGCTGCCGCCGCTGACTGAAGAGCGCCGTAAGCAACTGGTGAAGGTGGTACGTGGTGAAGCCGAGCAGGGCCGTGTCGCCATCCGTAACATCCGTCGCGATGCCAACGGTGACATCAAGGCGTTGGAAAAGGAGAAGGAGATCGGCGAGGACGACGCCCGTCGCGCCGAGGAGGAGATCCAGAAGCTGACCGACAAGTTTGTCAAAGAGATCGACAACCTGACCGCCGATAAAGAAAAAGAGCTGATGGAAGTCTGATCATCCGGCTCCCGCCGCTTAGAAATAGCGCCGTGTAGTGGTATCCTACGCGGCGTTTCTGTATTTGGCCTTTTTTGCGAGCAGCTTCCCCATGTCTGAGTCTTTATCAGGGCAACGCGAGATCTCTGTCCCGCGTCATATCGCCATCATCATGGATGGTAACGGCCGCTGGGCGGAAGCTCAGGGTAAGCCCCGGGTGGTCGGTCACCGTGCCGGTGTGCGCTCGGTCCGTGAGGTGGTGCGCCTGTGCCGGGAGTCCGGTGTCGACGCCCTGACGCTATTTGCCTTCTCCAGCGAGAACTGGCGTCGTCCGGAGCGCGAAGTGGCCCTGCTGATGCGACTCTTCATCACCGTCCTGCGCCGCGAAGTGAAAATGCTCCAAAAGAACAATGTGCGCCTTAAGGTGATTGGTGATATCACCATGTTTGAGCCTAAGCTGCAGCAGAGGATCCAGGAGGCGGAAGCGCGCACCGCGGACTGCACCGGGCTGGCTTTGAACGTAGCCGCGAACTACGGTGGACGCTGGGACATCGCCCAGGCCTGCCGCCAGGCGGCCCGAAAGGTGCAGCGGGGCGACTGCTCGGTGGCCGCCATCGACGAGGCGATGCTGCAGGGGTTGATGTCCCTGTCGGAGCTGCCGGAGGTGGACCTGTTGATCCGCACCGGCGGTGAGCAGCGGATCAGCAACTTCTTGCTGTGGCAGTGCGCCTACAGCGAGCTGTTTTTTTCTGACGTGCTCTGGCCCGACTTTGGCGATGACGCCTTCGCCGAAGCGATCGAGGCATTCTCCAGCCGTCAGCGCCGCTTTGGCCAGACCGGTGCCCAAGTGAGTCAGACTGGCTGACGCCCAATCAACAATTGATAGAACGAGGTTTGTTTGCTTAAGCAACGTATTTTGACCGCTCTTTTGCTGTTACCCCTGGCGTTGGCCGGAATTTTCATGCTGCCTCTTTGGGCGTTTGCCATCGCCGTTGCCGCGGTCATCGTGTTGGCTGGACGGGAGTGGGGGGCCTTGGTGTTGCCAGGCAGTGCCGGCGCCAAGCTTGCCTACGGGGCTGCCGTCGCGGTATTGCTGACCGCGATCTTGCTGCTGGTACCCTCGGATTATGTCTGGGTCGGGGAGCAGCTACACCCCCTGCTGTACGGACTGCTGGTAGCCGGTGTGATCTGGTGGTTATTGGCACTGATGCTGGTACTCACTTTTCCCGAAAGTAGCCGTGCCTGGTACGACAACCCGGTGGCCAAGTCGATCTTTGGACAACTGACGCTGCTGCCCTGTTTTGCCGCCCTGATCGCCTT
Organism: Ferrimonas gelatinilytica; assembly: GCF_039544205.1. NCBI lineage: Bacteria > Pseudomonadati > Pseudomonadota > Gammaproteobacteria > Alteromonadales > Ferrimonadaceae > Ferrimonas > Ferrimonas gelatinilytica. The sequence goes on along the minus strand of NZ_BAABLF010000008.1, from coordinate 132,741 downwards.
GAAAGGGATGCCCGCGAGCCTGACCGGTAATGTTGATGGCGCCTGGTTGGTGATGGCCGTGCTGTTGCTGGTTTGGGGGGCCGATACCGGGGCCTATTTTGTGGGTAAGTCGATCGGGAAAAATAAGCTGATCCCCAAAGTCAGCCCCGGTAAAACCCGGGAGGGTCTGGTCGGTGGCATGGCGGTTTGCGCCGTACTGAGTGTCATCGGCTGGCAGTTGATCGACGCCCTGACACTCGTGGAAGCGCTGATACTTGGTATGGTGACAGCTTTCGCCTCCGCTCTGGGGGATCTGGCAGAAAGCATGTTCAAGCGCGCCGCCAACATCAAGGACAGCGGGCGCCTGTTGCCGGGTCACGGGGGCGTCCTGGATCGCATCGACAGCGTGACCTCGGCGATGCCGGTGTTTGCCTTCCTTTATCTGATTTTCGGATTGTAAGCCATGAATAACGTGGCGATCTTCGGAGCCACCGGCTCCATCGGCAGCAGTACGCTCGACGTGATCCGTCGTCACCCCGAACAGTACCGGGCGGCGGTGCTGACCGCCCATCGCCAGCATGAGGCGATGGCCAAACTCTGTCTCGAACTGTGCCCGGATCACGCAGTGATGGTCGATGAAGCGGCGGCACAACAGCTGCGCCAGGCATTGGCGGGCAGGGTGCCTACCCGGGTTCATGGTGGTGAAGAGGCCCTGGTGGCGATGGCCTCACTGCCGGAGGTGGACACCGTGATGGCGGCCATTGTCGGCGCTGCCGGGCTGGCGTCGACGCTGGCGGCGGTCAAGCTGGGCAAGCGAGTCTTGCTGGCCAACAAGGAGGCGCTGGTGGTTTCCGGCCGACTGTTCATGGATGCCGTGGCAGAGAGTGGCGCCACCCTGCTGCCGGTGGACTCTGAGCATAACGCCATCTTCCAGAGTCTGCCGGAAGCGATACAGCGCAATCTTGGACATTGCGACCTGGCGGCCAACGGGGTTTCCCACCTCCTGCTGACCGGTTCCGGGGGACCTTTCCGTACCCGTCCCCTGGACCAGTTTGCCGATATCACACCGGAGCAGGCCTGCGCCCATCCCAACTGGTCGATGGGGCGAAAAATCTCGGTGGATTCCGCCACCATGATGAATAAGGGGTTGGAGTACGTCGAAGCGCGCTGGCTGTTCAATGCCGCCGCCGAGCAGATCCAGGTGGTGATCCACCCCCAGAGCGTGATTCACTCCATGGTCCAGTATCGAGATGGCTCGGTGTTAGCACAGATGGGCCAGCCGGACATGCGCACCCCCATCGCACACTCACTGTCCTATCCCGAGCGTATTAGCGCCGGGGTTGCGCCTCTGGATTTCTGTACGCTGGGACAACTGACGTTCGAAGCGCCGGATTTCCAACGTTACCCCTGCCTGGAGCTGGCGATCTCCGCCTGCCGTCATGGTCAAGAAGCAACCACGGTGCTTAACGCCGCCAACGAAGTGGCGGTGGCGGCGTTTCTGGACAAGCAGATTGGCTTTAGTGACATTGCGCGGGTAAACGGGTACTGTCTGGAGCACGCGGATCTGTCGACCCGCACGGATTTGGCCGGTCTGGCAGAGTTGGATACCCAGGCCCGTTCGCTGGCAAGCGGGTGGGCGAAGCGAGGACGCTGATGCTGGAATTTTTGTGGAACCTCGGTGCCTTCATCGTTGCCCTTGGCCTTCTGGTCACAGTGCACGAGTTTGGCCACTTCTGGGTGGCCCGCCGCTGTGGGGTCAAGGTGGAACGTTTCTCCATCGGTTTCGGCCAGCCGATCTGGCGGCGTGTGGGTACCGATGGTACTGAGTACGTGGTGGCGGCGATCCCCCTGGGAGGCTACGTCAAGATGCTGGATGGTCGGGTGGATGATCTGCCCCCCGGCATGGAGTCTCAAGCCTTTGATCGCAAGCCGGTCATGCAGCGCATCGCCGTGGTCGCGGCGGGGCCTCTGGCCAACTTTGCCCTCGCCCTGATCCTGCTCTACGCCATGTTCATGGTCGGAGTGCCCTCGGTCAAGCCAGTGATGGCGACGCCGCCTGAGCAATCCATCGCGGCCCAGGCCGGTGTTTCCGAGCACAGCATCATCACCGCAGTCGGCGACAATGCGGTGCAGGACTGGGAAACCCTGAATCTTGCCCTGGCGGCCTACATCGGAGAGGACAGCATTCCGCTGACGCTGGATGAACAGGGCGTCAACCGCCAACGGATCCTCAATACCCGAGACTGGGCCTTCGATCCCGAGCGTCACTCGCTGCCGGATAGCCTGGGTCTGACCCTGTGGCGCCCGGAGATCACCACCGAGCTGGCCATGGTCGATGAGGCGGGCGCGGCTTACGCTGCCGGCTTGCGAGAGGGTGACGTGGTCACCCATATCGACGGAAAACCTGTTAACTGGGAAGACCTTGCAGAGCTTATTGCCGCCTCTCCGGAACAAGCTCTGGTGTTTGAGGTCGAACGCAACGGTGCGACGCAACGCACGGTGGTGACACCGGTTGCGGTGCTGGAGCAGGGGGAGCGGCTCGGTCGGATCGGCGTGGCCCCGCTGCAGGCGGCCTGGCCGCCGGCGTACCTGGTAGACCAGCGTTTCGGCCCGTTCGCAGCGATGAGTCAGGCCGCGGGGCGAACCTGGGAACTGACCACCCTGACGCTCGGCACCTTCGGCAAGCTGCTGACCGGCGACCTGTCGGTGAAAAACCTCGGGGGGCCGATCGCCATCGCCCAGGGGGCAGGTGCTAGCGCCGGTGTTGGACTGGTCTACTTCCTCGGTTTTCTCGCGATGCTGAGTGTGAACCTGGGCATCATTAACCTGTTTCCGCTGCCCGTGCTTGATGGCGGTCACTTACTTTATTACTTTATTGAACTTTTCACCGGCAAACCGGTGCCTGAGAAGGCACAGGAAGTTGGTTTTCGGATCGGCTCGGCGCTGCTTCTGTTGTTGATGTCCATCGCCATTGTCAACGATGTTGCCCGACTGTAGGGACTTCAGGGAATAACAAGAAATCGCGTCTATGAGAATAAATAAAATCATGGCGTCGATGCTGCTTGTCGGGGCGACCTTTTCAGGGGTAAGCCAGGCGGCAGGCTTCGAGCCTTTTGTAGTAGAAGATATAAAAGTTGAGGGATTACAGCGTGTTGCCTTGGGGGCTGCGCTACTTAACCTGCCGGTCAAAGTGGGGGACGAGTTGGATGCCGTTACCCTGCAACGAGCGATCAAGTCACTGTATCGCAGTGCCAATTTCGACGATATCGAGGTGATGCGTGACGGCAACACCCTTTTGGTGCGGGTGCGCGAGCGCCCGACCATCTCCAGCATCGTGCTGGAGGGCAATAAAGACATCAAAGATGAGCAGTTGCAGGAGAGTCTCGACAGCTCGGGCGTCAAGGTGGGTGAGCCCCTGGATCGCACCATCCTGACGGAGATCGAGAAGGGACTGCAGGATTTCTACTATGGCGTCGGTAAGTACAACGCCACGGTAGAGGCCAAGATCGTCAGCCTGCCCCGCAACCGCGTCGAGGTGGAGTTTAACTTCAAAGAGGGCGATGCCGCCGAGATCCATCAGCTCAACGTGGTCGGTAACACTGTGTTCCCTGACGATGAGCTGATTGGCCGTTTCGAACTGAAAGATTACAAGGCCTGGTGGGACTTCTTCGGCGATCGCCGCTATCAGAAGCAGACCCTGGAAGGGGATCTGGAAAAGCTGACCTCCTACTACCAGGACCGAGGTTACATCCGCTTCCGGGTGGACTCCACGCAGGTGGCGATGACTCCGGACAAAGAGGGGATCTACGTCACCGTCAATATCGACGAGGGGGAAAAGTACACCGTCAAGGCGGTCAACCTCACCGGCGATCTTCTGGATAAGCGGGAACTGCTGGAGAGCCTGGTGCCCCTCAAAGAGGGCAGTGTCTATAACGGCGCCGAGGTCACTTTTACCGAAGAGTTGATCAGCAAGTTCCTGGGGCGCTTTGGTTACGCCTACCCGACGGTTAACACCTACCCGGACATCGATGACGAAACCAATGAGGTCGTCCTCAATATCAACGTCGATCCCGGCAAGCGGATCTACGTGCGCAAGGTCGATTTCTCCGGTAACCAGGTCACCAAGGATGAGGTGTTGCGCCGTGAGATGCGCCAGATGGAGGGCACCTGGCTCAATAGCCGCAACGTGGAGCTCTCCAAGGAGCGCCTCAACCGACTGGGCTTTTTCGAAACCGTAGAGTCGACCACCACGCCGGTTCCTGGCACCGATGACCTGGTGGATGTGGAGTACCAGGTTAAAGAGCAGCCTTCCGGTTCCTTTACCTTCGGCGTCGGCTACGGCACCGAGAGTAAGCTGAGTCTGCAGCTGGGTTTGTCCCAGTCTAACTTCCTCGGTAGCGGCAACAATGTGGGCATCAACGTCAACACCAACGCCTACTCCAAAAACGTAAACCTCAGCTATCACGATCCCTACTTTACCAAGCACGGGGTCAGTGCCGGCGGGAGCATCTACTGGTCGGCGTTTGATGCGGATCGTTACTACCTAGAGTCCTATAAGAACGACTCCTACGGTGTGGCTTTTGACCTCTCCTGGCCGCTGAACGAGTACAACCGTCTCGGGATCGGTGTGGCCTATCGCCACAACGAACTGTCGGAAGTCTCGCCTTACCAGCAGGTGCTTAAGTTCTACAACATCTACGCCGATGTGAATGACCCGACCTCAACGCTGGGCTTCGACAATTTCGAAGTCAACGCCAACTGGAGTCGAAGCACCCTGAACCGGGGCATGTTCCCCACCGCCGGTAACAACCAGCGACTGAGCGGCAAGATGACGGTGCCGGGCAGTGACAACAAGTACTTCAAGGTGAACTTTGACACCAGCTTCTACGTGCCCCTGAGCCGCAATCACCGCTGGGTGTTCCTGACCCGAGGCCGCCTGGGTTACGGTAACGGCTATGGTACTTACGACAACGGCGGGGTTGAGCATGATCAGATCATGCCGTTCTGGGAGAACTTCTACGCCGGTGGTTCCACCATCCTGCGGGGCTTCCGTACCAACTCCGTCGGCCCTCGTGCCTTCTACCTCAGCGGCGATGGCACCCCCTGTATCCCGGATCCCTCCGGTGGTATCGGTGGCTGTGATCTGCCCGGCAACCCGGACCGACTCCAGGTAGACGATGGACGCTCCATCGGGGGTAACGGCATCGCGACCCTGAGTGCCGAGCTGGTGGTTCCCACCCCCTTCCTGGATGAGGCCTACACCAACACCGTGCGTACCTCATTCTTCGTGGATGCCGGTAACGTTTGGGACTCGGAGTTTGAATACGACCGGTACCGGTTCCTGCCGCAGAGCGAGTTTGATAAGCTGCAGGACTACTCGGATCCGGGCCGGATCCGTGCCTCTTACGGCATATCGGTCCAGTGGATTTCGCCGATGGGTCCCATGGTGTTCAGCCTGGCCCAACCCTTCAAGGAGTACGAAGGGGATCGAACCGAAGTCTTCAGCTTTAACATTGGCCGTACCTTCTGATGAAGGCAACGAGCCGTCACAAGATCACATTGCATAGGAGCAAGACCTTGAAAAAAGTAATCGCGACAGCGGCATTATTACTGGCCACCCTGGTACCCGCAGCCCAGGCTGCCCAGAAGATTGCCGTGGTAAATACCCAGGCCATCATGGCCCAGCACCCGGATCGCGAAGCGGTAGGGCAGCGCCTGGAGTCTGAATTTGGCGAGCGCATTGCTGAGGTTCAGAAACTGCAGGCAGACCTGCAGGAACTGGCGCAGAAGATGCAGAAGGATGGGGCGCTGATGAACGACGCCCAGAAAACCGAGCTGGAGCGCAAAGGCCAGTCCCTGCAGGCGGATCTGCAGCTGAAGGGCCAGGCCCTGCAGGAAGACACCCAGAAACGTGAAAGCGAAGAGATGAACAAGATCGTTGCCTCTGTTCAGAAGGCCATCAACGCGGTGGCCCAAGAGGGTGGTTACGATATCGTCCTAGAAGCCCGTGCTGTGGTTTTCGCCAAGGACGAGGACAACATCTCCGAGAAGGTTCTTGAGAAAGTATCCAAAGGCAACTAATCCATGAGCATGATGACCCTGGCGCAGTTGGCGGACACTCTGGACGCTCGCTTGCAGGGCAATGGCGACACCCTCATTGAGGGTGTCGCTACGTTAGAGCAAGCGAAAAGTCACCAGATCGCCTTCTTGGCCAACAGCAAATATCGGCACCAGCTCGCGGAGACCGGCGCGGGTGCCGTGATCCTCTCCGACGCGGACCTGGACGGCTTCAGTGGCAATGCCCTGGTGATGACCAACCCCTACCTGGGCTTTGCCCGGGTTGCACAGCTACTGGATACCACCCCGGCCGCTGCTGAGGGGATCCACCCCAGTGCGGTGATCCACGAGAGCGCCCAGCTGGGCCGTGACGTCAGCATCGGTGCTAATGCGGTGATCGAGGCGGGCGCCGTGCTCGGTGACGAGGTTCAGGTGGGGGCCGGCTGTGTGGTGGGTCTTGGCGCCCAAGTCGGCAACCGAACCCGCCTGTGGGCCAATGTGACCCTCTACCACGGTGTCTTCCTTGGCCAGGACTGCATTGTCCACTCCGGCGCGGTGATCGGCTCCGATGGCTTTGGTTACGCCAATGATCGTGGCCAGTGGGTCAAGATCCCCCAGACAGGTTCGGTCCAGATCGGCGATAACGTGGAGATCGGTGCCAACACCTGTATCGACCGCGGTGCCCTGGATGACACCCTGATCGAAGAGGGCGTGATCCTGGATAACCTGGTACAGATTGCCCACAACGACGTGATCGGTGCCCACACCGCCATCGCCGGTGCCACCGTGGTGGCGGGCAGCACGACGATCGGTAAGTACTGCATTATTGGCGGCAACAGCGCCATCGCTGGCCATCTCAACATTACCGATGGTACCCATATTTTCGGCATGACTGGCGTCACCGGCAGCATCAAGGAGAAGGGGCTTTACGCCTCGACTGCCCCGATGCAGGAGGCCAAGGCCTGGCGCAAGAATAGTGTACGGATGCGGCAGCTCGATGAGATGTCGCGTCGTATCCGCACCCTGGAAAAACAGCTGGCCGAGCAGGCCAGTCAAGATGACTGATCGTTTGACTGAGGAACCCACCTTGTCAGAGCAACTGAACACCATGGAGATCCGGGAGATCCTGGATTACCTGCCACACCGCCACCCCTTCGTCCTTGTGGACCGGGTCCTGGATTACACCCCAGGTGAATCCCTGACGGCGCTGAAAAATGTGTCCTACAACGAGCCTTTTTTCCCGGGTCACTTCCCCAGCATGCCGGTCATGCCTGGGGTCCTGATCTTAGAAGCCCTGGCCCAGGCCTCCGCGATCCTGGCGTTTAAGAGCTACGGTAAAGAGGAGGACAGCCTCTACCTGTTTGCCGGCATCGATAACGCCCGCTTTAAGCAGCCGGTAGTGCCCGGTGATAGCCTGCAGCTGGAGGTTACTTTCAAGAAAGAGCGCCGGGGTATCGGCTTCTATGCGGCCCGTGCACTGGTGAATGGCAAAGTAGTCTGCAGCGCCGATTTGATGTGTGCCAAACGAGAGATGTAACCCGTGATTGATGCCAATGCCGTTATCCACCCGGATGCCAAACTGGGCAAAAATGTAACCGTCGGGCCCTTTACCTACATTGGGGCCGATGTCGAGATCGGTGACGATACCTGGATCGGTTCCCACGTCGTGGTCAAAGGCCCCTGTAAAATTGGCAAGGGCAACAAGCTGTTCCAGTTCTGCTCCATCGGTGAGGAGTGTCAGGACAAGAAATACCAGGGGGAGCCAACCCGGGTCGAGATCGGCGACAACAACGTCTTTCGGGAGTGTTGCACCGTGCACCGTGGGACGGTGCAGGACCAGGGGCTAACCAAGATCGGTTCCGACAACCTGTTCATGGCCTACACCCACGTCGCCCATGACTGCGTGGTAGGCAGCCATGTGATCCTCGCCAATAACGCCTCCATCGCCGGTCACGTGCGGGTTGATGACTGGGCGATCCTCGGTGGCATGACCGGGGTGCACCAGTTTGTTCATATTGGTGCCCATGCCTTCACCGCCGGATACTCGCTGGTGCTGCAGGATGTGCCGCCGTTCGTGATGGCGTCGGGGCAGAGTGCGGTTCCTCGGGCGATCAACACCGAGGGCCTTAAGCGCCGTCAGTTCGACAAGGAGTCGATCAGTGCCATCCGTAAGGCGTACAAGCTGCTCTACCGCAGCGGCCTGACCACCGCTGAGGCGCTGCCCCAGCTCCGTGAGCTGGCTAAGGAGCATCCCCACGTCGGCGAGATGGCCGAGTTCGTGGAGAACTCCAGCCGCGGGATCGTGCGCTAAGTGACTCACTCTGAAACGCAAACCCGTCCCTTGACCATTGCCCTGGTCGCCGGAGAGATCTCCGGCGACATCCTCGGGGCGGGCTTGATCAAGGCGTTGAAACGCCACCACCCGGATGCCCGCTTCGTCGGGATTGGCGGTCCCCTGATGATTGCGGAGGGACTCGACTCCTGGTTCGCCATGGAGGAGCTTTCGGTGATGGGGTTGGTTGAGGTGTTGGGGCGTTTGCCACGGCTGCTCTCGATCAAGCGGCAGCTGGTGCGCCGGATACTGGCGCTGCAGCCAGATGTATTCGTCGGCATCGATGCGCCGGATTTCAATCTCAGGATCGAAAAGCCGCTCAAGGATGCGGGGATCACCACGGTGCACTACGTCAGTCCCTCCGTCTGGGCCTGGCGTCCCAAGCGGATTTTCAAGATCGATGCTGCCACCGACCAGGTTCTGGCCCTGCTGCCCTTTGAGAAAGCGTTCTATGACAAGCACCAGGTGAGCTGTGAGTTTGTTGGTCATACCCTGGCGGACGAGATCCCGATGCACAGCGATGCCGCCGCCGCCCGTACCGCTCTGGGGCTGCCTGACGAGGGGCCGGTACTGGCGATGCTGCCGGGTAGCCGCGGCGGCGAGATGAGCCGGATCGGCCCGGTGTTTCTCGAGGCCGCCGCCGAACTGCAGCGTCGCATCCCTGATCTGACCATCGTGGTGCCCCTGGCCAATGTACACCGCCGTGAGCAGTGGCAGAGGTTGCTGGCAGAGATGGATCAGCCGCCGGCGTTGACTCTGGTCGATGGGCGTTCCCGGGAGGTGATGACGGCGTCGGATGCGATCCTGTTGGCGTCCGGTACCGCCACCCTGGAAGCGATGCTGGTGAAGCGTCCCATGGTGGTGGCGTATCGGGTCAGCCCCATTACCTATCGCATTGCCAAAGCGATGCTGCAGGTGGAGAGCGTCTCCCTGCCTAACCTGCTCTCAGGGGAAATCCTGGTGCCGGAGTTGCTGCAGGAGGATTGCACGGTGGAGAAGTTGGTGGCGGAAGTGGAAGCCAAGCTGACCGAAGATCCGGCGCCGCTCCAGGCCCGCTTTGCCCAGTTGCATCACCAGCTTCGTCGTGACGCCTCGGAGCGGGCGGCCCAGGCGGTACTGGCACTGATCGCCCCCCGGGAGCCGAGTCATTCAGGGCAAGCGCCGGACGGCGTAGCGGCATCATGACGCTGCTCATTGCCGGTGTCGACGAGGTGGGACGCGGCCCGCTGGTAGGGGACGTGGTCACTGCCGCCGTGATCCTGGATCCTCAGCGTCCCATCGTTGGACTGGCGGACTCCAAGGTCTTGTCGGAGAAGCGACGTATGGCGCTGGAGAGTGAGATCCGGGAGAAAGCCCTGGCTTGGTGCGTTGCCCGTGCCAGCGTGGAGGAGATCGACCGGCTCAATATTCTGCACGCCACCATGCTGGCGATGCAGCGGGCGGTCGCGGGACTGAGTCACCGGCCAGGCCTGATCCGGGTGGATGGCAACCGTTGTCCCGACTTCGGCGGCCTGCCGGCGGAGGCCCTGATCAAGGGGGACAGCCTGGAGCCGGCCATCAGTGCCGCCTCCATCCTGGCCAAGGTCGCCCGCGACGCCGAGATGGTGGCCCTGGATGGCCGCTACCCCCAGTACGGTTTTGCCAAGCACAAGGGGTACCCGACGGCCGCTCATCTCGAGGCCCTGGCGCAGCATGGGGCGATCCCTGAGCATCGCACCAGCTTCAAGCCGGTCCGGCGCGCGTTGGGACTTCTCCCCTGACAGTGCGGCGCTTCCGTGTTAGCTTCAGCGCTGGCACTGTCATACATCCATGGGCGCGCAGCGCCCTTTATTGTCTATCTAAATTCTGTAGACCGGCAGCGGCCGGGCGAGAGTGATCCATGACCGATCCCAAGCACACCCCCAGCACAGCCTTTACGGTGGGAGCGCGTTGATGGCGGACCCTAAATTTATTCACCTGCGGGTGCACTCCGATTTCTCCATGGTCGATGGCCTGATGAAAACCGGGCCCCTGGTGAACGCCGTGGCCGAGCTCGGGATGCCCGCAGTGGCATTGACCGACCAGACCAACCTCTGTGGACTGGTGAAGTTTCTTGGCGCCGCCCACAAGAGTGGCGTCAAGCCGATCATCGGTGCCGACTTCTGGATGCGGGTGCCGGAGTTCGGCGATGAACAGTGCCGTGTGACGGCGTTGGCGATGAACAACACCGGCTATGCCAACCTCACCGAACTGATAAGCCAAGCGTACCTGCGTGGGCATATCGGTGGCCGAGCGGTGATCGATAAGGGATGGCTGGCGGCCCAGGGCGAGGGGCTGATCCTGCTCTCCGGCGGCCGCGAGGGGGATGTGGGCAAGGCGTTGGTGAAGGGTAACCAGGGGATGGCACGCTCACTGGTGGCCTTCTACCAGCAGCATTTCGCCGATCGCTACTACCTGGAGCTGATCCGTACAGGGCGGCCAGATGAAGAGACCTACATCCACGAGGCGATGGCCCTGGCCAGTGAGCGGGATCTGCCCGTGGTGGCCACCAACGAGGTGGTGTTTCGCAATCGCGAGGATTTCGATAACCACGAGATCCGGGTCTGCATCCACGATGGCTATCCGTTGGATGATGCCCGCCGTCCCCGTCGCTACTCGGAGCAGCAGTACCTGCGCAGTGAGCAGGAGATGTTGGAGCAGTTTGCCGATATCCCCGAGGCACTGGAGAACAGCGTGGAGATCGCCAAACGCTGCAACGTCAAGGTGCGTCTCGGGGAGTATTTCCTGCCGGATTTCCCCACCGGGGAGCTCAAGATCGAGGATTACCTGGTCAAGGTATCCGAGGAGGGGCTGGAGGAGCGGCTCGAGTTTCTCTTTCCGGATCCGGTCGAGCGCAACGCCCAGCGCGGTGAGTATGACGAACGCCTCAAGGTTGAGCTTGAGGTGATCAACAACATGGGCTTCCCGGGCTACTTCCTCATCGTGATGGAGTTTATCCAGTGGTCCAAGGACAACAACATCCCGGTGGGGCCGGGACGGGGCTCCGGTGCCGGTTCCCTGGTGGCGTATGCGCTCAAGATCACCGATCTGGACCCGCTGGAGTTTGATCTCCTGTTCGAACGCTTCCTCAACCCGGAGCGGGTCTCCATGCCCGATTTCGATGTTGATTTCTGCATGGATCGACGTGATGAGGTGATTGAACATACGGCTGAGCTGTACGGTCGTGATGCGGTCTCCCAGATCATCACCTTCGGAACCATGGCCGCCAAGGCGGTGGTGCGGGATGTAGGTCGGGTGCTGGGTCACCCCTTCGGCTTTGTCGATCGAATCTCCAAGCTGATCCCCGGCGACCCTGGCATGACCCTCGCCAAGGCGTTCGATGTGGAGCCCCAGTTGCAGGAGGTGTACGACTCGGATGAGGAGGTGCGTAACCTCATCGATATCGCCCGCAAGCTGGAGGGCACCACCCGTAACGCCGGTAAGCACGCCGGCGGGGTGGTGATCGCACCCACCAAAATCACCGACTTTGCCCCGCTCTACTGCGATGATGAGGGCAAAAACCCGGTTACCCAGTTCGATAAGAACGACGTTGAAACCGCCGGCCTGGTGAAGTTTGACTTCCTGGGGCTACGGACCCTGACCATCATCCAGTGGGCACTGGATATGCTCAATCCGGCGCTGGCGGCACAGGGCAAGCCCCCGGTGGCGATTGAGAGCATCCCCCTGGATGATCCCCGATGCTTCGAACTGCTGCAACGGTCGGAAACCACCGCGGTATTCCAGCTGGAATCCCGGGGTATGAAGGAGCTGATCAGCCGTCTGAAGCCGGATTGCTTTGAGGATATGATCGCCCTGGTGGCCCTGTTCAGGCCCGGCCCCCTGCAGTCCGGGATGGTGGATAACTTCATCGACCGCAAGCATGGTCGTGAAGAGGTCTCCTACCCGGATGCCACCTGGCAGCACGAGTCGCTCAAGCCGATCCTGGAGCCCACCTACGGCATCATCCTCTATCAGGAGCAGGTGATGCAGATCGCCCAGGTGCTCTCCGGCTACACCCTCGGGGGGGCCGACATGCTGCGCCGTGCCATGGGGAAGAAGAAGCCGGAGGAGATGGCCAAGCAGCGGGCGACCTTCGAACAGGGCGCGATCGACAACGGCATCGACGGCGAGCTGGCGATGAAGATCTTCGACCTGGTGGAGAAGTTCGCCGGCTACGGCTTCAACAAATCCCACTCCGCCGCCTATGCCCTGGTCTCCTATCAGACCCTGTGGATGAAGACCCACTATCCCGCCTACTTCATGGCGGCGGTGATGTCCGCGGATATGGACAACACCGATAAGGTGGTGACCCTGGTGGACGAATGCAACCGCATGGGGTTGCCGGTGCTGCCGCCGGATGTGAATCAGGGGCTTTACAAGTTCAACGTCAATGAACATCAGCAGATCGTCTACGGCATCGGCGCCATCAAGGGCGTGGGGGAGGGGCCGGTGGATGAGATCCTCAAGGCGCGGGAGCAGGGCGGAGGCTTCTCCGACCTGTTCGACTTCTGCGACCGGGTCGATCTCAAGAAGGTCAACCGCCGCACCATCGAGAAGCTGATCCTGGCCGGGGCGATGGACAACCTGGGCCCTCGCCTGCCGGACGGTGCCCCCCATAGGGCGAGCCTGATGGCGACCTTGGAGGAGGCGATCAAGGCGGCGGCCCAGAACGCCCGCAATGCGGCCCAGGGGATGGATGATCTTTTCGGCTCCCTGACCCCGGATGCGGACCAGGCCCACCACGCCTTCGTCAAGGTGCTGCCCTGGGCGGACAAGACATGGTTGGATGGTGAGAAGGAGACCCTGGGGCTCTATCTCACCGGCCATCCGATCAATCAATACCTGAAAGAGCTGAAGAAGTTCACCAGTGGCCGCCTCAAGGATGTGGCCCCAACTGGCCGTGGCAAGAGCATGCGGGTCGCCGGGCTGGTGATCGCCTCCCGGGTGATGATCACCAAGCGGGGCAGCAAAATGGGGATCTTTACTCTGGATGACAAGTCGGGACGACTCGAAGTCATGTTATTCTCAGAAGGTGTTGAGAAGTATCAGGATTTAATCGGTACTGACAATATTTTGGTGGTTGAGGGAGAGGTCAGCTTTGATCAGTTCAGTGGGGGCAATAAAATGTCCGCCAAAGAGGTACTGGACATCGGTCAGGCGCGGGAGCGTTATGCCAAGGCGCTGGTGCTGCAACTGAATCAACAACAGGCCCAGCCAGACACCTTGGCTGAGCTGAAAACCCTTTTGGCGCAACACGGCAATGGCGGCTGCCCGGTGCAGGTGCAGTATCAGCAGGCCAACGCCCAGGGGGTGTTCGAATTGGGTGATCGCTACCGGGTTGTGCCCGGCGATGACCTGCTCAGCGGCTTGGAGAAGCTGCTGGGGCAGGATCGGATCACATTGAATTTTTAAGGGGCAGGCAGCCCCTCAGCTGCGAGTAGGAACATGAGTCTGGATTTTTTGGAATTTGAGCAGCCGATTGCCGAGCTGCAGGCGAAGATTGAAGAGCTGCGCAACGTTTCCCAGAACGGTGGCCTGGATGTGGACCTGGCCAAGGAGATCCGCGCCCTGGAGCAAAAGCGCGAAACCCTGACCCGCAAGGTGTTTGCCGACCTGGCGCCCTGGCAGGTGTCGCAGATGGCCCGCCACCCCCAGCGTCCCTATGCGCTGGACTACATCGACATGCTGTTTACCGAGTTTGATGAGCTGGCCGGTGATCGTGCCTACGCCAACGATGCGGCGATCGTCGGAGGCACCGCCCGCTTCAATGGCCAGCCGGTGATGGTGATCGGCCAGCAGAAGGGGCGTGATACCAAGGAGAAGATCCGCCGCAACTTCGGCATGCCACGCCCCGAAGGCTACCGAAAGGCGCTGCGCCTGATGGAGATGGCCGAGCGGTTTAAGCTGCCGATCCTCACCTTCATCGACACCCCCGGGGCCTACCCCGGTGTGGGTGCCGAGGAGCGCGGTCAGTCCGAGGCGATCGCTAAGAACCTGATGGTGATGTCCGGCCTCAAGGTGCCGACGGTCTGCACCGTGATCGGCGAAGGGGGCTCCGGTGGCGCCCTCGCCATCGGCGTGGGTGACCGGGTCAACATGCTGCAGTACTCCACCTACTCGGTGATCTCACCGGAAGGGTGTGCCTCCATCCTGTGGAAAGATGCCGCCAAGGCCCCCCTGGCCGCCGAGGCGATGGGGATCACGGCGCAGCGCCTGCACGAACTTGGCCTGGTGGACAACGTCATTCCCGAGCCGATGGGGGGCGCCCATCGGGATCCCCACAGCATGGCGGCGAACCTGCGCAGCCGGCTCGAGGACGACTTGGCGACCCTGCAGGGGCTGGAGATCGACACCCTGCTTGAGCAGCGCTACGAGCGCCTGATGGGGTACGGCTACTGCCGATAGCTCCCGCAGTTAGCAAAAAAGCGCGGCCCGAGGGCCGCGCTTTTTCTATCTTGGCGCTGACGTCGCGCGTTCAGGTCGGCGACAACGGCCACTCTCGATCACTTTGTGGCTCAACAGGGGACCCGGCAGGGAGCATTCAAGGAGTGGTTCATCGGATGGCCACGATGCTTTGGGTCTGTCATGATTTGGAGCATGCTCCTAGGCTTGGCTTGTGAGCCAACCGACCTTTTTAGTGTGGGAGCCTGCCTGGAGAATAATGGATACCATTGATGTTTAAGCTGTTTGAGAGTTTTACCAAGCCCTTCCCAGCGGCCGAGCCCGATCAACCGCCTCGGACGCTATTTGCGTTTTGCCGCCACTACACTCGAGGGTTCGAGAGGCCGTTACTGGCCATGTCACTGTTCAGCGCCATGATCGCGGTGGTGGAGGTGATCCTGCTGGGTTTCATGGGACAGTTGGTGGATCTGCTGGCCAGCTCGGATCCCGGCAGCTTCTGGGCTGAGCAGCGTGGGATGCTTATCGGAATGGCGGCGCTGTTGCTGTTGGTGGTTCCCACGCTGGCGCTGCTGCACGCGGGCCTGCTTCACCAGTCCCTTTTGGGTAACTACCCGATGTCGATTCGTTGGCTTGCCCATCGATACCTGTTGAAGCAGAGCGTCGCCTTTTACCAGGACGATTTTGCCGGCCGCATCGCCACCAAGGTGATGCAGACGGCGCTCTCGGTGCGGGAAACGGTGATGAAGCTGCTGGATGTCCTGGTCTACGTCAGTGTCTATTTTGTTTCCATTCTGGTGATGATGGGGCGATCCGATCTCATCCTGATGTTGCCGATCCTGCTCTGGCTGATCGCCTACGTCGTGATCCAGTGGTACTTCGTCCCCCGGATGAAGCGGATCGCCACTGCCCAGGCGGATGCCCGCTCCATGATGACCGGCCGCATCGTCGACAGCTACACCAACATCCAGACCGTCAAGCTCTTTGCCCATAATGACAGCGAGGTTGAGTACGCCGAAGCGGGAATGAAGGGGTTCCTCAAGACGGTTTACGGCCAGATGCGCCTGGCCACCTGTTTTGTACTGAGCGTCGATGTGATCAACTACCTGCTGCTGTTTATCATCGCCTCCCTCTCCATCTTCCTGTGGATGGAGGCGGCGGTGACCGTCGGTGTAATCGCGGTGGCGATCAGTATTGCGCTTCGGATCCAGGGGATGTCCAAGTGGATCATGTGGGAGATCGGGGCGCTGTTTGAAAACATCGGCACTGTTATCGATGGGATCCAGACCCTTTCCCAGCCGGTTACTATCGAGGATAAGGCGGACGCGAAACCGCTGCAGGTGAGTCAGGGGGCCATTGAGTTTCGGGATGTAACCTTCCATTACGGCAAGGGGCAGGGGGTGCTGGAGGCGTTTAACATGACCATTCGACCCGGAGAGCGAGTGGGCCTGGTGGGGCGCTCTGGTGCTGGAAAATCCACCTTGGTCAATCTGTTGCTGCGTTTCCATGAACTGGAAGGCGGGAAGATCACCATTGATGGCCAGGATGTTGCCGAGGTGACCCAGGATTCGCTGCGAGCCCAGATCGGAATGGTGACCCAGGACACCTCGCTGCTGCATCGCACCATCCGGGAGAACATCCTCTACGGCAAGCCGGATGCCACCGAGGATCAGCTGCTGGCCGCCACGGCCCAGGCCCATGCCCATGAATTCATCCAGACTCTGGACGACCGTCATGGCAACCGGGGATACGATGCCCAGGTGGGGGAGCGTGGGGTCAAGCTCTCCGGTGGTCAGCGTCAGCGGATCGGCATCGCCAGGGTGCTGCTCAAGGACGCCCCCATCCTGGTGCTGGATGAGGCCACATCGGCGCTGGACTCCGAGGTGGAAGCGGCGATCCAGGAGAGCTTGTACGAGTTGATGGAGGGCAAGACGGTGATCGCCATCGCCCACCGCCTCTCCACCATCGCGGCGATGGATCGCCTGGTCGTGCTGGACCAAGGCCGGATCATTGAGCAGGGAACCCATCAGGAGCTCCTGGCCAACAACGGCCTCTACGCTCAACTCTGGGCCCACCAGACCGGCGGATTCCTCGCTGATCAGGTGCCGGCACAGTCGGCTTGAGGTAGCGAGATGGTGGGTTTATCGGACGCAGCGGTGGCGCAACTTGAAACGGCTCTGGCAACGGCGCTGGCAGGCGAGGGTGTGGACGCGAGTTCGGCGCAACACGGGGGCCGAGTCTGGTTAGCCTACTCCGGTGGGGTTGACTCCCAGTTGATGGCAACTCTGCTGGCGCGCTGGCAGCAGCGCCAGCCGCAGCGCTCCTGCGCCCTGCTGCATGTTCATCACGGTCTGTCGGAGCACGCGGACGGCTGGGAGTTGCACTGCCGCCGCAGCGCCGAACGACTCGGCTTGCCCCTGACGGTGTCGCGGGTTCAATTGGCGCTCAAGTCCCGGATTAGTGTGGAGGCGGCGGCCCGTGATGCCAGATATGCCGCTTTTTTATCCCACCTTGGGCCAAAGGATATTCTGCTGACCGGCCATCATTTGGATGATCAGGCGGAAACCCTGCTACTGGCACTCAAGCGCGGCAGCGGTCCCAAGGGATTGGCGTCGATGTCGCGCCGGCGCGCCCTTGGCGATGCCACTTTGCTACGCCCCTGGCTTGGGATCCCCCGGGTCATCATCGAACGGGCCGCCCAGTCCCTCGGACTGACGCACATCGAGGATGACAGCAACGCCGACACCCGGTTCGACCGCAACTTTTTGCGTCACAGGGTGTTACCGGAGCTGGAGCAGCGCTGGCCAGGTTTCAGGCGCAACCTGGCCCGCAGCGCTGAGCTCTGCGCCGAGCAGCAGCATCTGTGTGATGAATTGGCCCGCAGCGATCTCGATGCCGTGGCCCGCCCCTGCGGCGGCCTCAGCGTCTCCGCCATCGCATCGCTGTCAGCGGAGCGCCGCAACAACCTGTTGCGATACTGGCTTGGCACTCGGGGCGGGGTGATGCCAACCCGCGCTCAGCTGGCGCAGATGGCCCAGCTGTGGGAGGCCAGGGAGGATGCCCAGCCGCAGATCGCCTGGGAGGGGGGCGAGCTTCGACGCTACCGGGATGGGATCTACCTGCTCAGGGCACCACTGCCTGTACTGCCAAAGCGGGAGACTTTACCTCTGCTGGCGCACTGGCTGGATGCTTCTGCGTTGTCCGAGCCTGGCTCACCGGCGCCGGAGTGGGCACTGGCCAATGGAGAGCAGTGGTGTGGGCAGCGTTGTCATCAGGGTGAGCGATTGATGCTGCCTAGGCCCGGGCAGGCGGTCTCGGTCCGTTACGGTCTCTCCGGTAGTACGCGGCTGCGCCCCCTGGGCCGAAGCGGTTCCCGCAGTCTGAAGAAACTGTGGCAGGAGTATGGTGTCCCCCCTTGGCAGCGGGACGGGATCGCGATGCTCTGTTACGATGATGAAGTGGTGGCGGCGCTGGGGCTGTGGTTGGAACAGAGTGCCCTGGCTGAGAGTGGCGTGGGCTGGGTACCGGTTCGGGTGGAGTAACGGCAAGGGATGCCGAAAAGGAGAGAGGATGCTCGATAGCGCACTGGGGTTAGGGTTGGTCTTGGCATTGATGGCGATCCTGGCGCTGTGGTTGACGCGCCGCCTCGGATTGCCGCCGATTCTGGCCTGGTTGGGGCTGGGGCTGGCCGCCGGTCCGGAGGGCCTGGCCTGGCTCGGCACCGAGCAGATCCACCTAGTGGCTGAGCTTGGCATCGTGTTCCTGATGTTTTCCCTTGGTCTGGAGTTTTCCCTGCCGCGACTCTGGGCGATGCGCAGCCGGGTGTTTGGCCTAGGTTCGGCCCAGGTGGGGCTCACCGGCGTGCTGGCGGCTCTGATTGCCCTGGCGCTGGGGATTGAATGGCGAACCGCCGTGGTGGTGGGGGCTGCCATCGCACTCTCCTCCACCGCCATTGTGCTGCGCCAGTTGGATGAGCTCGGCTGGCTCAACCGGCGCCATGGTGAGCTGTCGGTCTCCGTGCTGCTGTTTCAGGATCTGGCGGTGATCCCGCTGCTGATCGTCATCCCCATGCTGGGCTCGGACCTGACCGGCACCGCGCTGATGGCCGACGTGGGATTGGCGCTGCTCAAGGCCGGTGCCGTCTTTACCGCTCTGCTCTGGGCCGGTGGCTTCCTGCTGCCAAAGATCTTCGATGAGGTGGCCCGCACCCGCTCCCATGAACTCTTCGTCCTGACCACATTGGTGGTGGCGCTGGCCACCGGTTATGTCACCCTGGCCCTCGGCCTCTCCATGGCCCTGGGAGCGTTTCTGGCGGGGATGCTGCTGGGCGAGAGTCAGTACCGGCAGCAGCTGGAAGCGGATATCCGCCCCTTTCGCGATCTCCTGATGGGGGTGTTCTTCGTCTCTGTGGGGATGTTGCTGGATCTTTCCCTGGTGGTGGCACACTGGCCGCTGTTGCTGGTGATGCTTCCCTGCATCATGGTGGTCAAGGCGCTGCTGGTGACCCTGGTGGCGATGCTCTCCGGGGAGAAGAGCAAGGATGCGCTGGCAACCGGGGTCTGCCTGGCGCAGATGGGTGAGTTCAGCTTTATCCTCATTGGCCTGGCACTGGGCTGGCAGGTGATCGATTCCGCCCTGGCCAATCTGCTGGTGGTGACTGGTGTGCTCTCCATGGCCCTGGCTCCGACCCTGATCAATCACTGCATCGGCCTGGCCAAGTGGATACTTGGAGGCGGGGATCGCCTGCTGTCGGACCCACCGGGGGCGCCGGCGGCGATGACCGGACATGTGCTGCTGCTGGGCTATGGTCGGGTGGGGCAGACGCTGGCCCGCTTCCTGCGCCGCGAGGGGATACCCTACCTGGCGGTGGACCTGGATCCGGTGCGGGTTCGGGAAGCGCGGGGCGGTGGCGAGCCGGTGATCTACGGTGATGCCAGGCGCAGCGAAATTTTAACCGATGCGGGGTTGGGCAGGGCCAAAATGGTGGTGGTGACCTACGACAACCGCCGCACCATCTTCAACCAGCTCGACTGCATCCGGCAGATGAAACCGGACCTGCCGGTGCTGGTTCGGACCCGGGATGATACTACCCTGGAGGCGCTGCGCAGTGCCGGTGCAGACCAGGTGATCCCCGAGTCGCTGGAGGGCAGCCTGATGCTGGTTTCCCAGGTCCTGTATCGTCTGGATGTCCCCCTTCCCTCGATCCTCAAACGTCTGGAGCAGGAGCGGCGTCGTCACTACCGAACCCTGCACGGCTTCTTCAGCGGCCAGGATCTGGCCCCGGAGCAGCTCCACGCGGTGGTGTTAACCCGGGATGCCTGGGCGGTGGGCCATACCCTGGCTGATGTGGGAGACAAGCTTGCACCGGTTACCGTAGAGGCGGTGCGGCGAGACGGTGTGCGCCTCAATCCGGATGGGACCCTCTGCATGATGGTCGGCGACAGTCTGCTGCTGCAGGGCCCACCGGCCAAGATGGAGAAGGCGGAACGGCGGCTGCTGGACGGCTACTGATTTCGGCTTAGTTCAGCCGGAAGAAGTGTTTCAGCTCCCCCTGCCGGGCCAGGGCATCGTGGTAACCCAGCTCGATGAGGGTGCTGCAGTAGGGGGCCTCAAACATCATGTAGCTGAGCAGGCTCGATTCGCTATCACCATCCACCCCAATCCCCTTGAGCATCCAGCGAACCGCCCAGGGCAGCTTGCGGTAGTGCTGACGCGCGATGGCATCGATATCTTCCGAGGGCTTCAATACCAGGGTTTCGATCACCTTCAGGGGCTGGCTGGGACGTTGTTTGGGGGGGATCAGCGAGAGGCTGCGGTTGATCCGCTCCAGGCGCTCCAGATCCGAGTTGAGCGTGTCGGAGAAGATGGTGTCCAGCAGGTGACCGGCGATGTCACTGCTGTCCGGTGCCCGGCGCCGTTGGGTCAGCGGCAGGGCACGGTGC
Organism: Ferrimonas gelatinilytica; assembly: GCF_039544205.1. Lineage (NCBI taxonomy): Bacteria > Pseudomonadati > Pseudomonadota > Gammaproteobacteria > Alteromonadales > Ferrimonadaceae > Ferrimonas > Ferrimonas gelatinilytica. The sequence continues at coordinate 112,014 of NZ_BAABLF010000008.1, read as the reverse complement.
GGACTGTCCAGGTTCACCACCAGGATCCGTTCCGCGCCCAAGTGAATGGGGGGACTGAGGGGGGACATCTGCAGCACGGAGCCATCGCCGTAGTGGTCGTTATCCAGTTGGATGGAGGGGAATACGAAGGGGATGGCGGCGGAGGCCATTAGGTGTTCAGCGGTTATTGTGGTGGGCTGACCGAAACGGCGTGAGCGTCGCCAAGGTACGATCTCCGGATGGCCCTGGTAGAAGCTGACGGAGCAGGGGTGGTAGTAGCGGGTGGCGGAGAGGGTCACGGCCCTCAGGTAGCCCTGCTCAATATGGCGCTCCAGCCGTTCCAGCGGCAGTACCTGGTGGATCAGATCTCGCAAAGGTGCGCTGTCAAAGAGGCTCGGCGGCTTGCCATCGCCGCGATGCAGCAGCCGCAGCAGCTGGCGACTGACCCCGACGGGATCGGCCCGGTAGACCTGGTGAGTCTGAAAGTGGCGCCAGATGTACTCCAGCTTACGAACCCCGAGATGGAAGCAACTGGCGTAGCAGGCCAGGGTTACTGCATTGATGGCGCCGGCGGAGGTACCGCAGAGGATGGGAAAGGGGAGTCCGTGGTTTCTGGGGTAGAGCTCGGCCACGGCCTTGAGTACCCCAATTTGGTAGGCGGCTCGAGCGCCGCCGCCGCTGAGTTGAAGGCCGTAGCCATTAAGGTGCTGGGAGGTCATGGTGCTCCGTTTCCCGCCGAGTTAACCTCAATTATGACCTAAAAAGAGCAACTTGTGACTACAAGCGGGCACCCGGTTCAATCGTGGGTGATGGGATCCTCGGTGAACAAAAATCGCTTGAGCTGTTTATCAAAGAAGGGATCCCGGCGGCGGATCCACTCCAGTACCATGGCAGCGTGCTCCTTCTCCTCGTCCCGGTTGTGAGCGAGGATCTTTTTCAGGCTTTCATCCTGGCAGGCATCCACCCGTTGGTTGTACCAATCCACGGCTTCCAGCTCCTCCATCAGGGAGGTGATGGCGCGGTGCATGTCACGGGTCTCGTCACTCAGTTCATTGATAGGCTCGTGGTAACCTTCGTTCGCCATGATTTCACTCCTATTTGTCGGTGGGTATGCTTGAGGGTAAACCCTCAGAATGGTTCCTGCCTCTCTTGGTTACTCTTTATCCAGGGCGTCGACGACGATCGCCCCCATTGAGGCGGGTAGGGATACCACCAGGGTACGCCGGAGGGCATCCGCCGGTTCAGTCAGCAGCGGCCATTTGTCCAGCGCCAACAGCACCAGGGAGACCACCACCAGGGTGATACCGTAGGCCAGAATCAGTCGCAGCAGGTAGCGGGGAAGGCGATCGCGGATACGGCCCTGGAACAGGCTCTGTGCGGCGTAGATGGAGAGAAACCCCAGGGAGAGCAGCACCACCAGCAGCAAGTTGAGGGTGGGAAGGGTCTCCCCCAGGTGCCAGGCCTCCTCGGAAAAGGAGACCGGCACGGCCAGGGCAAAGGCGCCGATGATCAGCTGCAGCAGATCTTCCAGATCCAGGTCGCTCGGGGTGGTACCAAAGAGGCTCAAGATGGCTGGCTCCGTTGCTTTGCTTGGGCCACCAGGGCCCGAAAGAGTCGCTGTTGGCGCTTGACCTGGGGCAGGTACTCAGGATGCCATTGAACGCCGATCACGAAGGGACGTTCGGTGTGTTCGATCGCCTGTACCAGGCGATTTTTGTCCCAGGCGGTGATCGCGATCTGCCGTCCTGGCCGATCCACCGCCTGGTCATGCAGGGCGTTCACCCGGCATCGCTGTTGTCCCAGCAGGGCCGCCAGGCGGCTATCCTGGGCCAAGCGAACCGGCCGCTTTGGCAGCACGGTGCGAAGTTTGGGGCTCTCGGTGTAAAACGCGTCAGCATTCTGGTGCAGGCTACCGCCGTTGACCACGTTCAGCAGCTGCGCTCCTCGGCAGATCCCGAGAATCGGCAGGCCACGATGCAGGGCGAAGCGGCACAGTACCTGCTCCATGCGGTCCCGCTCTGCATCGGCTTTAGGCTGACGGACATTGAGACTGAACAGTCGGCGCAGTAGCCAGAGTAGCAGGGCCACGGTGAGGTCGCGCCAACCTCGCCCCGTGGTTGGAAGCTTGGTCTCCTCGTCCTGATCGCCGTTGCCTTCATTGTAGAGGTCCGGGGCAAGATCGCTGCCACCACCCAGCACTAGGCCATCCAGGTTTTGCCAGTCGATGGGGCGGCCACTGCGCAGCCGCACCGCCTCGGCGCCGGCACGCCACAGTGCCAGTCGGGTCATTAGCCAGGCCAGGTCGCCTCCCTGGGTGGGCCCGGTCACTCCGATGCGTACACGACGGCCCATATTAACCTCCCTGGTTCCAGTCCGCTTGTGCCATGGCTGTGTCCAGCTGTGCCAGGTAGGCGGCATCATCCTGTGCTTTGCTCCAGGCGCTCAAAAGCTCCTGGCGCATCGAGTCATCGTGGGCCAGTTGCTCGACCTGCCACCAACGTCGCCACTCCTTTTCTATCTGCCAGTTGGGATCACCGATTCGGCAATCTGACAGGCGGTAGTGGAACGCGGGTCGGGCTTTAACCAGGCTGCGTTGTGCCTCGGGCAGTGCTGACTCAACCCTATCCGCATCGATATTCTTAAGCAGGGGAAGCAGGTCCAGTGCCCGGTTGCGGTCCGCATTGTCCTTCAGGTAATCATCAATAAATCCGGTTTGATCCGGTTGGTAGTCCGGGGTCAAGATCCGCGCCAGGTAGGTGTTCGGAAAGGGGTTGATATAGGAGGTGAGCCAGCGCCGGGTCTTGTCGATCTCACCGGCGTCGATGAAGCGAGGATAGAGCAGGGCGAAAGCCTGGGTGTAGGCAGTTAGGGTGTCGGCCTCGCAATCGGGTACCGAGGGGTTGAAGTGCAAGCCGTAGGCGTTGAGCCAGGAAGCGTCGGTGCCGCTGGCGCCGAGCTGTGTCAGGGCCTCAATCAGGGGGTGCAAAATTTTTAGCTCACTCATGGGCAGCGGTTCGGTCACCACTTCGGCGGGGACCAGTCGACTGCTGAGGGCATCGACGCCCTGTTCCAGCTCCGCGGCCAGGGTGCCGGCATCGAAATCGATATCCAGGGACTTTAACCACTCCCGATAGGGCACCGTGTTGAGCAGCTCGGCATCCCGCTCGATTCGCAGGTCGCCAAGGGGCGTATTCTCCAGATGGGCCACGTAGGGGTTTTCGAAACGGAGATCCCCCCCAAGTCTCGACTGCAACGCGCTCGCGGTCTCCTTGATCGGCGCATCTCCAAACTCCAGTTCAACACCAACCCGGCGCTCATTGCCGTCACTGTCCTTCAGGACAGGCGGCATCAGAAACTCCACCATATTGTTCTCCTTCTCCTATGGGCGGCCAGGCGCGGACCGCATCGACTGACTCTAGGTGAATGCTTCTAAGTTAGGGGGTTTTTCCCACTCACAAAGCCAAACCTTGGATCGAACGCCGGCATCATCCAGGCGACGAGCCTCGGTGCGCTGTGCTTAAGAGGCATCCCGCCTCACAGACAACGATCTTGGGGAAAACTTACCTCGGTAGATGGCTGCAATCAATCATTCGTATTCGAATTAATTTATTTCGACTGTAAAGTTTCCTACATCTTTCGCTCTTGATTTTTAATACTTTGCGATAAATTTTCGCTGATAAGACTGTTTGAATGCATGTGATTTTGATGTGCTCTTTGCGACGTTTGGTGGAAATGAAGCAATAAAAAAGCCAGCCGAAACCGGCTGGCTCTGCGGAACCTTGAGGAGGGGAAGCTTACAGTGCCAGCTGCTGCTGGATGAAGCTGACCACCTGCTCAATGGCGACATCGGATTTCTCGCCGCTGCGGCGGGACTTGTACTCGATGTTGCCCGCATCGATGCCACGTTCGCCGATGACGATGTTGTGGGGAATGCCGATCAGCTCGTGATCCGCAAACATCACCCCGGGGCGCTCCTTGCGATCATCGAAGAGCACTTCGATGCCCGCGGCGCTGAGCTCGGCGTAGAGTGTCTCCGCCAGTTCGGCCACACGGTGGGACTTGTGCATGTTCATCGGGATGATGGAGACCTGGTAGGGCGCAATGGCGTCCGGCCAGATGATGCCGCGATCGTCATGGTTCTGCTCGATGGCAGCGGCCACCAGGCGGGAAACCCCGATACCGTAACAGCCCATGATCAACGGCGTGGCCTTGCCCTGCTCGTTGAGTACGGTGGCGTTCATGGACTCGGAGTACTTGGTACCCAGCTGGAAGATGTGGCCCACTTCGATGCCACGGGCGATCTCCAGGGTACCTTTGCCACAGGGGCTGGCGTCGCCGGCGACCACGTTCCGCAGGTCTGCAACCGTCGGCAGCGGCACATCGCGATCCCAGTTGATGCCAAAGTGGTGTTGACCGTCGACATTGGCACCAGCGCCGAAGTCGTTCAGGGTAGCGACGGAGCGATCAATGATCAGCGGCAGCTCAAGGCCCACCGGGCCCAATGAACCCGGACCGGCACCAATGGCACTGCGGATGGCTTCTTCGGTGGCGAACTCCAGCGGCTTGGCCACCTGGGGCAGGTGCTCCGCTTTGACTTCGTTCAGCTCGTGGTCGCCACGAACCATCAGGGCTACCAACTCGCTCTCCACTTCGTCGCTGGCTTTGACGATCAAGGTCTTGACGGTTTTCTCGATGGCAATGCCGTGCTGGCTCACCAGCTCGTCGATGGTTTTGGCATTTGGCGTGTCCACCAGGGTCATCGCCATGGCGGGCTCGCCGCGCTCGCCCAGGGCCAGCGCTTCCGCTTTCTCGATATTGGCAGCGTAGTCACTTTCGGTGCTGTAGGCGATGGCATCCTCACCGCTTTGTGCCAGGACCTGGAACTCGTGGGAGTGGCTGCCCCCAATGGCGCCGGTGTCCGCCAGTACCGGGCGGTAAGCCAGCCCCATGCGCTCGATGATTCGACAGTAGGCGGCGTACATGGACTGGTAAGTGACGTCCATGGTGGCCTGGTCCAGGTGGAAGGAGTAGGCGTCCTTCATGGTGAATTCGCGGGCGCGCATGACGCCAAAGCGGGGGCGACGCTCATCCCGAAACTTGGTCTGGATCTGATACAGGTTGATGGGCAGCTGTTTGTAGGATTTGATCTCGTTGCGCACGATGTCGGTGATCACCTCTTCGTGGGTCGGGCCCAGCACGAAGTCACGCTGATGGCGATCTTTGAGCCGCAGCATCTCAGCACCCATGTCATCCCAGCGACCGGTTTCCTGCCAAAGATCCGCTGGCTGCACCACCGGCATCAGGGTCTCGACGGCGCCGGCACGGTTCATCTCTTCGCGGACAATGGTTTCCACCTTCCGCAGTACACGCAGTCCGCTGGGCAACCAGGAGTAGAGGCCAGCGGCCAGTTTGCGGATCATACCGGCGCGCAGCATCAGCTGATGGCTGACGATCTCGGCGTCGGAGGGGGTCTCCTTGAGGGTGGAGATGAGGGTTTGGCTGGTACGCATTTGCAGTCATTCACCTAGGGAAAATTCAGCCAACTATTTTATCAGTCCAACGCCACAAGTCTATGGCGACGCGCGGGGTCAATGGGCCGGTTAGCCTGCTCGGTCCAGGCTTTGAGCCCGATGTTGACTTGGTTGCGGTATCCCTGCCGGCCGGTCACGCAGCAAGAGGCTTGTTGTGCCGCCCCAATGCCGCGTATTGATGGTGATAGTTTTCTGTTGGCACCCTACGCGTTAGCCCGGTGGGTGATCCGACTCTCGGCCGGATCATGGCACTATCCGGATGCCCCATCCCGTCGGTCGCCGATCACCCTGGCCGGGTTGCCGGCTACCTTCGCATAGGGGGGCACGTCCCGGGTCACCACGCTGCCCATGCCGATCACCGCATGATCGCCAATAGTGACTCCGTCAACGATGCCGGTCCGGGCACCAATCCACACATCCCTGCCGATGGTGACGCCGATGGAGCTGACCCCCTGCTGATAGAGCGGCCGGTCCAGGGCCATACCATGGTTAAAGGCATAGATGGAGACATGGTGGGCGATGCGGGTTTGGGCGCCAATTTGGATCCCGGCTCGGCCACCGTCGAGGCTACAGCCATGGTTAATGCTCACTTCGTCGCCAAGAGTTATTGGGCCATGCAGGAAGCACTGGGCGGCCACCATGCAGCGGTCACCAAAACGGATCTGCCTGCCCGGCTCGGCAAAAAGGGCCAGGTCCGGTGGGATAAAGCACTCGTCACCGAATTGCACCGTCTCAAGTTCACTCAAGGTTTTCTGCAGTGCCTGCTGCCAGGGTCGCGCCCAGGCCAGGTGCTTGGCCTTTAGGCGGTAATAAAGCCAGGGCATCCAGGCCAGTCGACGCTGATGCTGGGCCCGGTAACGATCCTCCGGGGAGAGGTGAGACGGGTTTATGGGGTCCTGGTTGGCTTCCATCGGCTCGAACACTCTTGTACTTGCTCATGACTTGGGCCGAAACCCAGCTAACACTTCACCACATCGGTGACACAGTTGGTGTCCTCGATCACCTGCCAGCGCAGATCCCGATCATGCAACTGGACACCGTATTCGCGGCCGGCCTCCCGCTGGTAGGCGGGGCGGGGATCCTGGGCCAGAACTTGCTCGGCCAAGGTGCGAAAACCGGGGTGAGCGCGCTCAGCCTCCTCCATCGCGGCAAGCGCCTGGGGCAGAACCCGCATCGGCATCGATGGGGGCGGGGTTTGGGCGTACCCTCCCTGGGCATCGGGCAGCGCATCGGAGTAGGGGATGTAGGGCTTAATGTCGAATATGGGGGTGCCATCGAGCAGGTCCGCCCCGGCGATCTCCACGAAATGCTGCTTTCCCTCTTGGCCGATGCGGTGCAATCGGACCACCGACATCCCCAGACCGTTGGGGCGAAAGGTTGCCCGGCTGGCGAAGACACCGATACGGGCGTTGCCCCCAAGGCGGGGAGGACGCACCGTGGGTTTCCAGCCCTGTGCCAGGTTCTCATGGAAGGAGAACAGCACCCAGAGGTGGGAAAATTGGTCCAAACCGCGCAAGCACTCGGCTCGGTTGCACTCGCCCTGCATCTCCAGTCGGGCGATGGCGGCGGGTACCAGGTTGGGTTGGCGGGGAATGGCGAACTTTTGCTTATAGGGTGAGCGGCACAGGGCCACCGCTTCAATACTCTGTTTCATTTTGCGGTTCGCAACGCCTGGCCATAACAGACCATCAGCGCCAGGCAGCCGCTGGCTTCGGGATCCACCTCGCTGCAGCGCAGCAGCTTGACCGCATCTGCACCCAGCTGAGCCGCGTTGCGCCGCATATCGGTACGGGCCTCGGCCCCATTGGGGGCCGGATCCTGAGCCTCTCGCTGACAACTCTGCCCTTCTACCACGCCCAGCGCCTCCGCCTGGGGCGGCAGGGTATCCACCAGGACAACATTTCCGGCAGCGAAATAGTCTTCGAAATTGTCCGGATCCAGGTTGCTGGAGAATCGATAGTCGTTGCTGCACGCCGTCAACAGCAGCAAAGAGAGGGCGCTTAATCGTCGCATAGCAAAGCCTTAAGGCAAGGGATACTAGGGAGATTGTAACAGCCTTACTACCAGAGTGTCCCTTTCCCGCCGGGGCGGCTCTGTTGATGCGAAGAGCCTCAGGGTGGGGGCGGCACTGCCATCCCGTAGCTTTATCGCTGGAAAGGGTCTGACTTCATTGCTATTGAGGCTGGCTAAAAAACAAACGTTTGCCAAGATGTCATCGTGAAAGGGTACTTTTACGCTCGGCTCCGGGCTTTCTATGAATCACGGCTTAGCACTTTTCATGCTGACTTCTTTGGTCATCTGGCAATGGGCTCAGAGCGAAGGTAGCAGCTTTACTCTCTTTAATCGGTGCTCTTGGTCAGTTGCTGACACTGGAGGATGCGTTAAAAGTTGTCTGCCAAAGTGATCACTTTGAATTGACGATCTCGGTTATTTTCCTGCGTTCTTATTTTCAGGGCGTATTGAAGTCCTTCCTTTGTATGGTTGGGGGCCTTCGGAGAGCTGCCAGGATACGGAGTCGTGGACTCGCGATGACGTTGAGTCACTGAATCCTCCTTTATTCTTACGTAAAGATTTAGTGGCTTCGGGAAGTGTTAATTTAGGCTTAAGGTCGAAATGGAGGCCCGGTGGGAGAGTGGCTAAGGACCCATTGGCATGACCGGTGAAAAGGTTGCTGGATAATGACGGTGGATCTCAAAAGGGGGTTATGTTCCCCGTGTCGTAGCAGGGGCAGGCTAATACTACCTCTCTTTGTGAGCTCCTAATGCCCAAAGCGGTGACATGGGTGAGTGATCTCCCCTCGCGTTAGTTGCTGAAAAATGCACTCGAATAGACTGAGCCAACTATTTGTTGACGCACAAAGCTGAGAGGGAGTTAAGCGCTATAGCCTTGATATGTAAAATAAAAAGCATAAAAAACCGACCGCATGGGCGGTCGGTTTTTGATCATCATCCGATTGATTTGGCGGTGCCAGATCAGGATTTCTTGATCAAGAAATCTTCCAGGGAGGCACCGGCATCCAGGCGCTCTTTGATCGCCTTGGGGGTGCGGCCCTGACCGGTCCAGGTAATACGCTCACCGTCGACCATGATCTCATATTTTGGCGGCCGAGGAGCGCGCTTTTTACGGCTGGTTTTTTCTGTTACGGCACCCAGTTCTTCCAGGGCAATGCCATCTTCGGCCAGTTGCTTCCGAATGGCTTCGATCTTTGCAAGGCGCTCAGCATTGGCTTCCTGCTCCGCCTTCTCTTCCTCTTCGAACTCATCAGCAATGACCTGCATTTTAACGATCACTTCACGCAGCTCACTCACACTCAGGTTTTTAAGTTGTGCTTTGAGGCGTCGACCGTGGGTCAAGACTTCCAGAAAATCTGCCATTAGGAGTGTCCTTTATTGTCATTGTCGGGAGATATCAGATTCAAAGGGAAGAATAAAACTTTTCTATTAAAAAGCAAACCCAACGAGCAGCTTATTTTTATTCTCTTCTGTTGATTAAAGAAACAACGAAATGAGTGGCAACAGGTGTAATCAGACTGACGCCATTTTCTTGTCATAAGACAGGTTTTTGTGATCAAGATCGCTCACCGGACTTTTGCCGATGCAGAGATGGCGCCGTCGATGGGATACTTCCTTGCAGTAAGAGAAAGCAATTGTGCTCAGGCCTAGGGCGCCATGTTCTTTCCGTTGATTCAGGTTTGCTGGTGCATGAAAAACCGTGACCAGGTCTTCAATAAGCCATTGGCTGGGTAGCTCTACAGGCCGGAGCTGAAACGCTGTTGCGATAGGCCATCATGAGAATTGCGTATTTGTCGCCTGTCTCCAGCGGCGTACATTTTAAATGTGCGACCTTAAAGTCCAATCATGACGGAAAGAGAAGCCTCCACTCTACTCTATGTTTGTTAAGGACTTTATCAGCGGATCGGTATTCTTTTATTTGAGTTTTATGGTGGTGATGAGCAAGCCGTTCCCCCTGGAGTGAGAACGGGTATCGCATTGCGAGTGATCACGCGATTATCGACTTCCTTTGGCTGAAGGGGGACAAACGTCACTGGATAAGACCACTGGCGTGTCGAATTCGATGTTGATATTCGCATGACACCGTTCGCGCTTCAGCCTTACGGCGGCACTGTGACGATTTTCAAGGGCGCTCAGTGCGCTAAGCTCCGGAACAACCGTTGTTCCTCATGAACAGAATGACGTAACAAAAGGGGATTTAATGAAGGTTCTGCTCCTGACCCAGGGGGGGACGGCGGCATCTGACCAGTGTGCTCGACTCACTGCTGCCCTTAAGCATTTGCCCAGCATGAACTCACTGCTGGTGCTTGGAGAAGCCGGGGCGGCAGAGCCTTTGCGCAGCCTCTCCGGCGTTGAGCGCCTGCTTCATGCCGAGATCCCTGAGCCTATCCTGGTTACAAGGTGGGCACGAAGCCTGGCGCAGTGGATTGGTGCTCAGGAATTTTCCCATATCCTGATGGCCTCCGATTCATTCGGTAAGGATCTCTTGCCTCACCTGGCGGCCCTGCTGGACCGGGCAATGGTCTCTGAGGTGGTGGCGATTGAATCTTCTAACCGGGTGATTCGGGCCAGCCATGCTGGTGCCGTGTGGCAAACGGTTGAGTCGCAGCAAAGACCGTTGCTTATGACGCTGCGAACCAGCGCCTTCGCGCCCGAGGTGTCGGGCACCCCATTACAGGTAGAGAGGGTCACTCTCTCGCAGCACAGTTGCGGCAGTGAGGTGCTGAGCCAGCAGGCCCTGCCCCTGTCGCGACCAAGGCTGCACTCTGCAGAGATTGTGATCGGGGTGGGCCGTGGCGTTGCGTCGGCGCAGATGCCGCTGATTGAGGCGTTGGCGGATCAGCTTGGAGCGGCCATTGGCGGCTCCCGGGGAGCGGTGGACCTGCGACTGGTGGATAACGCGGTTCAGATAGGCCAAAGCGGTGCGATCATTGCGCCAAGGCTCTACATTGCCGTGGGGATCTCCGGAGCGGACCAGCACCTGGCCGGGATCAAAGACGCGGGTATCGTCGTGGCCATCGACACCGACGAGCAGACCCCGTTGATGCAGTGGGCGGATTACGCCCTGCAGGGGGATATCAGCCAATGCCTGCCGGACCTAATCGCTCTGCTAAAAAAATAATGTGACCTCGCTCACAAAGTGGCATCATCTTCTGGCAAAGCCCCCGATGGCTATGGTTAGAATGCCCCGCGGTTGTGACTATCTAGCTACAACTGCTGCCTAAGCAAGGTAGAGGTGCACTGCCTATCAGTAACCCGGACGAGGTGGATAACCGAGGACGCCGGGCCAAAGGAGTCAGTGCCGAAGTGGTCAAGGGGTCGCCCTTCACTGCTGGGGCTGTGTCGAACAGGCACAGCACTGCCATAGTGATCTCTGTTAGGAAGACAGGTCCAGATTAACTATGGAGCGCTACTGAAAGGACGGTGGATCATCTCTCATGCATTCCCCCCACGGCGTATTGCCGTGTCAGTCGCCTCCATCTTAAAAAAGATGACAATATAAAAAGATGGTTTCTTTCCAATTTGCCGATACGGCGTTCTCCCTGCTGCCCCCGTTGGTGGCCATTGTATTGGCGGTGTTGACCCGCCGTGTTCTGCTCTCCCTGGGGATCGGGATCCTGATCGGTGTGCTTCTGGTGAACGGTTTTTCACCGCTGACCTCTTTGAGTGACCTGCTCGGACGGGCAGTGGGCCTGTTCTGGAGCGATGGCGCTATTGATGACTGGAACGTGCCTCTGCTGGGCTTTTTGCTGGCGCTGGGGATGACGATTGCCCTGATCACCGCCAGTGGCGCCGCCAAGGCGTTTGCCCACTGGGCCCGCCGCCGGATCCATACCCGTAAAGATGCGCGCCTGATGACCATGGCTCTGGGCTTTGTGCTCTTCATCGATGACTACTTCAATACCTTGACCACAGGTTCCGTGGCCAAGCCGGTATCGGATGACCACAAGGTATCCCGCGAAGAGCTGGCATACGGTGTGGACAGCACCGCCGCTCCCGTGTGTGTGCTTGCCCCCATCTCCTCCTGGGGTGCCTATATCGTCGGTTTGCTGGGGGGGATCTTCGCCGCCCGTGACCTGACCGACTTCGGTGCCCTGACCAGTTTCCTGCAGATGATCCCGATGAACCTGTACGCCATCTTCGCCCTGCTGATGCTGGCCTGCGTGATCATCTTTGATATCCGTATCGGTCCCATGGCCAGTGCGGCTCAGCGCGCTCGGAGCCAGGGGCAGCTTTGGGACGCGTCCAAGGGTAACCCGCCGGGGGTGGATAAGAGCCTGCCGGAAGCGGATAACGGTTCGGTCTGGGGTCTGATGATGCCGATCCTGGTACTGATGGTCGCTTCGGTATACTTCATCCTTGCTACCGGGAACGCCGCCCTGGCGGCGGATGATCAGCCCTTCAGCCTGATGGGCGCACTGGAAAATACCGCCACCACCATGGCGCTGTTTTACGCCTCTTTGGTGAGCCTGGTGGTGGCCATCCTGATGACCCTGCGCCAGGGTGTCCGCGCCTCCGTGGTGGGCCAGGCACTGGTTAGCGGCACCAAGTCGATGCTGCCGGCGGTGTACATCCTGCTGTTTGCCTGGACCATTGCCGGTGTCATCGGTGATCTGGAGACCGGCACCTACCTGGCCTCCTTTATCCAGGCCTCGCTGCCGATGTGGCTGCTGCCGGTCCTGATCTTCATCCTGGCGGGGATCTGTGCCTTTGCAACGGGCACCAGCTGGGGCACCTTTGCCATCATGCTGCCTATCGCCGCCGATGTTGGCATTGCGGCTGACATCAGCATGGTGCTGCCGCTGATGGCCGCCGTGCTGGCCGGCGCTGTGTTTGGGGATCACTGCTCTCCTATCTCGGATACCACGGTACTCTCCGGCACCGGTGCCGGTTGCCACCATATTGACCACGTGACCACCCAGTTGCCCTATGCGCTGACCGTGGCCCTGATCGCCGGGCTGGGTTATCTCACTATCGGGTTAACCGGTTCCGCCATGCTGGGCTTCACCTGCAGCCTGGTGGCACTGGTGGTCGCTGTTTTGCTGCTGCGCGGTATCAGTGATCGTCAAGTGATGGCGCAAGCCCGATCGTGAAAACGACGGGCGGGTAACGCTCTACTAAGCCGGCGGTGGTCTACACCGCCGGTTTTTTATAGGATGACGCCACAGCTTCAGGGGACAGCACATTGGCACAACTCTACTTCTACTATTCGGCGATGAACGCCGGCAAATCCACCTCACTGCTTCAGTCCGCGTACAACTACCGGGAACGGGGGATGGCGCCTTTGGTGCTCACTGCGGCGTTGGATGACCGCTTCGGGGTGGGCAAGGTGACCTCACGTATTGGCCTGGAGTCCGATGCGCTGATCTTCGCCAGCGGTGACAATCTGATGACGTTGGTGTCTGAGCAGTTGGCTCAGGGCAAGATCGACTGCGTGCTGGTGGATGAGTGCCAGTTTCTGACCCGAGGCCAGGTGCGTCAGCTGACGGAGATCGTGGATAAGCTGTCGATCCCTGTACTCTGTTACGGTTTGCGAACCGACTTTCGTGGTGAACTGTTCGAAGGTGCCCAGCATCTGCTGGCCTGGGCCGACAAGCTGGTGGAGCTGAAAACCATCTGTCACTGTGGTCGCAAGGCGAATATGGTCGTCCGACTTAATGAAACCGGCGAGCCGGTGCGGGACGGTGCCCAAGTGCAGATCGGCGGTAATGATCGCTACGTTTCCATGTGTCGCCGCCATTTCCGTGAGCTGGCTTGGGACTAAGCTGTCTCACTAAGTTATAGACCGGCCGCCTGGCCGGTTTTTTTGTCGCAGTCTGCGGTTCTCGGTTCAAGGCCCACTATTTATCTTGCACCTCTTTCCCCAAGCGCCAAGAACACGACGCCCCTTTTTTATCTGGCCATTTCGATCTGCCGGATTTTCTTTCCCTGCATTGCCCGAGAACTTTTCCCGCCTCTGCTGACTACCTAAAAACAGACGAACGCAGCGACAGCCATGGTTCCCTGAGTTGCGAAAGCGGCCTCTGACGGGCCGTTAGCGCCGGCTATCTGGCCAGGGAGTGGCCCCTTAATCCCCGGTTTGTTGGCTATGGCGGCAGTGGAGATCGCGCGGTTTAGGATAAAAGCTCGGCTCTGTTGCGCTAGACGCGATGCCGGTTACAATGGGGGAATAATGTTAACTCACGGGGATATCAGCAGTTTCTTTCGATGTTATGGCTGATTCTCTCGGGCAAAGTAACCCTCTGGTAAGCGAAACCATGCAGACAGAACAACGTATTTTGCTGGTCGACGAGCAAAACGCCCGTCAGGAGAAGCTGGCTTATCTCCTCCGTTTTCTCGGCGAGGAGGTGGAGTCGGTTCCCCTCAAAGAGCTGGATCAGCGCTTGAGCCGCACACGGTACCGCGCCGTCCTCCTGGATGAGGGGCTGCTCGATGGGGAGGCGCACTCCTTGGTTCAGCGCCATGCCCGTCAACCGGTGCTCGGGTTGGGCCCGAGCCGTGTCAGCGCGCCCAATATGGTCGGAGCCTTGACCGAGCCCTACAGCTATGGCCAATTGACCGAGTTGCTTCATTACTGCCAGGTTTATCAGCGGGTGCGCCATGAGGTCTCCCCCACCAGTCCAAACCAGACCAAGCTCTTTCGCTCCCTGGTCGGGCGCAGCGAAGCCATTGCTCAAGTTCGCCACCTGATCAGCCAGGTGGCCGAGACTGCGGCGAGTGTGCTGGTGACCGGGGAGTCCGGCACTGGCAAGGAGGTGGTGGCGCGTAATATCCATTACCTCTCCGCCCAGCGGGACGGCCCCTTCATTCCGGTTAACTGTGGTGCTATCCCTCCGGACTTACTGGAGAGCGAGCTCTTTGGCCATGAGAAAGGCGCCTTTACCGGGGCGATCTCCACCCGCAAAGGGCGCTTTGAGATGGCCGAAGGCGGAACCCTGTTCCTCGATGAGATTGGGGATATGCCGCCGCATATGCAGGTCAAGATCCTCCGCGTTCTTCAGGAGCGAAGCTTCGAACGGGTCGGGGGGAACCGTGCCATCCGGGCCAATGTCCGCATCGTGGCCGCAACCCACCGCAACCTGGAACGGATGATCGAGTCCGGCGATTTCCGTGAAGATCTCTATTACCGGCTCAATGTGTTTCCCATCGAGATGCCGGCGCTGCGGGAGCGTACCGACGACATTCCCCTGCTGCTCAATGAGCTGGTCAGTCGTATCGAAGGGGAGGGTAAAGGCAAGGTACGTTTTACCAAGCGGGCTATCGAATCGCTGGTGGCGCACCCCTGGTCTGGCAACGTCCGGGAGCTTTCCAACCTGGTGGAGCGTATGGTGATCCTCTATCCCGGCAGTCTGGTTGATGTCAACGATCTGCCCCGCAAGTACCGGCACCTGGAGGTGCCGGAGTTCTCCGTTGACTACCCGGAGGAGGAGCAGGAGCAGGATGTGTTTGCCGCCCTATTCAGTGGTGAGGAGCAGGTGGAGGTTCGGGAATCCCGTTTCTCCAGTGAATTGCCGGAGGATGGCCTTAACCTGAAGGATATGCTAGCGGATCTTGAGATCGATATGATCCGGCAAGCCCTGGAACAGGGGCAGCATGTGGTTGCCCGCGCCGCCGAACTCTTGGGGATGCGGCGGACTACCTTGGTGGAAAAGATGCGAAAGTACGGCATGAACAAGGAGGGCTGATCCCTTCGGCCCGGAGGCTGCAGCAGGCTGTATTACCAGGCCCCGTCATCGTTCAGATGACGGGGCTTTTTGTTGCCATGCGGATAGTGACGCCAGAATCCGTTCATCACTTCTGTGCGTTTTGAGTATCGTCACTGGATAGGTTCCCGATGGTTTTCACGCGCTTTTAATAGGTTGCTGATGCTCACCGGCTTGAGGCAATCTTTCTTGGCAAGATAGTTGCTTGTTACGTGACTTGAGGGGCGGCGCCAAAAAAACGACGGCCAAGGTGAGGCCCCACAAAGCAGCCCGGGGCGTTACCTCAGCCCCTCTGGCGAGAGCTGGGAAGGTTTTTAGTATGAACAAGTGGACTGATAAAAAAATGGAAGTGAACAACGAAAGCATGGTCCGAGTCATCGCAGTGACGGGCGGGAAAGGGGGGGTGGGTAAAACCAACGTATCGATCAATACGGCGGTTGCCCTGGCGGAGCAGGGGCAGCGAGTCTTGGTGCTTGATGCCGATTTGGGGTTGGCGAATGTCGATGTGCAACTGGGGATCCGAGCCAAGCACAATCTGTCGCACGTGATCTCCGGTGAGTGCTCCCTGGAGCAGGTGCTTGTGGAGGGCCCCCTGGGGATCAAAATCGTACCGGCAGCGTCCGGCAGCCGTGCGATGGTGGAGATGACAGAGGCCCAGCACGCCGCCCTTATCCAGTCATTTTCCAATCTGGAGAGCCAGTTTGACTGCCTGATCGTCGATACCGCGGCGGGGATCTCTGACATGGTGATGAGCTTTGCCCGGGCGGCGCAGGAGGTGATGGTGGTCGTGTGCGACGAGCCCGCTTCCTTTACCGATGCGTATGCCTTGATCAAGCTGCTCTCCCGTGAACATGGCGTGTTCCGTTTTCGCGTTGTGGCCAACATGGTCCGCACAGCCCGGGAGGGGATGGAACTGCACGCCAAGCTTGCCAAGGTGACGGACCGTTTTCTTGACGTGGCGCTGGAGCTGGTGGCCACTGTGCCCCTGGATGATCATGTTCGCAAGGCGGTGCGGCAGCAACAGACTGTCGTGGAGGCCTTTCCTCGTTCGCCGGCAGCCGTTGCCTATCAAGGCCTGGCTAGCAAGATCCTTACCTGGCCGGTCCCCAGTAACCCAAGTGGCCACTTGGAGTTTTTCGTTGAACGCCTGATCCGCAGGAACATGTATGCCTGAAGTCAGCCGGGTCGGTCGTGAACACTGAGTGAGACTGACCTTGGCCGATCGGGCATAGAGCGATGCTGACCGGTTTTCGACAAGAGCGTTAAGGGGGCAGGGACACCCCAAGGAGAGGGAGATGGCAACACTAAGCGGTGGTAACTCGTTGGTATTGGGGGGAAAGTCTCTCGAGAGAACGGGACTGTCAGGCATTCGGGCGCTTATGGAGGAGAGCCTCCTCGAACCGGATCCGAGTGACCAAAGTGCCGATCTGCATCTTCGTGCAATGAACGCACAGGCTCCGGCTTCGTCGCAACCCGTCCGGCCCCAGCGGGCTGCGCAACCGGACCTTGTTGAGGAGGAAAAGCCGGGTCGTCTCTCTGCCTCTCTTCTCTCTTTAGGACAGGTTAACGCTCCGCGTCGACGCCTCAGGGCGCCCCTTCCTGCAGACGAACGCAGCGAGCGTTCGGCTTTGAATCAAACCGAAGGTGATCAGAAACTTGTTTCATCGATGTGGGTAGCCGCTTTCCCCGTCGGCGCGGGGGAGCAGGCACTGGGAAGAGCGCCTCGGGAGCAGGCCCTGCTCTCTGACGAGGAGTTGGCGTTTATCCAGTGCCAGTTCCAAGGACCGGGTACAAAGCCTCAACCCCATGAATCTTTAACTCGGGAGCCTAAAGTCGAAGGCGTGGCCCCTCATCGATCGGACACCTCGGTAAAGTCCGAAAAGGGCAGTGGGCTATATTGGGCCGTGCCCGAACCGATGGTTCGGGATGCGCCACTGCTGGATGACGAGGAGCTCAACTTCCTGCTTGCCAGTTTCTACGACAATCGTGGTGCCAAGACAGGGCAACCTTGCCATGACAGGGAGTTGGGAGTGCGAACGCCGAGCCATAGGTTCCCAATCCTCGCCCTCGCTCCGGGTTAATCTCGCCTGCTTTCTCTTGTCGAGGAACTTGGCCCCAAATGCCGCGCATTGTCCACCGAGCCTGGCGCCATTGCGTCGGCAATGCCGTCGTGTTGACAGGCCAACAGGGTGATCTTTCTGCCGCCTGAAACGTTTGATAAAGCTCAAGGTGCGCGGCGGTCTGCCATGCTCGTTGGTATCTCTGCCACAGCGGTCAGGAGGAAGGATGATCGAGATCCAGGGGTTGCACTTTGCCCGTCGGGACGGGGAACGGCAGCGAGTCATCTTTGACGGACTCAGTTTGACCCTGGCCCAGGGCCAGCACTGTGCCTTGCTCGGCGATAGCGGCAGTGGCAAGACCACCCTGATGAACCTGCTGGCGGGGCTGGAACCGCTTCAGCGGGGGCAGATCCAGGTGGCGGAGCATCAGCTGGCCAAGATGAGCAGTGACGAGCTGGCTCGCTATCGTCGGAATATCGGGATCGTCTTCCAGGGTTTCCAGCTTCTGCCGGCGCTCACGGTTCGACACAATATTCTTCTTCCACACCGGCTCAAGTATGGCCATGACCGGGCAGAGCGCTTCCAGCCTTTGACCCAGAGCCTGGGACTCACTGAGCTTCTCAATCGTTATCCGGATCGCCTCTCCGGTGGAGAGCAGCAGCGGGTGGCGGTATGCAGGGCCCTGATCCACAACCCCTCCCTGATCCTGGCCGACGAGCCGACCGGGAACCTGGATGAGCGCAATAGCCAGATCGTAGTCACCCAGTTGCAGCGGCTGGCCGAGGCACAAAGCGCAACGTTGCTGATGGTGACCCACAGCAACGAGTTGGCACACCAGTTCCCTCACCGACTGATGCTCGCAGAGCAGAAACTGCATTGGCTGGGCAAGCCATGATAAGGGACTTCATTGCGCTTTCCTTAGGAGAGATGCGTCGGCATCGCTGGCTTCACCTTTGGCTCGCCCTCGGACTGGTGCTGGCGGCCGCACTGCTCAGTGGGGTTGAGTCACTCAACGCCGCCGCCCGGCAGAGCTTTTCCCAGGCCGAGAAGGGGTTGGACAGCCCCTTTCCCTGGCGCGTTCACTCCCTGCTCTCGGGAGAGCGGATCCATCGGGATCTGTACCTGCAGACAGTACGGGCCGGGATCACTGCCCGCCCAATACTGGATACTCGTCTTGGGCTGTCTGATGGTCGCTGGGTCAGGCTTCGCGCCGAGCCCCTGCCTCCGGGCCCCTATCTCGGTAACCGGGGTTGGCAGACGGTGGTTGATGACCAACTGGCCGCCCGTGCAGGTTGGCGGGAGGGCGACGTGTTGTCGACCGCCGACGGTCAGCGATTGCCCCCTTTGGCGCTGCGCTCCGATGTGGGTCCCTGGTTGCTGATGGATATCGGCCCCGCAGCCCTGCTGGCCGATACCGGTCCGTGGTTCTCCTATCTGGCACTGCCTGAGTTGACACCGTCCCAGCAGCAGTGGTTGGAAAACCAGCTGCACGATGACCAGGTGCTTCGTTCCGTGGCTCGAAGTGGCGACCCCCATCTTCTCGAGGCCTTTAACCTGAACCTGACGGCACTCTCCGTGTTGAGCTTCCTGGTGGGGTTGCTGCTGGCCTTTCACGCTCTGGAACGTTTGGTGCAGCATCGCCAATTCAGTGTCCGGATCCTACACCAGCTCGGTTTCACCCGTCGGCAGTGGGCACTGGCGCTGGCGCTGGAATTGATACTCTGGACGGCGGTGGCAGGCACCTTGGGGAGCCAGATCGGGATCGCCCTCGCCCGTTACCTTGCCCCCGGGGTCTCCGATACTCTGGTCTCCCTATACCAGATGGAGAGGTCGTTGCAGTTGAACTGGGGCTGGGGTGACGCCGTCTTTTGCTTTGTTGTCTTGCTTCTTGCGATGGGCATCATGCTGCTTTGGTTACTCTATCGGGAACGGCTATTAGCGCGCTGGCACCGTGGAGCGGTTGCTTTTGCGGCCTTGCTGGTTCTGTCACTTCAGTTCACCGCCGATAATCAGGGTGAAGCCCTGACGCTGCTCGGTGTCACTGTCCTGCTGACCCTGCTTCTGCTGCCGTTGGTGCTTGAACTCGGCAGTGCCGCCCTGGCTCGGGCCGCCCCCTGGTTGCAGGCTCCCTTGGCCTGGGGACTCTGGGATCTGTCGGCGTCGAGCCGTCGACTGGTGGTGCCCATCGCCGCGATCACCCTGGCGCTTGCCTCGGCCATCGCCACGCGTGTCCTGGTCGGGTCTTTCGAGTTTGCCCTGGGGGGATTTCTCGATACACGCTTGCACGCGGACATCTACTACTACAGCGACGACGCCACTTTGCGGCAGCAGCGGCCCCGCCTGGAGGCGCTCCCCGCCATTGCCGAGGTGCAAACCCGCAGTCAACGTCAGGGACAGTTAGAGGGTGAGTCGGTATTGCTTAAGGGGTACGGCGCTACCGACAAACCTTGGCCCTTTATGGCGTTTAAATCGGCGAGTGCGAACTGGTGGGCGGAGCTGGGCATGGAGGGGTGCCTGGTTAATGAGCCTCTGGCGATGCGAAAGGATCTTCGCCTTGGGCAGCAACTGACACTCGATAGCGGTGCGCTTCCTTTTGTCTGCCGGGTGGCTGGGGTGTTCTACGACTATGGGAACCCCAGCAGTGAGTTGGTGGTTTGGCATCGCCGACTCGAAGCGGCGTTTGGTCAGGCACCCAGTGACGGATTGTCGCTTAAGCTGGCCCAGGGCGTGCAGTTGGATGAGACTCTGGAGCAGCTGCAGAACGAGTTGGATATCCCTGCGGCCAGTCTGATCGCTCAACGTACTTTGCGTCAGCAGGCTAACGGATTGTTTCGAAAAACCTTCGCCATCACGGATGCCTTGGCCTGGTTAACGTTGGTGGTTGCGTTGATCTCCTGGTTTGCCTCCCTGGCGGCACAGCAGCAAGGCTGGCAACACCAGCAGGCAGTGGTCAGCACCCTGGGCATGACCCGGGGGCAAATCGCCAGTGCACGACTGCTCCAGCTGGGCTGCCAGACCTTACTGGTGGCCCTGGTGGCCGTGGCATCGGGTCTCGTGCTGGGCTGGCAGCTGGTGAGCAAGGTGAACCCGCTGGCTTTTGGCTGGAGCATGCCGGTTCAATTTGGCAGCGGGGATTGGCTGTCGGGGCTGCTGATGGCCTGTGGTGTCCTGGTCCTGGTGGCCGTCGGGCCGATCTGGTGGCAGTCACGCTCGGCACTGGTGGGCCAATTGAGCCGGGAGGAGGTGTGATGGGGAGGGATTGGGTAGCCTTGAGTTTGCGCATCACTTTGCTGATGGGCGCCCTGGTGATACTGGGCTGCCAGCCCCCGACGACGCCAGAGCGACAGCGGGGCTTCTCGTTGGGTGCGGAGCGGGGAGAGGCGGTTAGGCCGGGGCGAACATTGCGCTTCCCAGAGGACCACGGCCCCCATCCGGAGCAAGGGATCGAGTGGTGGTACCTGACGGCAACGTTGCAGGGGCCGGGGGGAGAGGTACATGGTGTACAGTGGACACTGTTTCGCATGCTTGGTCCGGAGCCAGTGCAGGAGGGAGGCTGGTGGCAAGGGCAGTGGTACATGGCCCACCTCGCGTGGTCACCGCCTGCGAGTCGGGGGCCCCATCGTGCCTGGGAGCGCTGGGGGCGGGGTGGTCTCGGCGGGCCCGATCAGGCCCCAGCGGGCGTGCGGGCAGAGCCCTTCATCGCCTGGATCGATCACTGGCGCTTACAGAGCCAGGGTGAGGCGTTCCTGCCTTTGAACTTGGTGGCTTCTGATGAGGGGTTCGCCCTTGCGCTGACTCTGGATGACAGTCCCCTGGTGGCCCATGGCGTAGGGGGCTACAGCGAGAAAAGCGGTGACGGTGCCCTTGCCTCTTACTACTACAGCCTGCCGAGGTTGCAAGTCCAAGGCCACCTGAAAGGGGCTGAGGGCTGGGTGCCGGTCAGTGGCAAAGCCTGGTTGGACAGAGAGTGGTCGTCTCGTTTCCTCGATAGTCGTTTCTCCGGCTGGGACTGGCTCAGCGTCCAGCTCGACTCGGATGCCTCCCTAATGCTGTTCTGTCTGCGACCTGAACGTGGTCAGAACCCGGATCTGCGCCATTGCGCCGGCTCCTGGATCTCGCCGGAGGGGGAGGTGACGGCGTTGCTGCCGGAGCAGATCCTGTGGCAAGCCGTGGACTGGGTCAGGCTGGATGGTGCTAAATACCCAGTGGCGTGGGAGGTGGGTGTCATCCTGGGGGAGAGCGAGCACCACTTTTCCGTGGCTACTCGCAGTCGTGATCAACGAAATCAACTCTCTATCCCTTACTGGGAAGGCCCCGTGATTGTCGCCGGGCCGGAGGGGAGTGAGTCGCTGGGGGTGGGGTTTATCGAGATGACCGGCTACGAGGTCGACTAGCAACAGCGACGAAGCACCCGGTCTTCGACAGCCCCAGCGGGCGTTGAGTTAGAAAATGCCAATGAGGATCAGCACACTCGAAATCACTCCGGCGTAGGCGGGCAGCATGACGCCTTGCTCCTGGCGATAGGGGCGCAGCAGCAGGATGTAGAAGAGGGTCATGATGAGCCAGATGACGCAGATAAACCACTGCAGGTGAGCGTGGATCGGGATCAGGTTCAGTCCCTCAAGCAAAAGCAGAGCCGAGAGGGAGAGAACCAGCATGGAACCGAAGTGCCAGAAGAAGCTGAGCAGGCCATGCATATGGTCTTCCATCTGGGTATTACCATGTTTTTCTAGCCATTTATGAAGGCCACCGAATCCCATAAAGATGTGCATCAAGGCACCGATTAACCCGATCACGCCGGCCAAAATAAAATAGATGTTCATGAACTTGGATCCTCTGGCGAAGATATTTTGAGTTTAGTCAGTTTCTTGCCCAGCGCCGTCTCGCCGTACCGACCAAACTGAAAATATCGCTGCAATTTCAATTCAGGTATCCTCTGGTCGCGGTGTCGAAGCCACCGTCCCAAAGGGGGAGAGCCGCAGTATAGCTCCGTCTCCCTATCCAACTTGTGATGGGACTCGCAATCGTGGCCGGGGTGGATTCGGTTGTGCAATTGCCATCGATGATGGGGAGAACAAAGGGTGGGGTGGGTCGGAGTTTTGCGATTCCATACCGGCTCCTGCGTAAAGATGGGCTACAATGCGCGCCAAACGTGAATGCTAATGTAAGGGGCGATATGCGGATCTGTGGTGTGGAACTCAAGGGTTCCGAAGCGGTGTTGTGCTTACTGGATTACAAAGTAGAGAGCTACTACCTGCCGGAATGCCGTCAACGCTCACTGGCCTGCTCCGGCAGCGAGACTGCCGAGGGGATGCGCCAGTTTCACTTTGCCTTCCACAAGTTGATGAGCGATTACCAGGTGGACAGGGTGGTGATCATCCAACGGGCCCAGAAAGGCAAGTTTGCCGGCGGTGCGCCGGGCTTCAAAATGGAAGCGGCAATCCAACTGGGCGAGGTGGATGTCACCTTGATATCCCACACAGAGATCAAGGCACAATTGAAGCGCAATCCTCCGATGGCGGATTTTGCGGATATGGGCTTGAAGAAGTTTCAGGAGCCGGCCTTCAACGCCGCCTACGCTGCTCACCAGACCCAGCTTTTTGGTCAGCCGGAATAACGGCGAAAGCGTGTTTTTTAGCCGGGTGATCTCCCGGCTTTTTTCGTTTTAGAACTTATGCTCTTTAGGTGGCCGGCTGGGTGCTTGAGCTGTCGCCATGGGATCGTTAGCATTACGGGTTCCTCTACTCTCCCCGGGCCCAATGGCAACCTATGTCGATAAAAGTGAAGTGCGCCATCGCTGCGCTGACCACCCTGATGCTGCTTCTGCTGAGCGTCGATGGGATGGATCTCTTCGTGGTGGCGATCAACGGCAGCCTCTCTCTCTATTACCTCGCCCTCTGCGGCACCGCCCTATTCGATCGCCAGTGGCAAAAGGAGACACCCCGAAAGCCGGTAAAAGATGACTGGATAGCGATCGGGATCCTGACCACTCTCGGACTGATCGGTGTTGTGGCCGCGGCACTCTGTATCGAACCCATGATGGCGTCCGCCAATACCCAGGGGGAGCGCATCGCCCGGCTGAGTGCCGCCCTTCTTTTGGTGCTCTTTATCTTGAGCCGGTTTGCCATTGTTTTGCGTCTGATACGCCTTCAACGCCATCATCAGCGTCACCACGGGAGCTAAGCCCAGAGCGTTATCCATTTCGCCCTGCAACCGTGAACTGCAGACGTGATTGCGATTAAAAAGGGTATCGCTCACCACAAGATTATTTTGTTTTTCCTCGCTGTGGGATCGCGCCAAACTCAAGGCGTGAATCTCACTAGGTGATAAGGAAGATGAAGACGATTCCCAACGAGTGGCTGCAACCGATGGATCGGCGTGTGCGCAAAATGAAACGTAATGACGAGGAGTTTTACGAGCGCGGCAGTCGCAGTCGTGCCCCAAGGCGAGAGCGGGGGCGCAGTACGGTTTTTCAGGATTACGGGGTTGAAGCCAACGGCCGGGAGTAAGCGCCTGGTGTTTTTGCCGGTTCGGTTTTCGGCCGGCGTTGTTTCCACAGGATCCCGCAAGATGAGTGCCTAATCGGCGCCCCGGTCGACAAGCCGGGGCGCCTCGTTACAAGATAGAGACCGTCGGGCTGCTCAGGAACCAACCTCACCGGTGTCGAGTGGTCCCCTTCTCCTGATAGGGAATTATCGTGCCTAATGGGTTTGTTGTTAGACCTTTGCCGAATGCTGTCGTGGCGGGTCCGATGTCGACGTCAGGTTAATTTAATGGGTAGTAGCACTCCGTTGGCAGGGGGCAGGTGTTTCCTGAACTGCCGTGCGACGAAGCAGAGTGCGTAAGACAGGGATCCCTCAACCCGCTTCGATGGGCATACATTGAGTTAAACCTCAGACGAAGTCCTTATTATCATCTCTACCTTCAACGCCAGTTCCACAAGGGCGTTTTTCGCTCGCTGTCCATCCCATTCGACTTCCTTTCTCTTTAAAAGGCTCAGAGCAATATGAGCCGGCCGATCTGTGCGCCACTCAGGCCTGGAGCTGGCCCTGACCAGACGGCAATTGGGAAATTCGATAATTCTGTTGCCAAAACATGGTGCTAAACCGTGGCGCTAATAGGAGCTCGCCAACTAATCGGAACCTCTCAGTCGCTACGGGTAAAAAACTTAGATGCGAATGCGCTGGCTATGATTAAACGGCTACATCCAAAAACGAGTTCTTACTTCTCGTGGAGACTGAAATGGATGCCTCGGAGCCTGTGGTTGTCAATGTCGAAGCTTTTGTCGCTTTCACTATCGCCATCTTGCTGTTGTTCATTGGCAAAGAGTGTACTCAACGGTCCGCACTGTTACGGCAATACTCCATTCCGGAGCCAGTGATAGGGGGCTTCCTCTGTGCAGCGACGGTGGCGGTGCTTTACTACGGATTTGATCGCCAAGTGAACTTCTCCCTCAATGCCAGGGATATGCTGTTGCTTTACTTCTTCGCTGGCATCGGTTTGCGGGCAAACCTGAAGACATTGATCGAGGGCGGCCGACCACTGTTTATTCTGCTGGCTCTCGCTGCCAGTTTCATCATCCTGCAAAACCTGATGGGGATGGGCGTGGCCACCATGTTTGGCATGGATCCCAAGGCGGGCTTGCTTTCCGGCTCCATAAGTTTGACCGGAGGTGTGGGGACCGTCTTGGCCTGGGCGCCAACCTTCGTCGAAGAGCTTGGTATCGAAAATGCCCTAGAACTGGGTGTGGCATCTAACACCGTGGGATTGATTGCCGCTTGTGTGGTCGGCGGTCCCATTGCCAGGTATCTGTTGAATAGGCATAAAGTTGAACCTTCCGGCGATGCTGAGCTGGATATCGGGGTACAACACGACGCGGGCCAGCACACCGAGCTGACCTACTACGGTGTGCTTTGGGCCTGGCTTTGGCTCAATGTCACACTGATAACCGGTTACAGCCTCAACGAATCATTGGAAGAGGCCGGGGTGCGCTTGCCGATGTTCGTCAGTTGCCTCCTGGCCGGGATCCTCATTGGAAACCTGGGTCGTTGGCTAACTCGCAACCGTAAAAGGCGTTGGGAGGAGCAGGGGACCCTGGGTCTGGCACTGATCTCCGACATCTGCCTGGGGATGTTCCTGACCATGGCCTTAATGGGGTTGCAACTGTGGGAGCTCGAGGGACTGCTGGGCTACATCTCGGTCGTGATGGTGTTGCAGATCACCCTATCGGTACTGTTTACCGCTGTGCTTGTTTATCGTCTCATGGGGCGAAACTACGATGCGGTGGTGGTCAGTGCCGGGTTTGGTGGCATCACCCTGGGCTCTACTGCCACGGCCATCGTTAACATGACGGCAGTCACCCAGCAATATGGTGCCAGCCACCAAGCATTTATTATCGTCCCCTTGGTGTGTGGCTTCTTTATCGACATCGTTAATGCCTTGGCGATAGGTTTTTTTGTCGGCCTTTAGATACTCAGTGTGACCCGCAAAGGGCGTTTCGCCACCGTAAGGCCGGGGGCTTGATAACCCGTGGCAACACAGTGGCGAAGAGTACCGAATCCAGTGGGCTTAGGCCGGGCACGGGGCGGCCGATGCGCTTCTGTCCAGGCGGCCGCTGAGTCGGGTTAGCGCCAGCAGAACGATCAGGGCACCGATCCAGGGAGTTTGCATCAGACCATGCAGGTCGACCACCAGGCCACCGCCCCAGGCCCCCGAGGCGATTCCCACGTTGAAGGCGGCGATGTTCAACCCCGAGGCGACATCTACGGCGTTTGGCGTGTATTTTTCTGCCAGCTGGACCACATACACCTGGAGTCCAGGGACGTTACCGAAGGCCAAGGCCGGAAACGATCAGGAAGGTAGTGTGCCAGCCAAACGACTGGCCAATGAAGGTCCCCAAGGGAAAACCCAGGGGAGGGGAGCAAGAAAAAGGCCGGGGGAGATGCCCCCGGCCCGTTGTAAGCTTCGCGACCTCTGCCTGGTGTTGGATCACTCCTGCTGAGGTTGGGGCTCCTCTTTACGTTTGAGCATCAGTAGCCCAAGCAGGGCGAGCAGGATCAATAACCAAAGCCAGGTTCCATGGTTTTGCATTGCTGCAGCCAAGGTGCTGCTTCCCCCGGCATTGGCTGCATCGGCGTTCGAATCGCCGGCGCTGCCGGCCGTCCCGGGTGAGGTGGCACCGGGTTGCGAGGCTCCCCCCCCGGCCTCGTTACCGGTTGTGCTGCTCAGCAGCTCGCCACCGTGGTCGGATGCCCCTACACCCGCCCCTCCGCTGCCCGACCCTGCACCACCCCCTTGAGCACCCGTGCTGGCGGCCAACTCCCTCTCGCCCGGGTTTGCGCTATCACCCGCGGAGGAAGCGGAGCCGGTGGAGGGGGCCCCACCGCCGGTTCCGGGTGTGGAGCTGCCGCTGCTATCGCCAGGAGAGGTTGCCCCGCCGCCACTTCCGGGTGTGGTGCCGCCGCTGCTGCCTCCGGGGGAGGTTGCCCCGCCGCCAGTTCCGGGTGTGGTGCCGCCGCTGCTATCGCCGGGGGAGGTTGCCCCGCCGCCAGTTCCGGGTGTCGAGCCGCCACTGCTATCGCCGGGAGAGGTTGCCCCGCCGCCGGCTCCCGGTGCGGTGCCGCCACCGCTATCGCCGGGAGAGGTGGCCCCGCCGCCGGCTCCGGGTGTGGTGCCGCCACCGCTATTGCCGGGAGAGGTGGCCCCGCCGCCGGTCCCGGGTGCGGTGCCGCCACCGCTATCGCCGGGAGAGGTTGCCCCGCCGCTGCCACCGGGGGTGCCATAGCCGCCACTGCCTCCAGCATCGGACCAGCTGCTGGCCAGGTTCACGATATGGCCAGCGGTGGTGCTGCCTAAGGAGGAGAAGGCGGCCGTCATGCTCCCGGCAACAAGTGCGCCAACAATGGCGTATTCGACGGCCGTCAGGCCTCTCTGCTTGTTTTTATGCTGCTTCATCGTTTGGCTCCGTTACGGCCTGGATCATGAATCATGTAATGAACTCAAGTTTAGGCAGAAAAATCGTGGCGCCCGCTCGTCCCACCGGGCAAAACCTGTAGTTCTTTCGCAGCTTTATGAGTCAGGTGTTCGAGCGGACCGACTGACGAGAGCGCGGCTAGGTATCGGAGTTATTGAAAAGAATTCCCTACCAAGCCGGTACTGGCGCGGTTTTGCGGGGAGAGGGAGAACAGCGAAGAGTCGGTATCAGCTGACGCAGAGACCCCAAAAGGAAGGTTATTCACTGTGAGTGGCTGATGTTCATGCGAAATCGCATCCTCATCATTTTTACTGAAAGATTGAGTGGTCCGGTTGACCTGCTTAATCAACCGGACCGGGTGGCTTAATCTTTGGCCAGGGCGTCGGGGATGGATCGCCCTATTCGGAGTTAGTAGCTGAGGATCGGCGCCAGCCACTTTTGGGCTTCGGCCACGGTCATGCCGGTTCGTTCGGCATAATCTTCGACCTGGTCCTGACCGATGTCGGTGACCCCAAAGTAGCGGGATTCCGGATGGGCGAAGTACCAGCCGGAAACCGCTGCGGTCGGGTACATGGCGAAGTTCTCGGTGATCCTGAGACCGATATGTTTTTCCGGCTCCAGCAGTTGCCACAGCAGTCCCTTCTCGGTGTGGTCCGGGCAGGCGGGGTAGCCTGGCGCCGGACGGATCCCCTTGTATTTTTCCCGGATCAGCGCCTCGTTGTCGAGCTGCTCGTCGGCGGCGTAGCCCCAGAACTCCTTGCGAACCCGTTCGTGCATCCGCTCGGCAAACGCCTCGGCCAGGCGGTCTGCGAGGGACTTGAGCATGATGGCGCTGTAGTCATCGCCGGCCTGCTCGAATCGCTGCACATGGGCATCGATGCCGATCCCGGCAGTAACGGCGAAAGCGCCCATGTAATCCACTTTGCCACTGCTTCGGGGGGCGACAAAGTCGGAGAGGGCGAAGTTATTGTTGTCGATCCGCTCCACCTGCTGGCGCAGCATATGCAGCCGCAGTAACTCCTCACTGCGCTGCTCGTCGCTGTAGAGCGCGATATCGTCATGGTTATCGCAGGTGTTGGCGGGGAACAGGCCAATCACTGCGGCGGCGGTCAGCCACCGCGCCTCGATGATCTGCTTCAGCATCAATTGGGCGTTGTCATACAGCTCCTGGGCTTCCTCCCCCACCGTGGGGTTTTTGAAGATCTGCGGGTACTTGCCATGCAGCCCCCAGCTGCGGAAGAAGGGGGTCCAGTCGATGCGATCCACCAGGTCCGTCAGGGGGTAGTCCTTGAATACCTGTAGGCCCAGAGTTTTAGGCACTGCCGGCTGGTAAGTCGCCCAGTCGATCTGGTTGCGGTTGGCACGGGCGGCATCCAGCGAGATGAGGGTTTTGCGGCTGCCCTGTGCCTCCCGTTTGGCCTTCAGCTCGGCGTACTCCTGGTAGTGGCGGGTAATAAAGGCGGCACGCTCCGGGCCCACCAGCTGGGACACTACGGGGACCGTCCTGGAGGCATCCGCGACGTAGAGGGCACCATGCTCGTAGTGCTCGAAGATTTTGACCGCGGTGTGGATCTTAGAGGTGGTGGCCCCGCCGATGATCACTGGACAGGTGATGCCGGCCCGGGTGAATGCCTTGACGTTGTGGATCATCTCGTCCAGCGAGGGGGTGATCAGTCCCGACATGCCGATCACATCAACCTGTTCCGCCTTGGCGACTTCGATGATCTTCTCCACCGGTACCATGACTCCTAGATCAATCACCTCGAAGCCGTTGCACTGCAGCACCACCGCAACGATGTTCTTACCAATGTCATGCACATCCCCCTTCACCGTGGCCATGAGTACCTTGCCGTTGGATTGGCCCGCCACCTTGTCTGCCTCGATATAGGGGTTGAGGTAGGCCACCGCCTTCTTCATCACCCGGGCGGATTTCACCACCTGGGGCAGGAACATCTTACCGGCGCCGAAGAGATCACCGACCACGTTCATGCCATCCATCAGCGGACCCTCGATCACCGACAGCGGTTTATCGGCGGCCTGGCGTGCTTCCTCGGTATCTTCGTCGATAAACTCGGTGATCCCCTTGACCAGCGCATGTTCCAGCCGCTTATTGACAGGCCAGCTGCGCCAGTGTGCCTCCTTGGGATCCTTTTCCGCCTGGCCACCGCCTCGATAGGTCTCGGCGATCTCCAGCAGACGCTCGGTGCCATCGCTGCGCCGGTTGAGCACCACGTCCTCCACCCGTTCCAGCAGGGGGGCGGGAATGTCATCGTAGATCGCCAGTTGTCCGGCGTTGACGATCCCCATGGAGAGACCGTTTCGAATGGCGTGATAGAGAAAAACCGCGTGGATCGCCTCGCGTACCGGGTTGTTGCCGCGGAAGGAGAAGGAGACGTTGGAGACGCCGCCGGAGAGGCGGGCGTGGGGGAGGGTATCGCGAATGGTGCGGCACGCCTGGATAAAGTCCACCGCGTAGTTGTCGTGTTCCTCGATGCCGGTGGCGATGGCGAAGACATTGGGATCGAAGATGATGTCCTCCGGGGCAAAACCGGCTTTCTCCGTCAGTACCCGGTAGGCCCGGGTGCAGATCGCCACCTTGCGTTCATAGGTGTCCGCCTGACCAGTCTCATCGAAGGCCATCACTACCGCTGCGGCGCCGTAGCGCCGGATCAGTCGGGCCTGACGGATGAACGCCTCCTCCCCCTCCTTGAGGGAGATGGAGTTGACCACCCCTTTGCCCTGGATGCACTTGAGTCCCGCCTCGATCACCGACCACTTGGAGGAGTCGATCATGATGGGCACCTTGGAAATCTCCGGCTCACCGGCACAGAGATTGAGGAACTTCACCATCGCCGCTTCCGCGTCCAGCATCCCCTCATCCATATTGATATCGATGATCTGGGCACCACTCTCGACCTGCTGCCGGGCGACCTCCAGAGCGGTCTCATAGTCCCCCTCCTTGATTAGGCGCAGGAAACGGGCGGAGCCGGTGACATTGGTGCGCTCACCCACGTTGATAAAGAGCGAGTCGTCATCGAAGTTACAGGGCTCCAGACCGGACAGCCGGGTCGCCACTTGGGTACCTTCGACAAGATGAGCCGGTGCTTTGCGTGGGGCATGATCTTTGACCGCTTCGGCGATGGCACGGATGTGATCCGGGGTGGTGCCGCAGCAGCCACCGACGATGTTGAGCCAGCCGTCGGCCGCCCACTGGCCGATGATCCTGGCCATCTGCGCCGGGGTTTCGTCATAGCCGCCCATCTCGTTAGGCAGACCGGCGTTGGGGTGGGCGGAGACGGCGCATTCGCTGATGCGGTTGAGTTCGCTGATGTAGGGCACCAACTCCCTGGGCCCCAGGGCGCAGTTGAGGCCCATGGCGATGGGGTTGATGTGGCGCAGAGAGTTATAGAAGGCCTCGGTGGTTTGGCCGGTCAGGGTACGACCGGAGGCGTCGGTGATGGTGCCGGAGATCATCACCGGCCAGGATTGGGCCCGGGCCTCGAAGACGCTGTCGATTGCAAAGAGCGCGGCCTTGGCATTGAGGGTATCGAATACTGTCTCCACCAAAATCAGATCCGCGCCGCCCTCCAGCAGGGCTTCGGTCGACTCGGTGTAGGCGGCCACCAGTTGGTCGAAGTTCACATTGCGAAAGCCGGGGTCGTTCACATCCGGGGAGATGGAGCAGGTCCGGTTGGTGGGTCCTAGCACCCCAGCCACAAAGCGTTGTCGGCCGGTTGTGGCGGTGACGGCATCAGCAGCAGTGCGGGCCAGACGGGCCGATTCAAGGTTGATCTCCCGGGACAGCGAAGCCATGTTGTAGTCTGCCATGGCGATGGTTGTGCTGTTGAAGGTGTTGGTTTCGATGATGTCTGCACCGGCCTCAAGATAGGCGGTGTGGATCGCCCGGATGATCTCTGGCTGGGTCAGGGACAGCAGGTCGTTGTTGCCCTTAAGGGGGGAGGGCCAGTCGGCGAAGCGTGCTCCCCGGTAGTCCTCCTCCTCCAGCTTATGGGCCTGGATCATGGTGCCCATCGCGCCATCCAGGATTAGGATGCGTTCTGTCATTGCCGCTCTTAAGGCGGCGTCGACGGGGTGGGAGGCGAAACGGGGATGAGACATGCAACCACTTCCTTTACCTGGGGCCAACCTGTTGTCGGATGGCCCTTTATCCATATAGACGTCCATACTAGCGAACTCCGATGGGGGATACCAGAGGCGAACCCGTGGGCAGTGGCGAGAGGTAAAAGACAAAGCGTAAGACAAGCTCCAAAACCCTTTTCCTGGCCACCTCCATGGCGTTTCTGACTTGCGGTGTCTGACCGCTTCAAACCGGCGGGAGTTAACACTTTATAATTGTTTATCTGCAGGTTACTTCAAAGTCTTGCGTATCATTACGCTTGCGGTGCCAACGAAGATAGGGGGCTGGCTCTTAGCCTGAGCCCGTCAGGGTAAACCGCGCGGTTTGCACCAGTGGCTAGGATAAAGTCGTGAGTGATGAGGGGGACGGAGTGAGCATGGGGATCCTGAGACTGGAGCGGCGCCTGCTGGTGCTGCTGTTTTGGATGGCGCTCGGCGGTGCCGTGACACTGCTGTCGGTGGCGGTGTGGTGGCTGAACCAGAAGCCGACCCTGAGCCCCTGGCATACCCTGACGCTGACCGAGGAGTTTACCGCCCACCGTGAGGTTGACGACTTTGACGCCTACCTGGCCCTTGAGTCAGCGCTGTTTGCCGAGAAGGAGCGTAAATTGGCGTCCGCTTTAAAGGGGACGGAGCCGGTGCCCTTTAACCGCTATTTTAGCGGCAGCCGATCCGATCCTGCGCAGTGGCCACAAAACTGGAATCGAAGCTTCGAGTGGGCCAACCCGGATGCGCCCCTAGCAGTGCTGCTTGTGCATGGCATGTCCGACTCCCCTTACTATCTTTCTCACCTGGCACGTCATTTCACCCGTCGGGCGCACGTACTGGGGTTGCGCCTGCCGGGACACGGTACGCTGCCGTCGGCACTGGTGGATCTGCGATGGCAGGATCTTGCGGCCGCGGTGAGCCTGGCGGTTGCACATCTCAAGGCGCAGGATTCTCAGCGTCCTGTACTGCTGGTCGGATTCTCCACCGGGGCGGCGCTGGCGCTGAACCATGAACTGGCGCGTTTGAGTGAGGATCAGCCGGTGGATCTGTGCGCCATGGTGTTTGTCAGCCCGGCCATCGGCCTGTCCCCCATTGCCGCCGGGGCGGCCTGGCAGGCAAGGCTGGGTCGCTGGTTGGAGTTGGATAAGCTGGCCTGGGAGAGTCTGTCGCCGGAGTACCACCCCTTCAAGTACAGCTCCTTCCCGGTCAATGCGGCCGACATCGTGTACCGGTTGATCGAGTCCAACCGGTCGATGATTGAGCAGCTGGACGAGGAACGCCTGGCCACCCTGCCGCCGATGCTCTCCTTTAACTCCATCATCGATGAAACGGTGGATACCGGCGCTCTGCTGGACTCGCTTTACCTCACCCTCGCGGCGGATCCCGATGAACTGGTCTTGTTTGATGTCAACCGTACCTGGATCGATCAGCAGCTGCTGACCCAGGATCCGTTCCAGACCTACCAGGGATTTTTCCAGCGATCGTCGCTGCCGTTTCGGACCACCCTGGTGGAAAACCGTGGTCCTGGGGATCGTCGGGTGCACGCCCGGGAGTTTCCTTCCCAACAAACCGAAGAACTTAACCTCAGTTGGCCAGAGCGGGTCCATTCGCTCTCTCATGTTGGCCTGCCGATCGCCGAGTCTGATCCACTGCTGGGGCCCCACCAGGACCCTGAACGTGAGCATGTTTACCTGGGCCATGCCGCCATCAGCGGTGAGAAGGGGATGTTCGTGATCCCATCCTCCGAGGTGTTGCGGCAGAAATGGAACCCGTTTTTTTCCTACATGACCCAGCGGATCGATGCGTTTACGGGCCATTGCCAGGCCAAAGGTGAGGTCACTGGCGTCGGGGAGGAAGTTGCGGCACAGTGAGCTACCACCGGAAACATGGGGCCGAGGCTGGCCAGGGAGTGATTGATGGAGAAGCGGGACCAGGAGAAACACCGGGAGCGTCAGCAGAGGCTCAAAGCCAAGGTGGACGCGAAGGTGGCGGCGGCCAGCGAAGAGCGGGGCGTGCTGCTGGTACTGACCGGTAACGGTAAGGGCAAGTCCACCGCCGGGTTTGGCACCGTTCTCAGGGCCGTGGGCCATGGCAAACGCTGTGCAGTGGCCCAGTTTATCAAGGGTCAGTGGGAGTGTGGCGAGCGCAATATCCTGACCGAGCTGGGTGTCCCCTTTTACGTGATGGACACCGGATTTACCTGGGATACCCAGGATCGTGCTGCTGATACCGCGGCGGCGGAAGCGGTGTGGGCTCAGATCCGTCGTGCGCTGGCGGATCCCGCGGTGGACCTGGTGTTGCTGGATGAATTGACCTACATGCTCAGCTATCACTACCTGGATGTCGAAGCGGTGTGTGATGCCATCGCGGCGCGGCCTCCTCACCAGCACGTGGTGATCACAGGTCGGGCGTGTCATCGGCGTCTACTGGAGATGGCGGATACGGTGTCAGAAATTACCCCGGTAAAGCATGCTTTCGAGGCCGGGATCAAGGCTCAGGCCGGACTGGATTGGTGACCGCCAGGCTCTCCCTTCGGTCATCTGCAGGGCAGCTTTATCGTCCTCTGCCCTGGCAAAGTTCCTCCTCGTTCCTCGACTTCACATCGTGTATTCCCTGTTGTCAGTCCCTCGCTGGACCCCGAGGCGAGGTCACTGTTACCGACGGCTTCGGTATCCTCGCTCATAATGACAAAAATATTCGATTTTACTTTCTTAAAAGCGAACATTTCCCTTATTTTTCCTAACTTCCTGATTAGTGGATCTTGTTTCACTCCCCCCTTAAAACATCGGAAAAACTTTCCATTTCATGGTTGTTAGTTCGGTGGAAGTGGCCTGGGGCGGGGCTAAATTTAGTGAGCATGCAATAACGTCATCGCCCGATGCGATGCCGGCGCCGGTTAAGCCTTTTGTCTGATTTGGAGCTTGACCATGTTAAATCAAACACTGAAATTTTTCGGCTGGGGCCTTATCCTGATTAGTCTTCCTCTGGCCTTGATCGTACAACAGCCCTGGTTGCTCTATTTTCTGGCGTTCTGTGGTCACCTGACCGTGGTGCTGGGATTCAAAATAAAGCTGCCTGCGTATGGCCTGAGGATCCGTCGGCACCTGCGCCGCTTATGGCTGAGCCTGTTTTGGGCCGAGTGCCATCGGTTCCGCCGCCAACTGCTCTAACCCGGCTGCGCCGGGGGATGAATCAACGAAAAAGGGAGCCTGAGCTCCCTTTTTCTGTGCGCGCCTTTCGGGCCACTTTGGGGACCCTATTGTGACCGGTAGGCCGCGAGCTGCGCCTGCAGGCGGGCGATCTCGGCCTTAAGCACCCGGTTCTCCTGCTCCAGGCTGAGCAGCCGGGCTTTATCATCGGCGACGACGTCGGCGGTGGTGACTGAGGCAACAGCGCCGGAGAACAGGTGGGCGTAACGGCTCTCACGCTTGCCCGCCTCCCGGGGTAGTTGCACCACAAAGCCCTTTTCCGCCATGGTGTTGAGTACCGCCTCCACCTCACCGACATTGTTAAATTCGCATAAACGCTGAGTGCGGGCACGCAACTCGCCCGGTGTCTGCGGGCCGCGCAGCAGGAGGACACAGACAATGCCCCGCTCCTGGGGCGTTAGCTGGAGCCCGCCAAAGGCGGTGTTGCAGAAGCGATGCTTGTACTTGCTGGCGCGGCTGCCACCCTCCTCCTGGATCAGGCGCTTATCCCTGAGTTGGTTGAGGGTATGTTGAACCTCACCTTCGGACAGGGCGAGCACCGGGTCACGGTTACTCTTCTGGTTGCAGGCACTTCTCAGGGCGTTAAGGGTAAGAGGATAGAGATCCGGGGTGGTCGTCTCCTTTTCCAGCATGCAGCCGATCACCCGGGCTTCGTTGAGGGTTAATTCCAGATCCATAGCGACACTCCAACAGTCAGCGATGGTTCAATACTTACCCCCTTTGTACCCATCGGCAAGGGGCGAAGAGGCGTTCGTGCAAGGTTTGTGCGTCAGCCTCAAGGGCTGGGGGCTACCCACGGCCATTCAAGCCCGGCTTTGGCCCCGCTGTTTGCTGTAGCCGTGCTTTGCCAGATCGCACACGTTGACGCTCAACTCGGTCCCCTCGGGCAGCAGCGCAATCAGGCAGTCCAGCAGGTGACGGCTGATATGGCGCAGCTGCTCTGGCGGACGCCCAGGCAGGATCTTAACCTCCAGGTGGGCACTGGGCACCTGACGGCCACCGGTGCTGTAGTGGGGACAGGGCAGGGCACGGACCTTGATGTTTTCTGCCTGGAACGCTCCCGTGGCCAGCGCGGCAAGATGCAGCTGTGTGACCAGGGTGGCGATGTCGCTTTGGTGCTCCAGAGATTGGGCGTATTCGAGTCTGAGATGGGGCATGGTGTTCTCTGCTAACTGTGGGTTATGTGGACGTTAAGATTTCTAGCCGTCCAGCTGGAACTGCGGCTCGCAACGCAGTATCCTTGTCCGGCCCCAAGTGTATCCGACGGGGAAGAACTCCGGAGAAACTCATGAATAATAAAGTTATAGCGGTCCTGGTCATGATAGCCCTGTGTGCGCTGTACCGGGTACTGCCGCATCCGTTCAACTTTACGCCCGTTGCCGCCATGGGTCTGTTTGCCGGGGCGATGTTTACCAGTAAACGCCTGGCTCTCACGGTGCCGCTGGTGGCGATGCTGCTGGGCGACTTGGTGATCGGCCTGCACGAAACCATGCTGTTTGTTTACCTGGCCACCGCCATCACCGCCGGTATCGGCATGCTGTTGCGTCAGCAACGTAGCGTCGCGACGATCGCCCTGGCCGGGGTATTCAGCAGCGTCCAGTTCTTCTTCATTACTAACACTGGCATGTGGGCGGTCACCGATTTCTACCCGCACAGCTGGGAGGGACTGGTGCAGTGCTGGGTGATGGGCCTGCCCTTTATGCAGCACGATCTGGCCAGCACCTGGCTATTCAGTGCCGTGTTGTTCGGCGGTTACGCACTGCTGAGTCGCCGCTACCCAGGGCTGGCACAGCACTGATGCCAAGGCGTCTCAGTGGCGACAAGCGGGAGCTTTGCTACCCCTTCATCTTCGAACGCGGTCCGAGCACCGACTTCGAGGTGCAAAGCGATGAGCTCTGCTCCCAAGTGGGGTTTGCCCGGGCACTTCTGAGCCAGGAGCTGGCATCCGAGACGGCGCTCCTGGAGGAGCTGCAGCCGGAGCTGGAACGGATCCAGACGCTGGTGTACCACCTCAACGGGTCGGTACGGGGCAGGCTGGCGGTGCAGGAGGCAGACCTGACCTGGCTCAAGGCGCGCTACGACCACCACCATGCTTTTGGTACTGTGGGAGGATTCGTGCTGCCGACAGGATCACCGGGGGTGATGGCCCTGCACCTGTGCCGCAGTGGCGCCAAAAAATGCATACGTCAGCTGGTTCGCTGTGAGGCGGAGGGCCTTGAGGTCCATGAACGTCTCCTGCGTCTCTGTAACCTGCTGACCAACTACTTCTTCTGCCTGACCGTGCGCCTCAAGGCGCAGTTGGGGCAGGAGGAAACCCCCTTCGTCAGTCAGAGTTACTGACGGAAACCCCTGCCCCTGACGGGCATGGAAGCCATGACAGCGAAAGGATGAATCCGGTGTAACTCCGGAACTGGCGCGCAACGGTAATTGGTCATTGAGGCCATCAGTCCGATCTCCTTCGCTGTTGTCACCTACGCGAACTAGGAACAACGAATGAACCGTGTTTTTCCCTCTGCAGCCCTTTTGGCTGTGCTCCCCATGGCGCTCTGCGCCCCCCTGCAAGCGGCAGAGTCAGGCCGCTCTTCGGCCAAGAACGCCGAGGCAGAGTCCAGCCCCATCGAACGTATGGTGGTGACCGGCGACCGCTTTGCCCAGGCTCCGGAGTCGGTGTTGGCGCCGATCACGGTGATCGATCGTGCAGACCTAGACCGGCTTCAGGCGAAAAGTTTGGCGGAGGTGCTGCGGACACTGCCCAGCGTCTCGATCAACCAGTATGGCGGCCGTGGCCAGAATGCCACCGTGTCGGTACGGGGGGCCACCAGTGCCCAGACGCTGGTGTTGATCGACGGGATGCGAATCGCCTCCGGAGCCATCGGCCCGGTGAACATCAATGCCTTTCCGCTGGCTCAGATCGAGCGTATCGAATTTATTCGCGGAGCCCGGGCCTCCCTGTACGGCTCCGAGGCGATGAGTGGCGTGATTAACATCATCACCCGGGACGGTGCCGAGGGCACGGCGTTGACCCTGGGAGCCGGCAGCTTCGAGCGGATAGAGGCGAGCGCACGCCATCAGCAGTCCCTGGCCGGGGGAACGCTCAAGGCGGTGTTGGCCTACGAGGATGAGGCCGGGTACAACGTCCACCCCGTACCCGGGGTCAATGACGGTGACCGCCATGGATTTACCGGCAAAAGTGCGTTGCTCTCCTACGCGAATCCGGTGGCGGAACGGGTGGCGCTGTATGGCGCCCTGCGTTGGTTCGAGAACGTCAGTCAGTACGATAACTCGAGCTTGGGCAATCCGGCCTGGGGCATGCCGGATCGTCGTGAACGTAAAGAGAACTGGATAGAAAGTCTGGATCTGCAGTTGGAGGCGCGTTACCAGGGGGAGCACTGGCAAAGTCAACTGCAGGCCCAGGTCAGTGACAGCCAAAGCTACGACTATCTCGACAACGGCGGCCGCCAAACGGCACCGGATCGTGCCCATCTGCGTCAGCACAACCTGGCCTGGCTCAACCGCTACCGGGTGAGTGACAGCGTTAGCCTGTCCGGCGGGGCGGACTGGCGCCGGGAGTCGCTGCGCGGCGACTCCCGCTACCTGGACTGGTTCACCGGCACCCCCTTGCCCTTCGACGAGGGCAGTTTGAACCGGGATAACACCGGCCTGTTCGCCCTAGGCCGCTGGGAGCAGGACGGGCACAGTGCAGAAGCCAGCGTGCGCAGTGATGACAACGCGCAGTTTGGCCGCCACAACACCTGGCAGCTGGGGGGACGCTGGGCCGCTTCGGGGCAGGTTTCTCTGGTGGCGATGGTGGGGACCGCTTTTCGAGCCCCAAGCTTCTACGACCTCTACTACCCGGGGTTCAGCAACCCGGATCTGCGTCCCGAGTCCTCCGATAACTGGGAGCTGGCATTGGAGGCCAGCTGGATTGGTGCAGACTGGCGCCTGGGTGGATTTCGCCAGAAGGCGGAGGATCTGATCCAGTTTGACCTCGCCAGCAACCGGCCGGAAAACCTGGGACACGCTGTCATCGACGGTGTCGAGATGGAAGTGACCTTTGTGACCGGCCCGGTCGAGCACCAATTGAGCTACAGCTGGCGTGACAGTGAGGATCGCGACAGCGGTAAGCAACTGGTCTCCAGTGCCCGTCACAATGGCAAATGGGCGCTGAATGCCAACTGGCAGCGGATCAACGTGAGCGCAAACCTGGTCTACCGCGGCAGCCGTTACGGTGATGCGGCCAACAGTGTGGAGCTGGATCCCTATTTTCTGGTGAGCGCGGCAGCAAGCTATCACCTCGATGAGGCCTGGGTGTTCAGGCTGCGGGTGGAGAACCTGTTTGATGAGACCTACCTGACCATCGCCGATACCTTCTCCGGCGGTGACTATCCGGGACAGGGGCGCAGCCTATCGGGCCAGGTCAGCTACCGGTTCTGAGCCTGCATTCCGCGACCTGCGACGGCCAATCGTCTCCCACTGCTCCTTGGCGCTGCACCGTTTTTCGTGCAGCGCTTTTTGTTTGATTACCGGTTACCGTGATCACCCACGGATCTCGATAAGATCAAAAAATTCACAAAAAAGGCAAAGCGTTACGGTGGTCATGGCATCCTTAGAGTGGAACAGGCGGTTTGCTCCGCCCAGGGCTTAGGCCGGGGGCGTGGCGGAGCCTGTGCTGTGGCAATCGACAGGCAACTTAGTGTCGTCGTGCCACACTTGTGGGCGAGGAGGCCGGCATGACCCTGAGACAGTTATCCTTAATCGTTACCGCGCTGCTGGCGCTGTTGCTCTTTTCCAGTTACCTGGCGGTGCGTGCCTGGGTTCTGATCCCCTACGTGGAGCGGCAGGTTCTGACAGTGCAGCGTCAGGAGATGGCGCAGGTGGAGTTCCTGCTGGAGGGGCGGGTGGAGGGACTGGAAAGCCTGACCCAGGAGCTGGCGCAGTCGGACCGGCTGGCGACGACACTGGCGGCGGGACAGCGCCCTGAGCAGGTGGTGGCCGAGATCCCCTTCCTGGATGGGATCTACGTTTTCAACAGCGCCCTGGAGCTGAGGTTGGTGCAGCGTTTCAGTGGTGTGATGCGGGACCTGATGGAGAGCCAGGAGGCCTACCGTCGTGCCCGTTTGATGCCCACCCTGCATCCCCAGCGACCTCGCAGTCGTAGCGGCTTATTGCGGCAGAAGGGGCAGCTCTATTTCTACAGCGCTGCCTCGGTTTGCCGGAGCAGCGGTGAGGATTGTGGTTATGGCTTCCTGGTGCTGGTTCGGCGCCTGGATCCCAAGCTCATCGACTTTATCCAGGCCCGCAGCGGGATGGCGTTGACCCTCAGAAGCGCCACCCTCGACGACGGCGAGCTGGAGCGCCTTGACCGGCCCGAAGCGGTCATCAAACCCGTGAGCGAGCGCCAGGTACTGGTGATGGATGCGCTGGACCAGCCCGCAGCCGTGATCTCGATGCGTCACCTGGCCCAGCCACCAAGCTGGGGCGGGCGGGATGAGTGGATAGCCTTGGGGGCCATTGTGCTGCTCTCCTTGCTGGTCCTGCTGATGCTGTGGCGATTGCTGGTTCTGCCGATGGAGCATGGGGTGGCGGCGATCCGGGCGATGGAGCGGCACCAGCAGTTTCGTTCCGTCAACAGCCGGGTTCGCCTTCAGGAGTTTCATCAACTGGCGAAGGTGTTTAATGGATTGATGCGGATGCTGACGGTACAGCGAGAGCGTATGGTGTCGCTGGAGCGTACCGATCCTCTCACCGGGCTGCCGAATCGAACGGCGCTGGAGTCCTTTCTGTCCCACGAGTGGCGTCGGTTGAG
Organism: Ferrimonas gelatinilytica; assembly: GCF_039544205.1. Lineage (NCBI taxonomy): Bacteria > Pseudomonadati > Pseudomonadota > Gammaproteobacteria > Alteromonadales > Ferrimonadaceae > Ferrimonas > Ferrimonas gelatinilytica. The sequence goes on along the minus strand of NZ_BAABLF010000008.1, from coordinate 71,616 downwards.
GCGCTACCGTCGGGGCCTGGCTCTGCTGCTGCTGGATATCGAGCAGTTCCAGGAGTTCAATGAGGACCAGGGGTACGGGCAGGGAGACCTGGTGCTGGTGCGTCTCTCCCGACTGCTTAAATCCACCAGCCGGCGGGGCGGCGAGATGGCAGCCCGTTACGGAGGTGACGAGTTTGCCCTTGTGCTCACGGAGCTGGACGAGGCACAGCTGCACAGTTTGTTGGAGCATATCGAACAGAAAGTGGCCGGCCTGCCCCAGCGGGATGGACAGAAGCGTCCGATCCGCCTCAGCATCGGCGTGGCGCTGGTTCCCCCGGGGGTGGATCCCGGCGTCGAGGAGTTGCATCTGAGCGACATGATGGAGCGGGCGGAGAGTGCCCTACATGGAGCGAAACAGGATCCCGATCACTGCTGGCAACTGTGGCAACCAGAAATTTACGAGGATCCTGTTATCTAGGAGGGTTACAGCTGATCTGCGGCCCTGACCTCGTGCCCGGGCAAAAGGTAGTGTTCAAAGGCCATACGGTAGCCGTTGGCCAGGGATTGCTCGGCGTGATCGATGCGGATCGCTTCGGGCCGGTGAGCGAGATCGCAGGCCATGTTAAAGCTGATCAGGTCGTAACTCTGGGGCTGCAGTACCTTCAGCAGGGCGTTGAAGATCGGCACCAGCTCCTCAACCGGCAGGTTGGACTCGAAGCTGACGTAGGAGCTCTCCTCCTGCGGGGTGATGTGGACGGTGACATAGCGATCATCGCGGATCCCGTTCATCGAATAGCCGAAGGGCTGGAACAGGAAGTCGTCCAGTTGGAAGCCCGGCAGCAGTTGTTCCCAATTGAAACGTTCCCGGATCCCATCCAGCGTCTGTTGATCGCTGCGCAGGTAATCGGCATTTTCTCCGGCGATGTGGTACATCAGCAGCTCACCGGTGGCGTCATCAGCGGCGGGCTGATAGGGGCGCTCAAGGTGGAACAGGTAGTTATGGTGGCCGTCCAGATGCCCGAAGCGCCAGGCCTGGCCTTGCAGGTGTGGTGCCAGCGACGCCAAATCGTCGCTGAAGCAGCTTTTCTGCAGATGAGCCTGGTACTCATTTTTGCGCTGGTAGGTGAGCATCGCCAGACGGTCCTGGCTGAAGTGCGTCAGAAACTCGGTGACCGCATGCACCAGGGTGGTGGTGCCACAGGTCAGCATCAGGAAGCGATCGTCCCAGACAAAGAGGCTCGACTCCGACAGCAGGTAGGCGTCGCAGCAGTCATTGTGGACAGAGGAGAGGATCTCGGCATTGGCCTGGGCAACAATTTTGGCCCAGAAGGGGCGTCCCAGCTGTCGCAGAGAGGGCTGACCGGGTTCGAGTACGGCCTCAACTTTTTTTTCTGACCCTTCAAAAAACATCATAACGCGTAGGCTCCCGTTGAAGGTTGGTCTCTTTGGTTTGGCAAGCCGATGCTTGCCGCCCCCCAACGAGTTTGGTCGGGCGCCGGCGTTTTCCCCGTCGTCCCACCGCACTCCAATATAACTCCCTGATATCGCAGGGAACTAGTAGTGGTGTGCTGCGATGCAGCGGCGCGATTATACACAAAACCGGCGCCGGTACCAGACGACAGTCTCTCAACTGCCGGCTCGATTGGGTTTACTCCTGCTCCAGCTTTGCCAGCTGGCGAACGTCCTCCTTCTCACACCAGGCAGCAATCTCGGCAAATTGTAGTTGGGTGAAGCCCTGTTTCCACAGATCAACCGGGATTACGCCGAAGCTGTCGCGGTACTTGTCATCGACCTCAAGGACCAGCTCTCCCATGCTGTCGAGCTCGTAATCGCCATAGTGGCTCGGCAGGCTGAGCGGGTGGGGAGGTTGGAGATCCTCAACCAGAGGTAACAGCGACTTTTTGAGTTCGCTCTCCATGATCCATTCAGACGGCACGATATGGGGCAGTTGACGATCGCCAAGGTCGTAATGTCTCAGCAGCACCATGAACTTGTCCGGTATCGGGCGGGAGGAGTCCCACCAGCGCCCGTCCACCACGGTGAAGAGGTCGCGGGATTGACTTTCGCGCACCGCCCCAAGCCACTCCAGGGTCGCATCCAGCCAGGCGGTCATGTTCTGGTTATAGAGCTCGCTACTGAGCACCAGGTCTGCCCCGATAAGCGCCCGCGCCAGCTTTGCTCCGAGCATGTTCGAGTAGAGGTCCTCTGGTGAGAACGCGGACACGGTTTCCGGCCAACCGGCAAAGCTGGCGTAGCCATGCCACTGGGCGATCTCGTGGGACTCGGCTTTAAAGTAGGCCAGTCGAGCCGCCAAGTCGGCCGCAAGGTTCCAGCGCTCCTTGGTGGTCAGTTCGGAGACATCGGTGGCGTTTAGCCGGATGTAACGTCGACCCAACTCGTCGGGCACTTCGATGATGCGGTCCTCCCCAAGATGGCGGATGATTTCGAAAAACAGGGCCACCGTATCGTCGGCGGTATCGCGAACATGGGCCAGGTCGATAAAGCCTCCCCGGGTGGTGTAGATCACGCCGTTGTTCTCACTGCCCCGGTTGTCGTTCCCACTCATCTTCCGCGAGGTGTGGGCAAAGGTGCCGGCGTCGAACTTATGCGGCCCGACCTCATTCGGGGAGAGCGTATTACCAAGCCGGAACAGGGGGATAGGCACTGCGCCCACTTTTACCTTCTGTTTGTTGCCGAAAGCACAGCAGGGGCGGACTGACTGGGGAACAGGAAAACCGGGCAGGCTCTCCATGGGGAGATCCCAAAGCTCGATGGCAGGGTTATTGCCATTGAGCGCGCGGGCAATGGTGGCGTCATCCGGCCTGGGATGACTCTGCCAGGCGACACTGCTGCAACCGCTGATGAATAAAATAAAAAACAGGCTGAAAAGGGGGCGTTTTTGCATGATCCATAACCCTGGAAATGGCCTTCACTACAACCCTAGGACAAAAAGGCCAAATGGTAACGATTTTGCCACGTTAGCGACACGTCCTGCGGGGCGCGCATTCTACCTGTTCAGGTGTCTGGAGGGGCAAGTCGCGTAACTCATTGATTCAACTTGCATACAGATTTCCGCAGCCATAATGCGCACCCGGCGTTCGCCGGAGTCGAACCGCCCCCCTGTAGATGATCTTTTTTACGGAATCGCAAATACCATGTCGTCACGTTCTCTGCGTTTTGTCCTGCCCGCACTGACCCTGAACTTCCACCCTGTCCTGGCAGATGATCGCCTCTTGCCCATATGGGGGAAAGAGGCTGAGGCCCGCGGCTATACCCTGCCGAAACCGTTTGGACTCTCCCTCTCCTACATGGATATGAGTAACCCGGTGGAGGTGAAAAGCATCGGTTTGACGGGACACCCGGTATTGGAAGCGTTGCAGATCGATGCGCCCGACGCCCGGTTTGAGGGTTACAACGTAACGCTTCGGGGAGATATGTGGCTGTTTCCCTTTTGGAATATCTATGGGATCCTAGGGTATACCGATGGTCACAGTGAAGCCCCGATACGGGAGTTTGGTTGTGATATAGAGTTGGTTTCGAGCATCGGCAACAAGTTGCTGTGTGGCACCCTGAATGACCTGGCGCCGGAGGTTCTTGGCCTGCCGTTTCAACTGGAACTCAGCGGTGCAACCTACGGTATGGGTACGACCCTGGCTGGCGGGGTAGGGAATTGGTTTGCCCTGGTGGACGTCAATTACACCTTGACCAACCTCTCTCTGATCGACGGAGAGATCACGACTTTAGTGGCGGCACCTCGGATCGGGTACCGCTGGCAGTTTGACGGCGGACGGGAGCTGCGGCTATTTGCCGGGGCAATGTACCAGAAAGTGGACCAAAATCTGGGTGGCAGCCTGCTTAACTTGGGGCTGCCGGATGCGGTCAATGGTGTGCTGGAGCGACTGGCCCCGGATGCCCATTTTCAAGTGGTGCAAAGCGGCACGTCGCCTTGGAATACCGTCGTTGGAGTACAGTATGCACTCAACCGCGACTGGGAGTTGCTGCTGGAAACCGGCTTTGGCGCTCGTAACACCAGCTTCCTGTCGCTGGGGCGTCGCTTCTAACCCGGTGCCGAGATGGGCGCAGAGCGCGTCCGGCATAGCAAAGCGCATAGAATGATAAGGAGTATCATGCACAAGGTTTTATTGACGGCAACGGCGTTGCTGTCCATGCCTCTTCAGGCTCAGGAGCCTGTTGAGGAGCTTGCCGGGGCGGCACCTTCACAGCAGGGCGAGGAAGCGCCGGGGATGTTCACGCGCCTCTCTGCCAAGATGGAAACACTGCTGGAGAACCTAGGGGCGGATGGTGGCTTTGATCCCAATGAGGGGATGGATTGGAGCGTCCTGCCCGGTCCCTTTTATACCCCGGAGATGGAGCTTGGGATAGGGGTGTCGGCGGTTGGACTCTACGTGGTCGACCCGGAAGATCAAGTTTCCCAGATCTCCTCGCTGACCATCAATGGATTTGCCTCCATCAACGGCGCCCTGGGGGCGCAGATCTTGAGCCAGACCTTTTGGCGCGAAGACAAGTACCGCCTGTTCATCGATATGGAGGTGGTGGACGCTCCGGAGGTGTTTTATGGCAGCGGCATCACCGCCGGACGGAACGAGGCCAACCGTATCGACTTTGACCGCAGGGGATACCGTCTTCACCCGCAGTTCTTTGCCCGTGTTTTCCCCAGCACCTATTTCGGGATTGGTCTCGAGTTTGGTCAGGATGAGGCGGACGATCTGGAGCTGGTACAACCTATCCTCTCCTCGGCGTCGATCCCCTTCCCTGAGAGCAGCACCACGACCGCCATCACGGCCCACGTGTTGTTCGACTCCCGGGATTTTATCCTTAACCCCTCCGAGGGGCGCCTGTTACAGGCGGATATTGCCATCTACGACACCGCACTGGGCGGCGACTCCGATTTCGATAAGCTGAACCTGGATTACCGGGATTACTGGCAACTGGGTCCAGGTATCCTGGCCTGGCAGGTGGCCGCCGAACTGAACCGCGGTGCGGTCCCCTGGGACAAACTGGCCATGCTCGGCGGCAGCCAGCGTCTGCGCGGCTACGAGTCCGGCCGCTACCGGGATCGGCAGATGCTGCTGAGCCAGGTGGAGTATCGCCATCACCTGGCCGGTCGTCATGGCCTGGTGTATTGGTTTGGTGTCGGTACGCTGGCGGAAGAGGCCAGGGATCTGGGCCGGGAAAAATGGTTGCACAGCCTGGGCTTTGGCTATCGCTTCGAAGTGAAGCAGCGGGTTAACCTGCGCCTGGATATGGCGTTTGGTAACGGCGACAGCGGCTTCTACTTCTCCGTTAACGAAGCGTTCTGAGCCTCAGGGCAGACGCCGGCACTGCTTGATCAGAAATGCCCTCAGCCAGCGGTGCGCCGGATCCCGTTGGCGCAACCGGGGCCAGAGCATGCGGTAGCTGATACTGGCCAACTCGAACGGCAGTGGCAGGCTGGCCAGCTCAAAGCGTTCCTGCAGCCGCGCACCGAATCGGCCATCACACACAAACATCATGTCCGAATGCTGCGCCATCAGCGCGGCGCTGTGGAAGTCCGGCACCTTGGCGCCGGGCTGACGCCGATGCCCCATGCTGGCCAACACCGTATCCATCAACCAGAACTCCGCCCCCTCCACCCAGATGTGGATCTGTTGAAGCGCCAGCATGGCGGCCAGGTCCCATTGTGCCTTTAGGGCCGGATGATCCCGACGCAGCAGACAGATGTGGTGGGCGCGGAACAGCTCCCGGTTGGGGATCTCGGTCGGCAGGTGGTCCGCGTGCCAGGGGGCGTTGACTCTCGGGTCTAGGTCCCGGGGCAGGATCAGCAGATCCAGCTGTCCCCGTTTGAGTTGTTCAAACTGGTCCTGGGGTTGGGGCACCATGTTCAGTTTGAGTCCCGGTGCGAGCTGTGCCAGCGGCGGCAACAGGGGAATGATGGAGTGAAACGCGGTCTCCGCCAGGGCCACCCGGAAGTGGGCAGGATCCCGTTCCGGGGTGAAGGTGGGGGGCGCGATCAGACGACAGCCCAACTGCAGCCAGGTTCGCAGGTCGGTCTCCAGGCTCTGGGCCAGCGGGGTCGGCATCAGACCCGCCCCGGCGCGCACAAAGAGGGGGTCATTGAAACGGCTCCCTAGCTGAGTGCGAAGTTTGGTTAACTGCTTGCTGACGGCGGACTGGCTCAGGTGCAGCCGCACAGCCGCCGCGGTGACGCTGCGCTCCTCCAGCAGGATCAGCATCAGTTGCAGCAGGTTAAGGTCGACACGGTGCAGATCGGACATGGGCTATTCCAGTTTGGAATTATGGTCTTTCTGATAATTCATTATTAATCATAAAGGCCATCTCCTAGAATTGCTGCCCCAAATCCCCCCTGCCAGGAAACCTCGATGCCGTCGACGCCCCGTTACGCCCCCTTTTACCTTTTCATGTTGATGGTGGTGTTCAGCCCCCTGGCGATCGATATCTTCCTGCCGGCGGTGCCTGCCATGGCGGAGGCACTGACGGTGGATCTGGCGTCGGTGCAGGCCCTGGTGGGGCTTTTTGTCCTCAGCATGGGGCTGGGGCAGCTGCTGGCTGGCCCCATGGCGGATCGCTATGGTCGACGGCCCCTGGCAATTGGGGGGATCCTGCTTTACATCCTCTCCGCCTTGATGGGCGCATTGGCGTTCAATATTGAACTGCTCTGGATCTCCCGTTTGCTCCAGGGGTTGGGTACCTGTGCCATCATTGTTGCGGCGTTCTCCGGGGTACGGGATAGCTTCCCACAGGATAAGCTGACCGCGCTCTACAGCTACCTCAACGGGATTATCTGCATCGTGCCGGCCCTGGCCCCCCTGTTGGGCAGTGTTCTCACGCTGCAGTGGGACTGGCGAGCCAACTTTGTCTTCATGGCGCTTTACGGTGCCGTCGCCGGCTGGCGGATCTGGCACCGCCTGCCGGAAACCCGCCCGGAGAAGACACAAAGCCACGGTGCCCTTATCAGTTGGGGCCGTTACGCCCCTATTCTTGGCCATCCCGTGTTCCAGTTCTTCAGCATCATGAACATGTTGGCGATGTCACTGATCCTGGCGTACGTCTCCTACGCCCCCGAGGTGCTGATGGTGGAGATGGCGCAGTCGCCCATGGCCTTCGCCCTCTGGTTTGGCACCAATGCGGTGATCAATATCTCCGGTGCCTTCGTTGCGCCCACGGTGATCGCCAGGCTGGGCAAGCGGGGAGGCTTGGCCCTTGGGGTGGGGCTATGCCTGCTCGCCATGGTGGGATGGGTGATGCTGCGTGACTGGGCCCACCCGCTGGCGTTCATGGCGCCGGTCTTCGCCTCCAGCATCGGTTTCTGCTTCTTGCTGGCGATCTCCGGTGGGGCTGCACTGCTGCCCTTTGGTGAGCGTGCCGGAACCGCTTCGGCACTGCTGGTTTGCATCCAGATGAGTGGGGCGGCCCTGATGATTGCTTTGGCGGCGTTACTGCCCCTGACTGCCCCCCTGCGGCTGGCCCTGTTGGGCGCCTTACCTCTGCTTTGGTGGGGCTGGTCTCGTTACCGCGGCGGTTACGGCAGGGTTTGTGAAGCGTTCAGTTAACGCCCTTCACTCGGGGCGCCGCGTCGTTTAGCCCTCTGTCCGGGAGTGCATTGACCGCCGGCGTTGCGTCCAGGCACTGCCCCTCCATGGTCACACCCCGGGCGGTGGGGCGTCGCGACAGGATCCGGTACCCCTGCAGACAGAGATGGCGTTGGTCCAGCTCCTGCTCAAGCAGTGTGAAGAGCTGGTGATCGCTGATTAAGTTCCCCTGGCCCGGCAGTGACTCCGGTGCCTCTCCGCTTACCCCTTGTCGAGGGGAGGGGGTGGGATCCATGTTGCGGCGGGGGGGCTCGGGCGGGCCGAAGTAGGTCAGCCGGAAGCGGTTCGGGCTGGTGTCACTTTGCGCGGAGAAGGCGTAATCCCTTGGCGCTATGGTGTCAGGCCTTTGCGCACAGCCGGCGAGCAGAGAGAGTCCAAGGGCGAGCAAAAGACGCATGGAGCAGGTTCCCTGTTTGCTGAAAAAGGCCTGTCACTATATCCCATCCCCAGCATCGACCTTAAGGATAATCTCCCTTTCAAGTTCAAAGGGTTTGAACGCTATATCGCCCTCTTCACACTTTACCCGGCTATTCTACAGCGAGGGTTTGACGAGGCCCGGGGTCATGGGGTTAGGCTACAGGATAATCTTGGATCCCAGGGGATCGACATATAGTTCGAGGTGAATGTGAAAAAAACGATGACGTGGTGTGCCCTCCTGTTGACTGGGGTACTGGCGGGCTGCTCCGAACAGCCAGAAGCTTCCAATGCCGCTCAAGAGGGTGCTCAGAACTCGGCAGCGACCGAACAGATGCAGGCCAGTTTCGTCGAGGGTAAACACTACCGGGTGGTGGATCCCCAAGGCGTCAGCGACGGGCCTTTGGTCACCGAGTTCTTCTCCCTTTACTGCGGTGCCTGCTACAACATGGAGTCCCGCTTCCTGCCGATGATCGTTCCGGCGCTGGAAGCACAGGGGGTGACCTTCGAGCAGAAGCATGTCAACTTCTCCGGTGATCAGACCGGTGAAGATGTGGTTCGCGGGTTCGCTATCCTGGAGCAGATCGGACAGGGGGAGCAGAAGGCGGCACTCAAGGAGCGGCTGTTTGAGATCCTTGGGGGCAAGCATCACAACCATGGTGCGCCGGATGATGATCACGGTAACGACATTCAGAACCTGGCGGACCTGCGTGCGCTGTTTGTCGAGGCGGGCTTCGAGGGTGAGGCGTTCGACCAGGCCGCAAAGAGCGAGTCGGTGACGGCAGCGGTCAAGGCCTGGAGCGTGGAGCAGCAGCAATACCAGGTGCAGAGCGTGCCAAGCTTTATCGTCAACAACCGGTACCAGATCAACATGTCCAGTATTGAGACTCTGCCCCAATTGGTGGACCTGATGGTTTACCTCAGCAACAAGGAGTAGCAGCTCATTGGGGTGGGTAGCAAAACGCCGCACTTTTGTGCGGCGTTTCCTATTGTCGGGCCTGATGAATCGTCAATGGCGCGTTAGCGAAAGAACAGCCCGGAGAGCGGGTTAAGCATACGAGCCAACCCGGACGTGAACTGCAGCGGCGCATCCAGCGCACTGATCACCAGACAATCCTCCACATCGTCGGTATGGGGCTGGTGAGTGTGTCGACCATCCAGGGTGACGAAGTCCCCGATCCGGTAGTCGCCACGCTCATCGGCAAAACCGCCATGGACCACTAAGGTGTGCTCTGTACCCCTGTGGGTATGAGGTGGAACCTGGCTGTCGCGATCCATGTGGATGAAGTGGATGTGACTGTTGTCTATCCCCAAACGCGCCTGATGCAACCTACCCGGTAAGCGAGACCAGGCTGAGGCTTTGTGTAACTGCTTGGCAAACACCTGGGGCAGCACGAAGCGACGATTTTCCAAGGTCAACTCCGGCAGATCCGATATCGAGCCCATCTCCCCAGTGCTTCCCGCCATCACTTCGTTTCCCTGGGAGCTTTCATCTATCTCAGGCAGGTCCCGAAGCAGCTTGGCGAGCAGGCGGTCCGTGGTGGCGGAGTCCTGTCCCCGGGACTCAGCGCTCACCACGCTATCGGACAACTGCATCTCCATCTGTTGCACCGCAGCGCGGCACTTGGGGCAGTACTCCAGGTGAGCGGAGAGAAGCAGAGACACAGACGGCGCCAAAGTGCCCTCGGCATAGGCCCGGATCAGTGTGTTGTCTGGGTGGTGTTTAATGGTGGTCATCGAGCAACTCCCGGATTTTAGCCAGCGCCAGCCGCAGGCGTGATTTCACTGTACCCAGCGGTATCGACAGGGCGTCGGCCACCTCCTGTTGAGAGAAATCATCAAAATAGATCATTTTAAGAACGATACGCTGCCCCTCAGGGAGACGTTCGCAGTAAGTCAGCAACTGTTGCCTGAGGATCGGTTGGTCTACCAGTGCGTGGTCCAGTTCGACGTCACTCTCAGATTCGTAATCGAGGTAGATCTCCTCGGCACAGAGTTGTTCCGGCCTCGCCTGCATCCGCCGCAACATATCAAAGCGAACGTTTCGCGCGATGGTAAAGAGCCAAGTCGAAACCTTGCCCTTGTGATTCTGATAAAGGTGCGCTTTAAGCCACACCTTCGTCATGGTTTCCTGCACCATCTCCTCGGCAAAAGCATCGTTCTGAAAGTGCTTGCGAGCGTGACTGAGTAAACGAGGCGCGTAGTAGCGAAAAAGTTCAGCGAATGCTCGCCTGTCCCTGCGTTCGGCAACCGCGGTTAACCAGTGCTGGTGTTGTTCGGTACCGGCTTCAGCCGAAGTGGTCATCCTGTGCTCTGTCCGTGTGGCTAACGACATGAGTTCAGTATCCCGTCTATGGTTGAGATTTTCCACTTAAACGCGCCACCCCTCCCCCGGGATCACCGAGTTAGCCACGAAGGCCCTCAGTGTTTCTCCAGCAGAGAGGAGAGCATCGTGAGGGTAGGGCCAGCATCAGCGTGGCGGTAGAGCACCTGCTTCTCGTTTCCGGGCAGCGGCACTAATTCCAGCCAGCGCAGCGCCACCCAGCTGGCATCATCGAAGTGAGGCTGTGGATAGAGGGAGTGAAGCTCCGGGTAGTCGTCGAACACCCGCTTCAGGCAGTCCTTGGCCTGAGTGTGCTCAGCACTGACAGGCTGCTCGGGCCAGTTAGGCAGTGCCGATGCGTCCGCGACTCGAAGTCCATCCCACTGCGTTTGAATGCTGCCAATCTCGATCCGCTCTACCCCCTCGACGGTTAAGCCCAGCAGACCATCTTCGAGGGGGGTAAAGTCAACGATCTGCACCCGGGTCGCGATGGGCCAGATATGCTGGTTGGCGTCCACGCTTCCCTGCTCATTGAGCATGCAGATGGCAAATCCGTTGGTACCGTTGTAACTCTCCTTGACCATCCTCAAGTAGCGGGGCTCGAAGATCCGCAGAGCCATGCGTCCGCCTGGAAGCACATGGCTTGGGAGGGGGAATAGCGGCAGGGCTCGGTACTGACTCATGTCGTCTCCTTAAAGAAGCAGAGGCGCTCAGCGCAACTTAAGATGTCTGTACATACGTCGCTCTGGGCCGGTTAGTTCACTGATCTTTTCATTGCAAGGGCACGTTAAACCCGCTAACTCTGTTAACTATGAGGCAGTTATGGCAACAGTTCTGATCACGGGCGCCAGTTCAGGCATCGGTCGCCAGTTGGCCCGGGATTACGCGGCAGACGGGTGGGATGTGCTCGCCTGCGGTCGTGATCCTGAACGACTCGAAGCGGTGGCGTCGGATAAGATTCAGCCCCTTTCCTTTGACGTGATGGACGTTGAAGGGGCTCGACGCGCCCTGACGGAATGCCCTCGCCCTGACATGGTGATACTCAACGCCGGCACCTGTGAATATCTCGATGTGGAGAATTGGGACGGGGAAGCCTTTGATTCTGTTGTCGCGACAAACCTCATCGGCATCTCTCACTGCCTAGGGCCCCTGCTGCCCAGGCTTCAATCGGGCAGCACTTTGGCGCTGGTTGATAGCCTTGCCCGGTTGCTTCCCTTCACCCGGGCCGAGGCCTACGGTGCCAGCAAGGCTGCGGTGCATTACCTAACGCAAACCCTGGCGGTGGATCTGGAGCCCCGAGGGGTTCGCGTGGTGGCCATCTCCCCCGGCTTTGTCGAAACACCGTTGACCGATCGTAACACCTTCGACATGCCAACCCTGATGCCGGTGGAGGAAGCCAGCGAAAGGATCCGTCAGGGGCTCGCCAGCCGACGTCGGTTTATCGCCTTTCCCCGGCGTCTGCATTGGACACTAACACTGCTTTCTTGGTTACCCAAAGGACTGAAAATAAGGATATGTCAATGGATGAAACGCCCATGAATATCGCCGTTGTCGGTGGTGGGGTATCGGGGCTGGTGACGGCTCACCTGCTGGGGCAAAAACATCGAGTGACGTTGTTTGAGTCCGAGTCCTGGCTAGGTGGCCACACCCACACCGTGGAGGTGGACGGCATGGCCGTGGATACCGGCTTCATCGTCTACAACGATCGAACCTACCCAAAGTTTCAGGCGTTGCTTGCCAGCCTGGGTATTAAGGGTAGAAAGACCGAGATGAGTTTCTCCGTCTCGGATGGAAAGCTGGAATACAACGGGCACAACCTAAACACCTTACTGGCGCAACGGCGCAACCTGTTTCGCCCCAAGTTCTGGCGCATGGTGGCGCAGATCCTTCGTTTCAACAAGCTGGGGCGGGAGCTGGTGGAGCAGGGGCGTTGTCCCGACATCACCTTGGGTGAGTTTCTCCAGCAGGAGGGGTTTTCAGGTTGGATGGTGAGCCACTATTTGCTGCCCATGGGGGCGGCGATCTGGTCCACCAGTCTGGCGGACATGCGTGAATTTCCGGTGCACCTCTTCCTGCGCTTTTTCCATCATCACGGTCTGCTCTCGGTCACTAACCGGCCGCAATGGTACACGGTGGAGGGGGGCTCCTGGCAGTACGTTAGGGCGATCCACGCCGCGGGTCGATTCTCCCTGCAGCAGGGGGTGGCTATCGAGCAAGTCCTGCGTGATGCCGATGGCGTGAGGCTGCTGGACAGTCGGGGAGAGGAGCATCAGTTTGACCAGGTGGTACTGGCGTGTCACAGCGATCAGGCACTCGCCATGCTGGCGGATCCCAGTGAGGATGAGCGGGCCATATTGTCTGATATCCGGTACCAGGAGAACGAGGTCGTGCTGCATACGGATATCGCGCAACTGCCCAAAGCACCTCGCGCCTGGGCCAGCTGGAACTACCAGCTGGGGCGCAGTGAGGATGCCCATGCTCCCGTGGCCGTGACTTACAACATGAACATCCTACAGCGGTTGCCGGGGGCCACTACCTACTGCGTGACGCTTAACCCGGTGACGGAGATTGCGCCCGAAAAGGTGCTGGGCCGGTTCCGATACGCCCATCCGCAGTTTGATGTCGCCGCGGAAGCTGCCAAGCAGCGGCGAAACGCTATCTGCGGTCAGCGGCGAACCCATTACTGTGGCGCATACTGGTACAACGGTTTTCACGAAGATGGCGTTCGCAGTGCCCTGGATGTGTGCGAGCGCTTCGGAGTGAGCTTATGAACTCGGCTATCGCCGTCGGTGAGGTGCGTCACGATCGCCTGCGCCCACCCCGCCACCGCTTTCGCTATGCCATGCACATGCTGGCACTGGACCTGGACGAACTGCCGGAGCTGGCGTCGATGTGGCGTCGGCCCTGGTTCGGCCTTCGACGCCGTGACTACCTGGGCCAGGGGCCATTGAAGGCCGCCGTGCTCGACCGCATGAGCGAGCTGTCCGGCCAGAGGTTGGAGGGGCGGGTGCTGATGCTGTGCCAGATCCGCTGCTTTGGGATCTACTTCAGCCCGGTCAACTTCTACCTGCTGGATCAGGGCTCGGGTTGGAGTTACCTGCTGGCGGAGGTCAGTAACACGCCATGGAATGAGCGCCACTGTTACCTGGTGCCTCTGTCGTCGGGAGAGAGGGCCCACAGCAAGGCGTTCCATGTTTCACCGTTCATGCCGATGGCCCTGGATTACCACTGGACAGTGCGCTGTGATGAGGAGCAGATCCGGATTGGTATCGACTGTCGAGATCCCAAGCGGCAATTTTTTGCCGAAGTGAACCTGAAACCTGAGCCGTTGAACCCCACGAACCTTCGCCGCGTAATCAGGCGGACGCCGATGATGAGCGTCAAGATCCTCGCGGGGATCTACCTTGAGGCGATAAAGCTTTGGCGCAAAGGCGCCCGTTTTCACCCCCACCCGAAACAGCAAGGAGTCGACCCATGATTAGCCAGCCCTACCCGGACCTGACCCTGGAACAGCGTTTCTGCCGCAACGCCGCGCTGGGCCTGCTTCGTGGGCTTAAACACGGTCGACTGACCATTCTTGAGGGCGGCGAGCGAGTCGAGCTGGGGCCAGTGGGTGGGCGGTCAGTAAACCTGGTGATCCACGATGGACGAGCTTGGCCCAAGCTGCTGTTTGGCGGCAGCATCGGCATGGCGGAAGCCTACATGGAGGGCTATTGGGAGAGTGATCAGCTTACCGCTCTGGTCGCACTGTTTGCCCGAAACTTGGCACTGCTGGATCGGTTGGAAGCCCGGTTTGGCTGGCTGCTCTCCCTGGGGCACAAGGTTGGTCATTGGCGTCGTCACAACTCGCGGGCCAATGCGCGCAAAAACATCGCTGCGCATTATGACCTCTCCAACGATTTCTACCGTCTTTTTCTTGATAAAACCCTGCTCTATTCCAGTGCCCTCTGGCGCGATGCCCAGACCCTCGAAGAGGCGCAGAAAAACAAGATGGAGCGGCTCTGCCAACAGTTGCAGCTTGGGCCTGAGGACCATCTGCTGGAGATAGGAACCGGTTGGGGCGCCCTGGCGATCTACGCGGCCCAGCACTATGGCTGCCGGGTCACCACCACCACGCTGTCACAGGCACAGTATGAGGTGGCGGAGTCGCGTATCGCGGAGGCGGGCTTGCAGGACAGGATCACCCTGCTGCTCAAGGATTACCGTGATCTGGAGGGGGAGTACGACAAGATTGTCTCGGTAGAGATGGTGGAAGCGGTGGGAGAGCGTTACCTCAAGGGGTATTTCCAGGTCCTGCAGCAACGTCTCAAGCCGGGGGGACGGCTTGCACTGCAGGCGATCACCATCGCCGACCAGCGTTACGACAGTTACCGTCGAAGCACCGACTTTATTCAGACCTACATCTTCCCGGGGGGATTCCTGCCCTGCGTGCGGGTGTTGGGAGAGCTGCTCGCTAGTGAAACCCAGATGGTGATGCGAGACCTGACCGATATCGGCCTCGACTACGGCAGGACCCTTGGACACTGGCTACAGCGCTTCGATGCCCAGTTGGGACGGGTAAAAACTCTGGGGTTCGATGATCGTTTTATCCGTTTGTGGCGTTTCTACTTCTGTTACTGCCAAGCGGGCTTCGAAACCCGCCGGATCAGTGCCGTTCAGTTGACGGCGGAGAAGGTCGAGTAGATAGGTATCGGCCTCCTTTGCCTAGGAGGTTTCATGCGGATCCTGTCTCCAAGTCTGGCTGCCCTCATTCTCATGGGGGCCATAGCATCCCCCTTAAGCGCCAGTGCCAGCGGCGACCCCCTCCAGCAGTTTCAACCGGTTGGGAAGACCAAGCTCAAGGTGTTCTGGTTTCCGGTATACGAAGCGCACCTTTACAGCCCGGATGGGGAGTTTCGCAGTCTTAACCACCCTTTGGCATTGCGGCTGAGGTACCTGAGAGATATCGATTCCAAGGAGCTTGTTTCGTCGACCCGGGACGAGTGGCAACGTCTGGGCCTGTACCATCCCGACGCCAGTGAAACCTGGTTGAAGCAGTTGGCTTCGCTCTGGCCCGACGTAGAAAAGGGGGATGAGCTGATGTTTCGTTACGACGGCGATAGCAGCCACTTTTTCTTCAACGGCGAGCCCCTGGGTAGCCTGTCAGACAGTGGCTTTGGGCCGCAATTTGCCGCCATATGGTTGCACCCCAATACCCGCTTTCCAAGTTTGCGTCGTGAACTGATAGGAGAGAATTAATGAGAGGTACTCAGATGACTCAAGTCAAGCGTCAGCGCGAGACAGCACTGGAACTGCCACTCCTCCAGGGGTGGAGGCTTCTCCTGTTGAGCCTTGTCATCCTGCCTCTGTTTGCCTGCTCCAGCCATGATATGTCTCAGTACCAGGGGCTGACGCCAAGCCTGGACATGAGGGCGTTCTTCAACGGGCCATTGGAAGCAACCGGGATGGTGGTGGATCGCGGTGGTCAGGTCACACGGCGCTTCACCGTCACCATGATTGGCCGCTGGGAAGGCAACGTCGGTACCTTGGATGAGCAATTCTTCTGGGACGATGGTGAGCAGAGCGAGCGGATCTGGACCCTGACCGATCTTGGGGATGGTCGCCTTAAGGGGGAAGCTGCAGATGTGGAGGGGTTTGCCGAGGGCCGGGTTTCCGGGCCTGTGCTGCACTGGAGCTATGACCTGCGTTTGCCGGAGGATCAGGGGGGGTGGCTGATTCACTTTGACGACACCATGGCACTGGTGACCGAGAAGGAACTGATGAACGTCGCGGTAATGACCAAGTGGGGGATTGAGGTGGGGCGTGTCATCATTTCGATACGCCGCCTCTAGAGCGATGCAGTGACAATCACGGTCTTGATTCGTATGAAAACGGCCACCCTTGGGTGGCCGTTGCGTTATCTTTGCGGTGCTGACACCAAGAGGGCAACCCTTACTTGTCAGAAGCCTCTTCGAGGGACGGTTCACCGTTGATGGAGAACAGTTCCACTTCGAATTTCAGCGGGGTGTTGGGGGTGATGAGATCACCGGCACCGCGCTCTCCGTAGGCCAGTTCGGAGGGGATGTAGAGCTCGTACTTGGAGCCCACAGACATCAACTGGAGCCCCTCGGTCCAGCCGGGGATCACGCCGTTAAGCGGGAAGGAGATGGTTTCGCCACGGGCGTAGGAGGAGTCAAACTCTTCGCCGCTGGGCAGGGTGCCGCGGTAGTGCACGGTAACGGTGTCAGTGGCACCGGGCTTGGCACCCTCACCTTCGGTGACGGCTTTGTAGAGCAGCCCAGACTCGGTCTTCACGACGCCTTCTGCGTTGGCCATCTCTGCCAGCCAGGCTTCGCCTTCCGCTTTGGCGGCGGCAACTTCGGCGTCACGCTTCTCCTGGGCCAAGGCGTTGACGCGCTGGTCAAACGCCATCAGGGTTTCCTGCATCTGTTCTTCGGTCAGCTGAGGTTGCTCGTTCATGCCGTCTTGCAAACCGGCCAGGATGATGCTCTTGTCCAGCTCGACACCCAGGGTGGCCTGCTGCTCCAGGCTGCCACTGATGTACTGGGCCATGGATACACCGATGGCGTAAGCCACTTTCTGATCGTCATTCTGCAGCTGAACTTGAGCGCTGTCGGTCTGATCCGCGGCGTCCTGGCAACCGGCCAGGGCGATGGAGGCACTGACGAGGCCGACTTTAAAGATGGATTTCATGGATGTTCTCCCTAATAAATGTCGGAATTACTATTGGGGTTGGCCGTGCAAAGTGCAACCCCTGCGGATAAGAATGTTTGTTGTGACCCGGTCTGGGGCGGTCAGTTCCCTTGAACCCAAGATCTATTTGAGAAAAATGAAGAAATCACCCATTACACCGGTTTGATACTTGTATGCCGGTGTGCCGGGCAGTACCCTTGCGCCCAAATCACTTCCCATCATCACTGTAAACGTAAGCGAGGCGTCATGGCGCTCAAAGCCACCGTTTTTAAAGCGCGCATCCAACTCTCTGACATGGATCGCCACCTATATACCGAAAACAGCATGACCCTGGCTCGCCATCCATCAGAGACGGATCTGCGTATGATGCTGCGGGTACTGGCCTGGGGACTCTATGCCGATGAGCGATTGGAGTTTACCAAGGGGCTGTGTGAGGACGAGGAGCCGGACCTGTGGCAGAAGAGCTACAGCGATGAGATTGAGCTGTGGATAGAACTGGGGTCGCCGGATGAGGCGCGCCTGAAAAAGGCCTGTGGTCGGGCCCGGCAGGTGGTGGTGCTGGCTTACGGAGAGCGGGCTGTACCGATCTGGTGGGAGAAAAACGAGGGCAAGTTCCGTCGTTTCGATAACCTGTCCGTGCTCACCGTCAGCGACGAGGAGGGGGAGTCATTGGCGGCACTGGCGGCCCGCACCATGGATCTCTCCATCAATATCAGTGACGGCCAGGTTGGGATAAGCTCGGAACAGGGCTATGCCCAGATAGACCCGGTTTATCTCAAGCGGGCCTAGAAGAAAGAGGGGGGGCTGCCCCCCTGCGTTATGGATCCCTACTCCTCGGCCGCGAGGAAGCTGGGGAGGACGTTCAGCCGGCGGCGCCAGTCCTGGATGGCCGCCTGGAGCAGCGTCTGTGGATAAAGTTGGGCTGGCAGTGCCCCCCAGATGGGCGCCGGCCAAGCATCGTCTCCCTCGAAGCGGGCGATATGGTGGATGTGCAGCTGCGGGACCATGTTGCCTAGGGCGGCAACATTCATCTTATCCGCCTGCAGGGTCTGCTGCATCAGCTCGGCCAGGTCGCAGGAGGCGGCCAGGGTATCCTGGCGCAGCGGCTGTGGAAGCTGGTGGATCTCCCGGATCCCGTCGCACTCGGGGATCAGGATCAGCCAAGGGTAGCGACTGTCATGATGAAGCCGGACCTGGCAGCCTGCCAGGTGCCCAATCAGGCTGGAGTCTTGGTGAAGCTGGGGGTGTAACTGAAACATGTGGACTCGACGGGTCGAAAGTTGATGGCGCCACGCTAGCGGATTTCCTCAGTGGAGGCAATCTCGGGGCTGTCCAGATAGCGGTTGCGGATCGCCACCAGGTCCGGCTCCAGCTCAATGAAGCGATCCACCAGGTCGGGATCGAACTGGCTGCCGCGCCCGCTTTTTATCTGGGCCATGGTTTTGGAGATGGACCAGGCCGGTTTATAGGGGCGTTCGGAGGTGAGGGCGTCAAACACGTCGGCGATCGCTACGATGCGCCCCTCGATGGGGATGTCGGTGCCGGAAAGCCCTCGCGGGTAACCTTTTCCGTCCCAACGTTCATGGTGGGTCAGGGCGATGGTGGAGGCCATGGACATCAGCTCTGAGCTCAACTCACCCAGGATCCCGGCACCCAGTTCCGGGTGACGCTGCATCACTTGCCACTCGTCGGAGTCCAGCCGGGCCTGCTTTTTCAGGATCTGATCCGGGATCCCTATTTTGCCGATGTCGTGCATGGGCGCGGCGGTGAGGATCAGCTGGCAGTGCCGCTCGCTGAGACCGGCTGCCTGGGCCAGCCGGTGAGCGAAATAGCTCATGCGGATGACGTGCAGGCCGGTTTGATTATCCTTGTATTCGGCGGCTCGTCCCAGGCACTGGATGATGTGCAAGCGGGTCTGTTCCAGCTCGGCGGTGCGGGTCTGCACCAGCGATTCCAGGTGGCGCGCCTGGCTGTACAGGGACAGGTGAGTGGCCACCCGGGCCCGCACCACGGCAGCATTGACCGGCTTGCTGATATAATCTACGGCGCCCACAGCCAAGCCGGCGGCTTCGTCGGAGACTTCACCCAAGGCTGTCACGAAGATCACCGGTATCGCGGAGGTCGCCGGATCCGACTTGAGCCGAAGGCATACCTCCAGGCCATCCATCTGCGGCATCATGATATCCAGCAGGATCAGGTCTGGCGGCGTTCGGGTGGCAATTTTCAGCGCGGTCGGGCCATCCAGTGCCACCTTGAGCCGGTAGTCCGGCTGCAGGATCCCAACCAGCACATCGATGTTGGCGGCGGTATCGTCGACCACCAGAATGCTGGCCTTATCCCTGCTCATCGTTACGCCCCTCCTCGCTCTGTGCAATCAGTTGTGATAGCCAAGACAGTGCTTCATCGTATTGGTAGCCCTCTATCAGTGTAGCCAGACGCTTGAGGCCAGCGTCGGCCGGGTTCGCCTGGGTCAATCTATCTACCAGCTCGGCGACGGCAGGGTCGTACTCCTCCAGGGGCGTGCGCAGGGCTTTGAGCTGGGCCAGTCGCTCGAAGGTATCTTCGCCGGGAGGGGCAGCCTGACATTCCTGGCCGGCCCAGGCCTCCAGTGCCTGGATCAGGCTTAGCAGGTTCTCCTCGGTTTCGCTTAGGAGCGCCTGATCCACCTGCTTTTGCTTACAGTATTCCTCAAGCTTTTGAAACTGTTGGCTTAACACCGGGGATGCCAGGCTGGCGCAGAGCCCTTTCAGGGTATGGCAGAGACGGGTGGCGTCCTCGTAGGCCTGGTCTGCCAGCTGGGTCTTCAGCTCTGCCATGGCGTCCCGGTAGGAGCTGAGAAAGCGGCGTAGCAGGTGGTCATAGAGCCTGCGGCTGCCCTGAAGGAGCTGTAAACCGCGATCCACATCCAGCAGGGGGTGATGAGGCCAGCCCGGTTGCGTCGGCTCATCCGGGGATGCGCTGCTCTGGGCAGGCCCACTATCCAGCGAGGGATCGCCAAGGTATTGCCAGAGAACCTGGTGGAGCCGCGCCAGTTCAAAGGGTTTGGGCAAATGGTCATCCATGCCTGCCGCCAGGCAGCGCTCCCGGTCTCCGGCCATGGCGTTGGCGGTCATGGCGACGATGGGAAGCTCCGTCAGCTTCAGTCGCTGCCGGATCTCGCCGGTGGCCTCGAAGCCATCCATCACCGGCATCTGGCAGTCCATCAGTATCAGGTCATACTGGCTCTGCTCCAGCTTCTGCAGCGCCTGTTTGCCATTCTCCGCCCACGTCACCTCCAGACCGAGCTGCTCCAGGAACTCGCAGGCGACCTCTTGGTTGATGGGGTTATCCTCCACTAGCAGGACCTTTTTCCCTTTCAGGTATGCCTGCTGCGTCTCGCTCAGCCTGGGCCCCTGCTGGGTGCGGATCGGGTGATGTCGTCCCTGTTTACCGAGAGCCACCAATAGGGCGTCCAGCAGACGACTGGGGTTGACCGGTTTGGTCAGGTGACCGGCCAGGCCGAGCTTCTCTATCGCCTTCAACAGCGGCTCATCCTGGTGGGCGGTCAGGATAAGGATACGGGAGGGTGAGATCCCCTGCTTGATCAGCTTGCGGGACAGCATCAGACCATCCATTTTGGGCATTCGGTAGTCACACAGCACCAGTTCCGGCAGGCCATCCTCCAACTGGGTTAGTGCCTGCCGACCGCTACGGGCCCGGATGACGGTGAAACCGAAGCTGCTGAGGGTATGTTCCAGGATATCCAGGGCGGTATCGTTGTCGTCCACCAGCAA
Organism: Ferrimonas gelatinilytica; assembly: GCF_039544205.1. Classification (NCBI taxonomy): domain Bacteria; kingdom Pseudomonadati; phylum Pseudomonadota; class Gammaproteobacteria; order Alteromonadales; family Ferrimonadaceae; genus Ferrimonas; species Ferrimonas gelatinilytica. Next base: position 50,824 of record NZ_BAABLF010000008.1, on the reverse strand, counting down.
TAGAGGCATGCCCGAAAGCTCCGTGGGCATGGGGCGCTGCACGGGGGCGGCGGCCTTAAGGGGCAGTTCAAAGTAGAAGGTGCTGCCGTGGCCGGGGGTGGAGTCGACCCGGATCTCGCCCTGCATCAGCTGCACCAGGCGGCGGCTGATCGCCAGTCCCAGGCCTGTGCCACCATATTTTCGGGTCGTAGAGCTGTCTGCCTGACTGAAGGATTGAAACAGCCGCTGCTGCTGGGCAGGGTTCATGCCGATCCCGGTATCGCGAACCGAGAAACGGATCCGGTCATCCCCATCGATGCTCAGTACCACCTCCCCCTTCTCGGTGAACTTGAGCGCGTTGCTGAGCAGGTTGGTGAGGACCTGGCCTAGCCGCAACGGATCGCCGCAGAGGCGGTTTGGTACCTGGGGGGCGACAGAAAAGAGCAGTTCAATCCCCTTGTCGTGGGCCTTGCTGGCAAACAGGTCAGAGAGTCGTTCGAGCAGTTCGTCCAGGGCAAACTCCGTTTGTTCCAGCTCCAGCTTGCCCGCCTCGATCTTGGAGTAGTCCAGCACATCGTTGATCAGGGCCAGCAGTGACTGGCTGGCGGAGTCTATCTTGCGCAGGTAATCGGACTGGCGAGGGGTCAGTTCGGTCTGCCGACACAGCTGTGTCAGGCCGATGATGGCGTTCATCGGGGTCCGGATCTCATGGCTCATGTTGGCCAGGAAGTCGCTCTTGGCCTGGTTGGCGGTGTCAGCGGCTTCCTTGGCTTGCTGCAGGGCTTCGTTGATCTCACGTCGCTCGGTGATGTCGGACATGGTCAGTACGACGGCCCGATCCGGCTTGCCCTCCTGGGTCAGCCGGACTGCGCGAAGGTCGGCCCAGCGTAGGTTGCCATCCGCCTTGCGATAGCGTAGCTCACAGGCGAGGTGGGGCTTATCCCCCTTCAGCAGCGGGGTAAGGTTACGGTTAAAGGGATCCCGGTCCTCCGCAGGGAGAAGCTGACTGATGTGCTGACCGATCAATTGGTCCGGGGGTAACTGGGCAAACTGGATAAATCGCTCGTTCAGCTCCTTGATTACGCCGGTGGGACTGAGGGTGACGATAGCGATCCCCGCGTTGTCAAAGAGTGCTCTGAAGTGAGACTCGGACTCCGCCAGCTTCTGGGCCATCTTTCGCCGCTCCGTGATATCCAGCAGGAAGCCGTTCCAGCGTGACTGACCCTGCTCATCCCGGTCGTATCGTGCGCCGATGCTGAACCAGCGCTGAGGGCCACCGTGGGGTGCCATTCGCAACTCCATGTTCCAGTCCTCACCGCGCTCAACCGATTGTTTGAGGGCGCCCTCCAGATGATGGCGGTCCTCTTTCGCTACCCGGGAGAGCAGGGTGAGGGGATCCGCCAGTATCTGCTCCCGGGTCAACCCCAGCACCTTGGCGATGCCACCGCTGATGAAGGTGAAGCGTACCCGAGGTGCCTCCTGCTGGCTGACCATCTGGAAAACCACGCCGGGAACGGATTCGGTGATGGTTTCCAGTTGGCGCTGGGTCTCCTTGAGGGCGTGCTCCTGCTCCTTGCGTTCGCTGATGTCACGCAGTATCGCGGCGGTCATGCTGTCCCGCCCGGCACTTTTGGGCAGCTGACTGAGACTGATCTCTACCGCCAGCTCGGAACCGTCGGCGCGCATCAGGCTGAGATCCTGCCCTTGGCCCATGGCCCGGGGTCGCGGGTCCTTGAGAAAACGTTGCCGCAGTTCCGGGTGGCGCTCCCGAGCCGCCTTCGGGAGAAGCTGCTCCACAGGCTGGCCGATCAGCTTGGCTTTATCGTGACCGGTGAGTTCGGTCAGGCGGTCATTGAGATAGGTGATCTTACCCTCGCTGTCCACCAGCAGGATGGCATCCGGCGCGGCTTCTAGGATCGACTGGTACCAGCGGCCGGCCTCCACCTCCTCACTGATGTCCATCAGCAGTGCCTCTGCTCCGAGGATCTCGTCATGTTCATCCCGGATAGGCTGCAGGTAGACGTTGAATTGGCGTGGGTAACCCTCCCTGTGGCGAAGTTCCAGGGGGTGGGGAGGAACGGGAACACCGGCGAGTACCTGCTGCTGATAATGCCAGTTGGTCTCGTTGTCTGGGTGGTCTGTCAGCAGGCGGGCAAACTTGTCGCGAAAGAGGTCCGGCTCATAGCCAAGCAGGGCTTCGACCCCGTCGCTGACCTGCAGCAGTCGTCCCTGGGGATCCATCGACAGGTAGAAACCGCGATCCCCCATCCCCTCCAGCAGCCCTGCCAGCCGGTTACCGTGAGCATCCTGGAGGCGTGCCTCCCGCTCCTGGAGACTGGCGGCCATGTTTAACAGGCCCTGGTCCAGTGCCTGGATCTCCTCGGTGCCTGGTGAAGCTAGAGGAGCCAACGTCCGGCTTCCGTGTTGCAGGGCGATGACCCGGTGCCGAAGCTGCTCCAGAGGCTGTAACAGCCGGCGAGAAAGAATCCAGCCGATCAGGCTGAACAGCAGGGTGTAGAGCAGCAAAAGCCCCAACCCGCGCCGGTACTGGCTATTGATGGGGGCATCCACCAGGGCCACGGGGCGCATCAACATCATCAGCCATTGGGTCTGTGGCAGGCGACGAAACGCCACCACCAGCTCTTCACCGCTGTTGAGGGTCAGACGAGCTGTGCCGCTCTTCTCCTGCTTCAACCTGGTGAGCAGCGTCGATTCCTCCGCATTGTCTTCTACCAGCTCTTCCAATCGGTTACGCAGGATCTTCTCCTGGTCCGGATGGAATAGCAGTCGACTCTGGTCGTCGGCGATAAGCAGTTCATCACGAACCAGGTTGAGCTGCTGGGCCAGGGTGTTGAGTGCTAGGTCGGCAGTGACTACGCCGTGAAAAATGCCATCAATGAATATGGGGGCACTGTAGCTGGTCATCAGGATATTACCGGCACTTTCATCAAAGTAAGCGGGTGTCCACTGGGGGGTGTTGTGGCGCCGGGGGAGGGTCCACCAGGCCCAGTTGCCGTCACTGTAGTCGTAAGCATTGGCGGCGATATCCATGCTGCTGATCCCCGCCGGACCGCGCCAGCTGTAGGGAGCAAAGCGACGCTGATATATCTCCGGTTCCAGTGCCACGGCACTGCCGAAGATCACCGGGTTGCTGTGAAGGTGGTGACGAGTGAGCTGGTAGAGGGCGTCATCGTCGGGCAGGGCACCATGGCCGAGTTGGTTGGCGCTGCCGTTGATGATCAGGGTCACGCCGTTGAGCAGCCCGCCGAGGCGCTCTGCCAGTACCATGAGCTCATCCTCAAGGTGGAGGTTGGCTTCAACGGTCCAGCGGCGCTGCTCCAGGTAGAGATTGGCTGCCATTGCGCCGGCCAGAAGCAGGAGCATTGGCAGCAACAGTTTCCACAGCACCTGGCGGCGCAGCGGCGGCGGTTTGGAGTGAGATGTCGATGCGGGAACCACTGGCAGCCAACTGTCATTTTTCCTTGAATTCAGTGTAGTTGGCTTAACTCTCTTTGCTGGGGTTAGAAGTGGAGTGCGCCGTTTAGGTAGAAGCCCTCGGAGGTCACGGTGGGAACCAGTTGCAGGCGTGGCCCGGGGGAGACCAGGTAATGGTTGAATGCCAGGGCGATGGCGGCGCCGGCGAGGACATCGGCCCAATGGTGCTGATCGGTATTGACCCGGCTCACTGCCGTCCAGGAGGCCAGGGCATAAGCGGGCAGTCCGTAGTCCCAGCCATAGCGTCGCTGCAGGTAGCCCGCAGCAGAGAAGGCGTTGGTAGCATGACCGCTGGGGAAGCTGTCGTTATCGCTACCATCGGGACGCTCGCTGTCGACCGCCTGCTTCAGAGCCAGGGTCGTTGCACTGCTGGCGACGAAGCTGAGGCCAAACTGTTTGAGCCCCTCCTTGTCCTTCTCGTAGAGACTGACCCCCACCGCTGTCGCGGGAAGAGCCAGGCGCAGGGCGTGGGCAAGGTCCTCGCTGGTGGAGGCATGGACGCCGGGTAGGAGAAGGGAAAGGGTTGAACCCAAAACCAGGGGAAGCGGTTTCATGGCGATAAGTCCGTCGCTCGACATGGCGCGCTAGGATAACAAGTGCCTGATAATCTGCAAGGTTCGATAAGTACGGGGTTAAGCCTATCCAGTATGGATCTCTGCACAGGGAGAGGGCAGTCGGCAAAGGGGGAGACAACAAAAAGGCCGCCCCGAAGGGCGGCCCTGTATCATCGTGAGACTCGATGAGATTTACTGGGTGCCGGCGTTGTCGCGACGCGGGCGACGGCCTTCGCTACGGAAGCCACCCTCGCGGCGCTGACCACCATCACGACGTTGGCCGCCCTCGCGGCGCTCGCCACGGAAACCACCTTCACGACGCTCGCCACGGAAGCCACCTTCGCGGCGTTGGCCACCGTCACGACGCTCGCCACGGAAGCCACCCTCACGGCGAGGCTCAATCACCTCAGAGGTGACCTCCGCAGACAGGGCACGGTTGCGCACATGAATAGTGCGCAGCTTGGCCAGCACATCCTTGGGCATCGCTTTGGGCAGTTGCACCAGGGAGTGGGCGTCGTGCAGACGGATCTGACCGATGTTGCCGGAGTCCAGTTGCAGCTCGTTGGCGATGGCACCGACGATATCCTTGACCTGAGTACCGTGCTCGCGGCCCACTTCCAGACGGTAGGTCTCGAAATCGGTAGCCGGGCGGCGCTCACGACGTTCGCGACGCTCACCGCGCTCGCCTCGTTCACCACGCTCGCGTTCGAAGCGCGGCTTCGGATCCGGCTGAGGATTCAGCGGCTTGGTGCGCTGACGTTGGAACAGCAGGGCGGCGGCCAGTTGCTCGACGCTCAGCTCGTTCTCTTCCGCCATCTTGCCGATCAACTCCTGCATCTCGGTCAGCTCATTGCCAGCGACGCACTCGGCCAGCTCAACGCTGAGCTTGGCAATACGGTGCTTGCCCAGCTCTTCGGCAGTCGGCAGTTCCATCATTTCGATGGTGCCAGCGGTGGCACGCTCGTAGAAGCGCAACTGACGCAGTTCGCGAGGACGGGCAAACAGAATGGCGGTTCCGCTGCGACCGGCACGGCCGGTACGACCGATACGGTGCACGTAGGACTCGTGATCCATCGGCAGGTCGTAGTTCAGTACGTGAGTGATGCGCGGCACATCCAGGCCACGGGCAACCACGTCGGTAGCGATCAGGATGTTGATCTTACCTTTGTGCAGCTGAGCCACGGTGTGCTCGCGCTGCTGCTGGCTCATGTCACCGTTCAACGCAGCGGCTTTGAAGCCCAGGTTGTTCAGGTGGTTGGCCAGTTCCATGGTGTCGTTACGGGTACGTACGAACACGATCATGGCGTCGTAATCGAGGGTCTCGGAGAGTCGCTCCAGGGCGGTCAGCTTGTTCAGACCGGAAACTTTCCAGGCTTTCTGAACAATGTTGGCCTTCTTGGAGGTGTCCGCGGCGATCTTCACATGCTTGGGATCTTTCAGGAAACGCTCGGCGATGCGGCGGATCTGATTCGGCATGGTGGCTGAGAACAGAGCCATCTGGGTCTGTTCCGGCAGGTGTTCCAGGATCCACTCGATATCTTCGAGGAAGCCCATATTGAGCATCTCGTCCGCTTCATCCAGGACGCAGCACTGGATGCTGTCCAGATCGATGCTGCCGCGACGGATGTGGTCCATCAGGCGGCCCGGGGTGGCAACCACCACCTGGGAGCCACGCTCCAGGTCACGCAGCTGAGGTCCGTAAGGCTGACCACCGTACAGGGTGGTGACACGCAGGCCTTTCATGTTACAGGCGAACTCTTCCAGGGCGGTCGCCACCTGGATGGCCAGCTCACGGGTCGGAGCCAGGACTAACATTTGGGAAGTGCGCTGACGCGGGTCCATTCCTGCCAGGCCCGGCAGGCCGAAGGCAGCGGTTTTACCGGTACCGGTTTGGGCCTCACCCAGGATGTCGTGGCCATCCAGCATGTAGGGGATGGATTGGGCCTGAATCGGGGTAGGGGCGGTAAAACCCATAGAGGAGACGGCGTTCAGCAGCGCTTCGGGCAGACCGAGGCTGGAAAAATCACAGCTATTTGACATTAGATGCTCTGTATATAGGCAGGAGAGGATCCTGCGGAAATTCGAGGAGGTGATAGCCCAGCGACGGTCCCAATAACAACTACGGTCGCGTGGCGCTTCTCACCCCGGGAATCAAGCAGCGGTAGGAGCATTGCTTGAGGTGGCGCATTCTATCTAACTCAATCAGAAACGCAAGTAGTTTGTCGGAAAACTGACCGATAGGGTGTGGTTTTCGATGCCGGTTCATCTCAGAGCAGCGGCGTCCGCATTGCTCAAAGTGACGCTAACGCGTTAATTTTCCTCGAACTCGGTCGCGGGGAATTGCCAAGCCTGCATGCCGGGGAGCCATTGATGCCAGCCCCCCTTGCGCAGCAGGGCGGCAAGGAACGCCGACCGCTCCGGCAACTGCTGCCACACGGCGGGAAGAAACAGGGCTCGCCGGCCCTGGTAGCTGAGGATAAGTCCCAGCTCAGGATCCAGCTTCTGGCAAAGTTCGACAGGGCTCTTTGCTGCGACTGGCGTGGGGTCACCCAGGAGTGTCAGGCTAATGCGGCATCGGTTCAGCTGGGCCTCCGACAGCGGACTAAAGCGAGGATCTTCGAAAGCAGCTTGCCGGGCCAAGTGGGGTAGCAGTTCCGCAAGGGGCTGCCGGGTGTTGTCCGTGGTTCCGATACAGCCTCGCAGCTGCCCCTGCTCATCATGCAGGGTGACGAAAAGGTTGAGGAGCCGCTCGCCCCACTCCAGTGCTTCTGGTCCGTGCTCATCGGGGTGCCAGTGCTGGAGGATGCTCGCTCTGGCCAGGGCCAGCCAACGCTGCTGTTCAGTGGTAGAGGGCAAAAGCGGCATAACCCACAACACGTTCAGTATCGCCGCCTGCCTCAGCGGAGGTGGTCTGGGCCAGCAGGGAGACCTTGTATCCACGTTCACGGGCAAACAACAGGGCACCATTGAGCGGCGATGCGCCGCAGGCCTCGTTGGGATCGATCTGCGCTTCAAGCCGAAGGATCTTAGCCACGGTTGCGTTGTCCCTCTGCTGTGCCTCGGCCAGGGGATGGAAGTGGCTCAGGTCGGTGCTGATCAATAGCAGATCCTCCTCTTCGACAAAGTTGGTGAGCAACTCGGCAAGGGCTTGGGGGGCAATGTCGCCCACCAGCATGGGAACGACGGGAACCCCGGGCATCAGCCATTGCAGGAAGGGCAGCTGAACCTCAAGGCAGTGCTCGCGGGCATGGGGCGTATTCCTCAAGCGGACATCCCCCAGCCGAGCCAGTTTCTCAATGCACTCTGTATCCAGTGGGACTTCTCCGAGGGGGGTGCTGAATTGTTGCCAATGGGGAAGGGCTATCCCCTCAACGGGCACCCGATGGGGCGGGCCAAGCAGGAATATACGCCGATAGTTGTGCCCTTGGAGGTGGCGAAAGGCTTTGGCCGCGGTTGCACCGGAGTAGAGATAGCCAGCGTGGGGAACGATCAACCCACGAGGCCTCCTGGCTCCCTTTTCAGTGGTGGGCTGCAGTGGCAGCCAGCTACGCATCTGCCTATTCAGAACGTCGGCATCGTCGGAGTAGAACTGTCCGGCCACGGCAGGGGGGCGGGAGGCGATCATCAAAGGCTCCTCGTTAGCTTCGGCGCGGTTTACGCGATGCCACCGTCTTAGTGAAGCCGGCAACGACGGTGACTCCTAAAATTATAGTGAGTGAGCTGGCTTTGCTGGAGGCACGATGTCAACGGTAGCGACCCGATACTGGAAAAAGTTGGACGATGGCCGGGTGCAGTGCACCCTTTGCCCGCGGTTGTGCCGATTGCGGGAGGGGCACAGGGGAGTGTGCTACGTGCGCATGGCCCAGGACGGAGAGATCGTGATGACGAGTTATGGTCGATCATCCGGTTTTTGCGTTGACCCCATAGAGAAGAAGCCCCTTTACCATTTTTTACCTGGGACGCCGGTGCTTTCCTTCGGAACCGCGGGGTGCAATCTGGCGTGTAAGTTCTGCCAGAACTGGGATATCAGCAAGTCCCGGGAGATGGCGACCCTCGCCAGTACCGCCTCGCCGGAAACACTGGCGAAAACGGCAGAGCGGCTGGGGTGCCGCAGCATTGCTTTTACCTACAACGACCCGGTGATCTTCTATGAATATGCGTTGGACGTGGCAGCGGCTTGCCGACAACGGGGGATCCACTCGGTTGCGGTGACTGCCGGTTATATCAATCCCGAGCCCCGGCCTGCCTTTTTCTCCGCCATGGACGCGGCAAACGTTGATCTTAAAGGGTTTACCCAGGAGTTTTATCACAAGGTGTGCGGCGGTGATCTGGCACCGGTGTTGGATACCCTGCTGTACCTGAAGCAGGAGGCTCGCTGCTGGTTTGAGATCACCACTCTATTGATCCCGGGACTCAATGATGGCCAGGGGGAGATAGAGCAGATGTGTGGTTGGATACTGGAGCATCTTGGACCGGATGTGCCGCTGCACTTCACCGCCTACCATCCGGACTTCAAGATGCAAACACCGGGACCGACCCCCGCCGAGACTTTGAGCCGGGCGCGGAGTCAGGCGATGGCACTGGGACTGCGTTATGTCTACACCGGTAACGTACACGACGGCGAAGGGGGCAGCACCTGGTGCCACGGGTGTGGGTGCTGCCTGATCGAGCGCGACTGGTACCGGTTGGGGCGTTGGCGTTTAAGCCTGGATGCCGAGGGGCGGGGACGCTGTCCCCAGTGTGCGGCAACTATCCCGGGACATTTTGAAGCGCGACCCGGAACCTGGGGGCCCAAGCGGCTGCCGGTTACACTCTTTGACGCTGCCGGTTAGCTGCCAATGGTGGTTTCCGGGAGTCCTGCCAGCTCTTTCTTCAGCGCACGCTTCAGGGCGGGACGCTGGCAGATACGGGCGCGATAGGCTTCAGCTCTCTCGCTCAGGGGCTGCTCAAAGTTCTTAGCCCAATTCAGCGTATGGGCCAACAGCAGATCCGCCACCATGGGGTGGTCGCCCAGAAGAAATCCGGACTCGGGCAACTCCGGGTCGACCTCCTCGAGAATTTTTTGCCACTCCCAATGGGCACATTCCAGCACCTCGGGCACCCGTCGTGCCGGGGGAAGGGCGAACTTGTGTTTGCCCATCAGCCAGAGCGGTTGCTCCAGCTCGCAGGTGATGAGGCTGATCCACTGATGGTGTTTCCCGGATGCATCGGTACCCGGTTGGGGAAGCCATTGCTCCTGGCCGTATCGTTCTGCCAAGTAGAGGCAGATGGCGGCAGACTCGCTCAATGTAAGCGACCCATCGGTCAGGGTCGGGATCTTCTTGCGGGGATTTAACTGGCTAAAGGGGGCACGGAAGTGCTCCCCCTGTTTCAGGTCCACCAGGTGATACTGCCATTCGACACCGAGCTCTTCCAGAAGCCAGGACACTCTCAGTGAGCGTGTTTTGGGGTAGCCGTACAGGGTGATCATAAGTTCCTCCTTGATTGTGACGCTAACTTAACAAGGTCAGGATGCATGGCAAGGCTTTTGACTTGTCATGCCCACTTTGAGTGATAAACTAACCACCTCTTTCGGGGGAGTAGCCGTCCTGCAAGATGCAGGAGGGTGTGTCAACATCATTGGCCGTTCGGCCGTGGCACATTCAGCCGCAGTGACCTTGTATCTGCTGGCCTGGCGAGACTCGAATGATCGCACGCCTTTTCGTGAGGGTGAGTCGTGCCTTCATTCAGTCATTGCACCCTCGCCCTGGATCCTCTTGTTATGTCTACACTGCTCCTGCCTCTGCTGGCCCTTGTTGCCGGCTTTATCCTGCTCTCCTTGAGCGCCGACCGCCTGATCGCTGCTGCGTCGACCTTTGCACAGCGCAGCGGTGTCTCTATGGTATTTATCGGTATGACGGTGGTGGCATTCGGCACCTCTGCACCCGAGTTGCTGGTGTCGGCGGTGGCTGCCGCCAATGGCGCCGAAGGGCTGGCGGTGGGCAATGGACTGGGTTCCAACATCATCAATATCGGTCTGGTGCTGGGGGTATGTGCCCTGATCACGCCGCTGGCGGTGAATCGACGTTTTTTAGTCAGGGAGTTCCCCCTGCTTGTTGCCGCGATGCTGCTCTCCTGGGGCTTAATGTCCAATGGGAGCCTGGCCGGTTGGGATGGCGCTATTTTACTCGGTGCGCTGTTGCTTTACTGCGCTTACCTGGCTCGTTCGGTTAAGCAGGGGGAGAGTGATCCGGAAGCGCTGGAACTGCTGTCGATCTCTCGCAGACGGGCAGGTGTCGAGTCTTTGGTGATGCTGCTGGTGCTGCTTGGGGCCTCCCAGATGATGGTGTGGGGCGCGGTTGAACTGGCCAGGGCGATGGGGATCAGTGAGCTGGTGATCGGCTTGACCGTGATCGCTTTTGGCACCAGTTTACCGGAGCTGGCGGCGGCCGTTGCCGGAGTACGCCGGGGGATGCATGACATCGCGTTTGCAACGGTGATCGGATCGAACATCTTTAACCTGCTTGGGGTGTTGGCCTTTCCCGCCCTGCTGGGGGACGGATTGCAGCTCCCCAAGGAAGTATTGAGCCGGGATCTGCCGATGATGGCACTTCTTACCCTGGTGGTGGCGGTGGCTTTTCTCTGGGCCCGCTGGGGGCGGGGCGGAAGCCGGGCTTCATCGGTAGGGGTGCATAACTATCCGATGAGTCGTCTCGGTGGTGGGGTGTTGCTGATCGTTTTTAGCACCTACCTTTGGCAACTCGGTGGAGCGATGAGTGGCTAATTTTTATGACTAACAAGACATTGGGTTTGGAAGACGCTGAGTTGGCATCCTTGCTGAGTCAGCTGAACATTACCTATCGTGTGTATCATCACCCCCCTCTGCATGATTGTCAGGAGGCGGATCGGCTTAAGCTGGTACGTTCCGGTCAGAGGACCAAGTCTCTCTTTTTAAGAGATAACTACGGGAAGCGTCATTTTCTACTGATTACCGGGGCGCAAGCGTCGGTGGATCTTAAGGCGCTGTCTCGACAGCTGAAGGTGTCTCGCCTGGGCTTTGCTTCGTCGCAGCGGCTTCTCCGCTACCTCGGGGTGGCACCGGGTCATGTTTCGTTGTTGGCACTGGTCAAGGATCCGGAGCGAGCGGTGCAGCTACTGATTGACAGGGAGCTTTGGCAAGGGGAATGTTTGCAGTGCCACCCCCTGGATAACCGCACAACCTGGGTTCTGTCTCTGCAAGATATTGAGTGTTTACTGGCCTATTGGCGGCGCCCCTTGGAGCTATTGACGGTGCCGAAATTAGTCACGGGGAGCTGACTCCTTCTCCTTTCGGAGAAGATGCCAGGGGAAAAATTGGCTTGGTACGGGGAAAGAATGACAAAAACCAATCTCATTATGACGTTGCTGGCCCTGTTTGCTTTTGCTGGCAACTCGATCCTCTGTCGAATGGCACTCGATGTTGAGCAGATCGATGCCGCCAGCTTCACCCTGCTGCGCTTGGCATCCGGCGCAGCCCTGTTGACCCTTCTCCCCCTGTCGTCACCACCGCGATCGGCCAAGCCAATCGGCAGCTGGCGTTCAGGGTTCTGGCTCATGCTCTACGCGGTTGGTTTCTCTTACGCCTATCGGTTTGTGGATGCCGGTGCCGGCGCCTTGGTGTTGTTTGCTGCGGTGCAGTTAATGATGCTGAGCTGGGCGGCGGCTAAAGGAGAGCGCCTCTCAATGGGTGGTGTAATCGGGCTTCTGGCGGCGGCGGGAGGATTGCTGATTTTGCTGCTGCCGGGAGTCGATGCGCCCCAACCTGCGGGTGTGGCCTTGATGGTGACTGCCGGTATCGCTTGGGCGCTATACAGTATCCGGGGACAGGGCAGCGTGGCGCCCATCGCTGATACTCGTGGGAATTTTCAGCGTGCCTTTGTCTGGGCGTTGCCGCTGATAGTGCCGGCGCTGCTCTGGGGGCAGGTTCCCCCTAGTGGCGCGGCATTGGCGGTACTTTCCGGAGCCCTGACATCGGCGCTCGGTTACGTACTCTGGTACCGAGTTTTACCCACGTTGTCCACGGTGGCGGCTTCGGTCTGCCAACTGTCGGTGCCGGTTTGGGCGGCGCTGGCGGGGGTGTTTCTGCTTGGGGAGTCCTTCACCTTGCGGTTAGTTTTGTCCAGTGGATTGGTCCTGGGCGGGATCAGCCTTGTGCTTTGGCAGAAGCAGCATCGGGCCTGATTGCTCCGGCTTTGCCCTGGAAAATCGTGGGCGATTCATCGATGGTCCTTCCTGCAATCGAGTGAGGGACGCGCGCTGATTCTTACAAGCGTCAATCCGCTGCTCGGCCGCTTGAGGTCTTTCGGTTGCAGATAGAGAAAAGCCCCGACCAGAGGTCAGGGCTTTGCTTAAATGGTGCCTCGTCCCGGAATCGAACCAGGGACACGCGGATTTTCAATCCGCTGCTCTACCAACTGAGCTAACGAGGCACAGTCGCGTATTTTACCTGACGCCTCAGAAAAGTGGCTCCCCCTGCTGGACTTGAACCAGCGACATACGGATTAACAGTCCGCCGTTCTACCGACTGAACTAAGGGGGAACAGATTGTCGCGTATTTTACCTGACGCCTCAGAAAGTGGCTCCCCCTGCTGGACTTGAACCAGCGACATACGGATTAACAGTCCGCCGTTCTACCGACTGAACTAAGGGGGAACGAAGTGGTGCCTCGTCCCGGAATCGAACCAGGGACACGCGGATTTTCAATCCGCTGCTCTACCAACTGAGCTAACGAGGCGCTCGCGTGTTTTAACTGACGCCTCAGAAAGTGGCTCCCCCTGCTGGACTTGAACCAGCGACATACGGATTAACAGTCCGCCGTTCTACCGACTGAACTAAGGGGGAACAGATTGCTGCCTCGTCTTGGAATCGAGTTAGGGACACGCTGATTCTTATAAGAGTCAATCCGCTGTCCTACCGAATCTTTCGGCCGAAGCAAGGTGTTTATAACACCAAAAATGGTGCCTCGTCCCGGAATCGAACCAGGGACACGCGGATTTTCAATCCGCTGCTCTACCAACTGAGCTAACGAGGCGACGGGGCGCTATTAAACGGATTTTGATGGGGCAAGTCAACACGATTTTCTTCGTTTGGGCGAAAGATGCGCAGCCTGCTATCAAGTGGCCGAAGTTTAGTCGCTATGGGCCCCGCAAAGCGCTCTAGAAGTAGGTTTGAGAGCTTTTTCCGCTAACAACTAGGGGGGCTAACAAATGAACAGTCATCGGTCGATGGCTCAATATTAACACCTCAACAGGCGTGGGAGACGGGCAATGCCGGCCTCTGCTCCTTGGTGTCGATAACGGGTCTGGGCATCTTCCTTTCTTCTGGCCCGGCCCCGTCAAAGCGAATTTGTGTCAGTAGTCTGGGAGTGCACTGGTGGCCAGGGGCGCAGGGACTCACTCTCTATCCAGGCTTTAGGCCAGTCACTGGGGGCAGGCTTCCAATCTGGCATTCCCATCGCCTTGATCACCTGTTCTGCCTTGACTGAACGGCCCTGGCTGGTGACGCCGGTGCGAAGCAGGACGGAGGAGGCGGGTTCCCCTTTTAGCCACATTGACTGTTTCACGTAGATCCACCGCTCATCGATACCGACGACCTGGGTGCGAATGGTAACGCTATCGAACAACTTGATCCGTTTACGGTACCGGACCGTGCTGCCGGCCACGACCAGACCCCAGCCCTGTTGCTTGAGGGTTTTTGCCAGGCCTGAGCGTATGGCAAAGTCGAACCGGCCCAGATCGTAAAGCGTGAGTACCCTTCCATTATTCATCTCCATGAACATGTCCAGATCCCAGGGGCGGCAGCGAAAATGGGTCTCGGCGACCCCATCCGGCGGCATCGCGGGGGCACGAAGGGCCCTGATTGAGGTCGTTAAGAGTCTAAGCAGCGGGTACATGGCAACACATCCTTGATCCTGTACAGGCGAAACGAAACAAGGCTCCCTAGGGAGCCTTGTGGATCATATCAGAGGTGAACGACCGTTTGGTGCAATCACTCAAGATTCTGGTGGGCGATAGCCTTCAATATGGATCTCCTCCCCTTCGAACAGGAACTTGATCATGTTGTCCTGCAGCATCTGTCGATGCTCCGGATTCATCATGTTGAGCTTATGCTCATTGATCAGCATCGTCTGTTTCTTTTGCCACAGGGCAAAGGCTTCCTTGGAGATGTTATCGAATACCCGCTTACCCACTTCGCCGGGGATAAGTTGAAAATCCAGCCCTTCGGCCTCTTTCTTCAGGTACTGGCAATAAACGGTTCGTGCCATTGCTGCTTCCTCTTGGTTGCTTAGGCGCTGTTATACCAGAAGGCGGGGGATCAGCCCAACTGCCGCAGTTGATTTAGAAGCTTTTCGGTCGGTGCGGCCAGCCCTATGGTGTGTTGCTCGTCGAGGTGAAACCACCCGGCGCTCTGTTCTGCCACCTGCTCCGGTTGTCTGCCCAGTTCGACCAGTACCGGCTGAATATCCAGATGGTAATGGCTGAAGGTGTGACGAAAGGGGTCGAGCATTTGGGGTGACTTGTCGGCTTTAAGCGGCTGCAGGGCGCTATCCAACTCCGCCTTGGTATCGAGTTGGGGGGGACACCAGAGCCCCCCCCAGATCCCGGCGCCGGGGCGCTTGGCGAGAAACACTTTACCTTCGAATCGCATCAACAGCAGGAAGCAGGCACGCACCGGCTTCTCCTTTTTGGGCTTCTTTCCCGGATAGTCTGATTGACGCTGCTGCTGCATAGCCTGGCAGGTGAGGGCGACAGGGCACTGATCGCACTTGGGTCGGGAGCGGGTACAGATCATCGCCCCCATGTCCATCATCGCTTGGTTATAGGCTTGGGCCTGCCCAAGCGGTGTATTTTCATCCGCCAGCTGCCAGAGTCGATTCTCCACGGCTTTCTCTCCAGGCCAGCCTGCAACCGCATGGTGACGGGCCAGGACCCGCTTAACGTTACCATCGAGGATGGGGTGGGGCTGGTCCAGGGATAGGCTGAGGATCGCCCCAGCGGTGGACCGCCCAACTCCCGGCAGGGCCACGACCTGCTCGAAGCTGGTGGGAAACTCACCGTTATGGTTGTCTCGGATTTGGCGTGCCGCCTTGAGGAGGTTGCGGGCGCGGGCGTAGTAACCCAATCCCGTCCAAAGGTGCATCACCTCGTCGTCATCGGCGTTGGCGAGATCGTTCAGGGTGGGGAAGCGTTCGGTAAATCGTTCGAAGTAGGGGATCACCGTGGCGACTTGGGTTTGCTGCAGCATCACCTCCGACAGCCAGACCCGGTAGGGGGAGCGTCGCTGCTGCCACGGCAGGGTTTTTCGACCATGTTTGTGGTACCAAGCTAGGATCTGGGTGGCAAAGGGGGTGGGGTTCGCTTCCATCGATGAGCAACCTAAAATACAATCACGCGTTTTTGTGGGCGCCAGTGTATCGCCCGCCGCACTCAGCGCAAAGCGCCTATAGCGAGAAGAATTGATGACTGACGAGCAGAAGCCGGGTGTCCAGGACGAGGACAAACGTATGCGCAAGATCCGCTCCTTCGTAAAGCGGGAGGGGCGTATGACCAAGGGGCAGGCCCGTGCCATGGAGCAGTACTGGCCCACCATGGGACTGAACCATGAAGATGGTCCGGTCGATCTGGACCAGGTCTTTGGCCGCAGCGCCCCGGTGGTGCTAGAGATCGGCTTTGGCATGGGTAAGTCCCTGGTCGAGATGGCCAAGGCGGAGCCGGAGAAGAACTTCGTCGGTATCGAGGTGCATGGTCCGGGCGTCGGGGCCTGCCTGCTCTATGCGGAGGAGTTGGGGGTGACCAACCTGCGGGTCTACGAGCATGACGCCGTTGAGGTGCTGGAGGATTGTATTGCCGATGCCAGTCTCGACAGGGTACAGCTCTATTTCCCGGATCCCTGGCACAAGAAGCGTCACCATAAGCGCCGTATCGTGAAGGAGTCCTTTATTGCCCAGATCCGCCAGAAGCTAAAGCTGGGTGGGCTCTTCCATATGGCCACCGATTGGGAACATTACGCAGAACACATGGTGGCGGAGATGAATGAAGCGCCTGGCTTCGTGAACACCGCCAGTGATGGTGATTTTGTACCTCGTCCCGATTTTCGTCCCCTGACCAAGTTCGAGGCCCGCGGCCATCGTCTCGGCCACGGGGTTTGGGATCTCATCTTCAAGCGCGAGAGTTAAGGCGACATCATGGCCATCAAGAGTAATGCGAAACGTAACCAACGTATTCACAAGAAGCTGCGCACCGGTGCCTACCAGGAGCTGGGGTTTGACCTGTTCTGGACCTTCAACCCTGAAGTGACCGAAGCGCAGATCGATACCATCGTCGATCAGTTTATTGACAAGGTGATCGAGCCAGCTGGACTGGGTTTCTCCGGCAGCGGTCACAAAGCATGGGAAGGCGTTATCTGTACCCGTGATATCGGCAAGTGCACCGAGGCGGACCGACAGAGGGTCAGTGATTTCTTTGCCAAGCAGCCGGTCTCCGATTTCCGGATGTCGGAGCTTTACGATATCTGGTGGGGCTGATGCCGACTGCGCTCCAACTGCAGGAAGTGGTGGCGGATGCGACGCCACTCCTGGGTGGCGGTAAGGTCGCCGATTACATCCCAGAACTCGCCAAGGTGCCCAGCGGTAAGCTGGGCATCGCCGTTTGCAGCCACCGTGGTGTGGTCGGGGCGGGAGACTTCGAGGAGGCCTTTTCCATCCAGAGCATCTCCAAAGTGTTTGCCCTGGTGCTGGCAATGGGACTGTATGACGAGCAGGAGCTGTGGAGCCGGGTAGGCAAGGAGCCTTCGGGAAACCCATTTAACTCGCTGGTCCAGCTGGAGTTTGAGCGCGGCAAACCCCGAAATCCCTTTATCAATGCCGGTGCCCTAGTGATCACCGATATGCTGCAGTCCCGCCTCAGTGCGCCTAAGCAGCGGATGCTGGAGATGGTCCGGGAGCTGTCCGGCAATCCCCATATTGTTTCCGACAAGTTGGTTGCCGCATCGGAGTACCAGCACTCTGCCCGCAACGCCGCGATTGCTTACCTGATGAAGTCGTTTGGAAACTTCGATAACGATGTGGATGCGGTACTGCGAACCTACTTCAGTCACTGCGCAATCCGAATGAGCTGCGCCGATCTGGCTCGGGCGTTCTTCTTCCTCAGCAACAAGGGCAGCGGATTGGACCATCAGAACCGACTTTCGGAAAAGCAGAACCGCCAGGTGAATGCCCTGCTGGCCACCTGTGGCCTTTATGACGGCTCTGGTGAGTTTGCTTACCGGGTTGGAATGCCGGGCAAAAGTGGCGTTGGCGGAGGCATTGTGGCCGTGGTGCCGGGGCAGATGAGTGTGGCGGTGTGGTCTCCGGAGCTGGACCCCAGTGGTAATTCGGTGGCCGGAGTGGCGATGCTTGAGATGTTGAGCAAGCGCCTGGGCCGCTCTATTTTCTGACCCGCGCTTTTAAATCTCACGGTTGTAAAAAGAGGGGGCCGCGATTATGCGGCCCCTCTTGTTCGTCGTTGAGACCATAGGCCGTCATGGGCGTCTGTGAAGTTTGCCTAACATTTGGCGAACTCAACGAAATTGCGCATTATCGTCAACCTGCCATTGTTCATAGGAAGCGAGGGCTAATGGGCCCTGCAGTTCATCGTGATGACCTGGCATGAAATTTGTTTGCAGATTATCTCGCAACGGCCGTTAATTTCGTGGGCACCGGGCCTGTATGGGGCAGGAGCACCTAAGATTGCTTTTAAGGATATTCATCATGTTACGTTTTGCTTTTTGTGTTGCAGCGCTGTTTGGTTCGTTTACGGCGTTTGCCAACGATCTGCAGTTCAATGGTGTCCAGTGTGACCTGAGTTTCCAGCACACGTTGGAGGTGGATTCGGAGCGTTTGCTGGTGAGCGAAAACAAGAAAATCCTTTATCGCTTCGAGCAGGGACGCCTCTGGCTTGGTGACGAAGAGGTCCCACTGACACCGGTCCAGCATGATGCCTTGGCGCTTTATCAAAGCCAGCTGCTGGTCAACGCCAAGGCGTTGGTGGGCGTAGTGGATGAAGCCCTGGGATTGGCCACGGTGGCTGTCGATGAGGTGGTGACCGAACTTGGCGCCTTGGGGGTGGAAGCGGATAGCCTGACGGGGTTGATGGAGGGGGTTCGTCAGCGGGTTCAGGGATCGCTGGTGACAGGGTCCGGCAGCTACAAACTCAGTGGCGAGACGATGAATAATCTCGAGTCCGAGATCGACGACGCGGTTTCCGAGCAACTCGAGCAGGCGATCACGGCATCGGTGGGTAGCGTCATGGTGATGATGGGCCAGGCGCTGGCGGACGGCGAAGCGGGCAGCTTCGAGGAAAAGATGGAGAAATTTGGCCGCTCCATGGAGCAGATGGGCGAGCGCTTGGAAGCCCGCGTCGAAGCGCAGTCCGAGGAGATCGAACGCAAGGCAGAGGCGATGTGTCAGGACTGGATCGCCGTTGACCAGATTGAGGGTGAGGTGCAGCGCCTGATCCCAGAGCTCAATGGCATCGATGTGATTGTCCAGGGTGACCCCTCATTGGCCTGGATCCGCTAAGTTTTCTGGCCCCTGATTACAGTCGGTTCGCTACAGTGTGGAGTGGGCGGCGGTGTTCAACACCGCCGCTTTTCTTTTCTGGCCCGTCGGGGTTCAATAATGTTTGGGGCAAAGAGGAACCGTCGTGAATGCGTGAATTGTTAGAACCTATTGTTATTTTTACCCATGTGGTGCGGGCCCAGGGGTTCTCAGCGGCAGCGCGCAAGCTTGGGATCTCCAAATCCAAAGTCAGCAGTCAGATCAGTCAGCTGGAGCAGCATCTTGGGGTTCAACTGGTTCAGCGAACCACACGCTCTTTGAGCCTGACCGAGAGCGGAGAGTTGCTCTACAGCCACGGAGAAGGGCTGCTCAAGGACCTGGATCAGGCCATTGCCAGCGTACAGACTTTGCAGCGGGAGATCCGAGGGGTACTGAGGGTGGGCATTACCCAGGCGTTTGGCTCCATGCACTTGATGCCCCTGATCCCCCTGTTTATGGATGAGCATCCGGAGCTGGAGCTGGAGATCAGCTTCCTTGACCATAAGGTAGACGTCGTGGCGGAGGGGTTGGACCTGCTGTTGACCATGTCTGAGCAGCTCCCATTGGGCATGGTGGCCCGTCCGGTGATGGAGTGCGAGTTCGCCCTGCTGGCGTCTCCCACCTACCTGGCCAAGCATGGTGTTCCCTATCATCCTGAACAGTTGGCGGAGCATAACTGCCTGACATACAAAAGCGAGTGGTATCAACACAGCGTTTGGGAGTTTGGCCGCGACGAAGAGCGTTGTGAGATTCGGGTGCAGGGGAATTACCGGGTGGATGATGCACCGGCACTGAAAGACGCCGCTCAACATGGTCTGGGGATCGTCTATCTGGCGACCTATCTGTTGGAGCAGGAGCTGCAAAAAGGGGAGTTGGTGCAACTTTTGCCCGATTGGCAACTGAATCACAAGTTGGCTTTGCAGGCGGTTTACCCGCGTAGACAACACCTTCCACCCAAGGTTCGTGCCTTTGTCGAGTTCATTCGGGGCCACTTAGGCGACAAAAAACGCTGGGGATTGAAGGTGGACTCGACTCAGGAGTGAGGAGAGACTGTTCTTTACAGAGAACAGTTACGGACTTTTTTGCGGAGTAATCTTCAAGGCATTAATTTTTATATATTTTTTATGGCGTCCTTAGCAGGGGAAGAGGTCATCAATGTTGCGTCTTTGTTGTCTTGCGATGGGTCTGGTCTTGCCCGTGGCGAAACCACTGGTATGATGAGCGCCATCGAACAGGCGAGGCCGAGATAGCCCTATTTAGGCTCCTGCCGCTGCTGTAAGGGCCGTACCCAACCGGCTTTTGATACCAGGCGACTTTGGATTGCCATCACGATTCGCCCGTACCATGGCACTAAGACCATCGGGCAATAAAGCGACGAGCCGCGGTAACAACAATAACCAAGCTCAAATTAATAAGAAAAATTGGAGGACCCTGGGTCCTCCATTTTTTTATCCTCATGTTACCTCGGGCCGGGTTGCTCTTACCTCAGGCGCTGGCTCCCCGGCTTTTCATCTTCTCTCGAAGGGTCTGCAGTACGACGTAGAACACGGGAACCAGCAGGGTACCGACGATCCCCGCGGCGATCATGCCGCCAAACACCGCGTAACCCAGGGCATTACGGCTTTCCGCTCCCGCGCCGCTTGCCACCACCAGGGGGAAGACTCCGAGAATAAAGGAGAAGGCGGTCATAAGTACGGCGCGAAACCGCAGTTTGGCCGCCATCTGGCCCGCTTCGACGATGCTTACGCCTGCACTTTCCCGCTGTTGCTTGGCAAACTCCACGATAAGAATCGCGTTCTTCGACGCCAGACCGATGAGCAGCACCAGGCCTATCTGGGTGTAGAGGTTGATCTCCCCCCCGGCGAGCCAAACATTCAGAAAGGCACCCAGAATTGCTACAGGCACCGCCAACATCACCGCAAGGGGGATGGTCCAACTCTCGTACTGGGCCACCAGGAAGAGATAGGTGAATACCAATGCGAGGGAGAAGATGATGGGAGCTAGGTTGCCCGCCTCTATCTCCTGGTAAGTTTGTCCGGTCCACTCGAACTGGTAACCACTGGGCAGAGCGCGTGCCGCGACCTGCTGCATCGCTTTGATGGCATCGCCGGAGCTGTAGCCGGGCGCGGGGATGCCGTTGATGGTCACCGAGCTATAGAGATTATATTGGCTTACCACCTCCGGCCCGAGTATGGGCTGCACCGTCACCAAGGTGGAGAGGGGGACCATCTCCCCGGTAGAAGTGCGTACATAGAATCGGTTGATGTCATTTTCCGAGTTGCGGAAGTCGGTTTGGGCCTGAACCATGACCCGGAATACCTTTCCAAACCGGTTGAAGTCGTTGACGTAATTGCCTCCCAGCATGGTTTGCATGGTGGCAAAGATCTCGGTTAGGGGGATCCCCAGCGCCTTGGCCTTTTCTCGGTCCACTTCGACATACATCTGCGGTACATCGGCGCGAAAATTGGAAAACGCCGCGGCGATGGCGGGTTCCTGGTTGGCCTCGATGATCAGTGCGCGCATCACCGAAGCCAGCTCCGCCGGTGAGCGCCCCATGGTGTCTTGCAACACGAACTCGAAGCCGCCGACGGCCCCTACGCCAGGTAGCGGCGGCAGGGCAAAGGCCATGGCGTTGACCAGAGGGTTGGCCGCGTACTTGGCCTGCAGGCGTTGGAGGATCGCTTTATCGCTTAGGTTGGGGTCGTCCCGCTCCTCCCAGCTGCTGAGGGAGACAATCATCAGGCCGCCGTTGGAGGCGATGGAGCCGGTGAGCACCGAGAAGCCGGAGGCGTGAATCACATGCTGCACGCCCGGCTCCTCTAGGGTTAGGGTCACCAGATCCTTCATCACCTCTTCGGTTCGGTTGAGTGAGGCACCGTCCGGCAGTTGCAGATCCACCAGGAAGCTCTTCTTATCCTCCGCGGGTACGAAGCCGGTGGGCAGGATCTTGGTCAGCCCGCCGGTGGCCACCAGGGCCAAAACGAAGAGCCCCATGGTCAGGGCGCCCCGACGGATAAACAGGGCGACCAGGCCGGTGTAACTGCCGGTGAGGCGCTCGAACTGACGGTTGAAGGCCGCGTGAAAACCCTGCTCATGCTGCTTGGGGGGCTTAAGCAGCGAGGCGCACAGGGCGGGGGAGAGGGTAAGGGCGTTGACCGAGGAGATCAGCACTGCGATGCAGATGGTGACCGAGAACTGGGCGTACATCTGCCCGGTGATCCCCGGCATGACCGCGGTGGGGCCAAATACCGCCAGCAGCACTAAGGTGGTGGCAACGATGGGGCCGGTCACCTCATTCATCGCTTCAATGGTAGCCTCTGCCGGCGTCAGGCCTCGCTCCTCCATCAGCCGGGTGACATTCTCCACCACCACGATGGCGTCATCCACCACGATGCCGATGGCCAGGATCAGGGCAAACAGCGACACCGTGTTGATGGTCATCTCAAACAGCAGGAGGAACAGAAAGGTGCCCACCAGTGAGACCGGAATGGCGATCGCCGGAACCAGGGTGGAGCGCAGATCCTGAAGGAACAGGTAGACCACCAGGATCACCAGCCCCACGGAGATAAAGAGTGTCTGGACCACCTCGTTGATGGAGACCTCAACGAACTCGGTGGTGTCGTACAACACCTCGTACTCAAGATCATCGGGAAAATTGGTAGCCAGTCGCTCCATCTGCTGGCGGATCCCGGCGGAGACCTCCAGGGCATTGGCATCGGGGCTTTGGTAGATGGCCAAAATGGCGCTGGGGGCATTATCCAGTTTGCCCTGGGCATCGTAGGTTTGGCTGCCCAGCTCAACCCGGGCGAGATCAGCCAGTATCACCTTGGAGCCGTCCGGGTTGGAGCGAAGCACCACACGCTCATACTCCTCCGGCTGGCTCAGGCGTCCTTTGGTTTGCAGGGTGTACTGAAACTGCTGGTTGGGATCCACGGGCGCAGCTCCGATACGGCCCGCGGCGACCTGTATGTTCTGCTCCTGCAGTGCCTTGACCACGTCATTGGCGGTGATGGCGTAGCTGGCCATCTTGTCCGGATTGAGCCAGATCCGCATGGCGTAATCCAGGCCGCCGATGATCTGCACTTCGGAGACGCCCTGAACCCGAGCCAGGGTGTCCTTGATGTTGAGCCCCGCGTAGTTGGTCTGGAACAGGGCATCGAAGGTGCCGTTGGGTGAGAACAGGTTCACCACCATCAGGAAGTTGGGGCTCTTTTTCTTGACCTTCACCCCCTGCTGTGTGACCTGGGCGGGCAGTCGGGGCAGGGCCTGCTGGACCCGGTTCTGTACGTTAACCTGGGCCATATCGGCGTCGGTGCCCACGGAGAAGGTGACGGTCAGACTGTAGGAGCCATCATTGGCGGATTTGGATTGCATGTAGATCATGTTCTCGACGCCGTTAACCTCCGCCTCGATCACCTGGCCAATGGTGTCCTTGACCACCTCGGCACTGGCACCGGCATAGCTGGTGCTGACGGAGATCTGCGGGGGCGAGACATCGGGGAACTCTGCTACCGGCAATACCGGGATGGAGAGCAGCCCCATCAGGGTGAGCACGATGGAGATGACAAAGGCAAACTTGGGACGGCGGACAAAAAACTGGCTGATCATGACCGCCCCCTATCGTTGGGTTTCGGACTGGAAGGGCTGAGCCTCCTGGGCCACCGGGGTAACTACGGCCCCCGGACGGATCTTCTGCAGCCCCTCCACCACGATCTGCTCTCCCGGCTCCAGCCCTCGGGTGACCGCCCAATCGATGCCGAAGCGGTCTCTCAGTTCGATGATGCGTTTGTTCACCGTGTTGTCCTTGTCCACCACCATGACGTAACGGCCCTGTTGATCCTCCTGTACCGCGGATTGCGGCACCAGCAGGCGCTTCTCCTCGTTGGGGGAACTGAGCTCCACATTGACGTACATGCCGGGAACCAGAAAGCGGTTCGGATTGGGGAATCGTGCCCGGATGGCGATGGTGCCGGTGGCGGCATCGACGCGATTATCAACAAAGTCGATGACGCCCTGTTGATCGAAGCGTTCGCCATCCGGCAGGACCATGGCTACGGGCAGCGCACTGAGATCGATCTCCTCATCGCTGTTGCTTATCATGCGACGCACCCGGGTCGCTTCTCGTTCGGAGGTCTGGAAGAAAACGTAGATGGGGTCGGCCTGAACCAGGGTGGCGAGATCGGTCTGGGGAGTGACCAGGTCCCCGGTGGCAACTAAAGAGACGGAGATCCGTCCATCGATGGGGGCCTTCACCTGGGTGTAGGAGAGTTGCAACTGGGCCCTTTCAAGTGCCGCCTGCAACTGCCCAACCTGGGCCTCTGACTGCAACTTTCGGGCGGTGAGTTCATCCATGTCGTTGTCGGAGATCATTCCATCCGGGTGGAGTCTCCGGCCCCGCTCCCAATTGAGGACAGCAACATCCCGAGCTGCGATGGCCTGCTCCAACAGTGCTTCTGCCTGTGTTACTTCGGATCGGTAGCTCTCAGGGTCAATGGTGAAGAGCAGGTCGCCGGCTGACACCGTTTGTCCCTCATTGAAGTGACGTTCAAGAACCTGGCCTGAGATCTGGGGTTGCAGGGTGACATCCTCGAATGCCCGGGTGCGGCCGACAAACTCCGCCTTGGGTTGGACCGTCCGCTCTGACACGGTAAGGGTCTGGACGCTTGGGGGGACAGCCGGCGCCGAAGCCGGCTCCCGACCACATCCAAAGAGTCCCAAAACCAGAAGGGCCACAGGGCTCCAGTACTGTATTCCATGCATGATTCCCGCTCGTTTCACCGCCGACACTCCCTTTAACCCAATACGTCACTTAACTTCAGTTAACATATTAGGATCATTACTGGGGATGTGCCTTAAGTCACTGATCTTAATCATTGCTTTAGTGAAGTGGCAGGACAGGTAGCCCAGAGGGAAAAGCGCCCCCAAAGCCTGGAGGCTTTGAGGGCGAGGTGTGGCAAGGGATGAGGTTTGAGGATTAGAGGCGCAGGGTTTCCTGAGTCCAGTTATTTACCTGCTGCTCCAGCACATCCAACGGCAGCGGGCCGTTTGCGAGCACCGCATCATGGAAGCCTTTTAGTTCGAACTGTTCACCCATCTGGGCTTTGGCCTCGGCACGTAGCTCCAGCAGTTTCAGCATTCCCACCTTGTAGGCGGTTGCCTGACCCGGCATCACGATGTAGCGCTCGATCGCTTTGACAATATCACCATGGGGGTTGGGCGTGTTCTGGGCCAGGTAGTCGATCGCCTGTTCCCGGCTCCAGCGCTGATCGTGGATCCCGGTGTCGACCACCAGGCGGCAGGCGCGCCACAGCTCCATCGCCAGGCGACCAAAGTCGCTGTAGGGATCCTGGTAGAAACCCATCTCCTTGGGCAGGTACTCGGAGTAGAGGCCCCAGCCCTCGATATAGGCGGTATAGCTGCCGTAGCGACGGAACTTGGGCAGACTCTCCAGCTCCATGGCGATGGCGATCTGCATATGGTGGCCGGGCAGCCCCTCGTGGAATGCCAGGGCTTCCATCTGGTAGCTCGGCATATGTTTCATGTTGTAGAGGTTGGCGTAGTAGATCCCAGGGCGGCTGCCATCCGGAGCCGGCTGTTGGTAGAAGGCTTTGCCCGCGGATTTCTCCCGGAAGGGCTCCACCGCTTTAACTACCAGGTCGGCCTGCGGCTTGATGCCGAACACCTCGTCAAGGCGCGACTTCATGGTGGCGATGGTGGCATCGGCCTGCTGCAGGTAGGACTGCTTGCCACTTTCGTCATTGCTGAAGTAGAACTGGGGATCGGTCCGCATGAAGGCAAAGAAGGCCTGAAGATCGCCCTCGAATCCCACTTTTTGCATGATCTGGCGCATCTCATTGTGGATGCGGGCCACCTCGTCCAGCCCCAGCTGGTGGATCTGCTTGGCGTTGAGATCTGTGGTGGTGACCCTGGCCAGACGCATCTGGTAGAAGGCTTCGCCATCCGGGAGCTTCCAGACGCCGTCCCGGGTGTCGGCACGTTGCTGCAGCCCCTCCAGGTGGGCAATCAACTTGTCGTAACCCCGTTTAACCTGCTGCTTCAGGGCTTCGGTGGCCTGGTTCAGCAGCACCTGCTTGCGCTCGTTGTCCAGTGCGAGTGCGTCCAGCTTGGCTTTGAAGTCCGCCAGAAGCACGCTGTCCTTGCCTTCGGTGAAGGGCGCACCGGAAACGATGTTTCGGCTATCGGAGAGGGCGTGGCCGAAGACAAACCTGGGGGCAAGGATCCCTTTCTGCTCGCGGATATTAAGTTGCTCAATCAGCTGGTCAAAGCGCAGCTCGATCCCCTTGAGTCGCTCGATGTAATCCAGCGCGTCCTGCTCTGTGGCGACCAGATGCTGGTTGATCAGGAAACTGGCGGTGGTGGACTGCATGCCGTACATCTGGTTGATGGGGTAGCTGTGGTGACGCCAGTGGTAGTCGCTGATCTGCTGCTCCAACTGCGCTTTCATCAACCGGTAACTGAGCGCGGTCTGCTCATCCAGTTTATCGGCCTCGATCTGTTCAAGTTGGGCCAGGTGCTGCTGGGCCAGCTTGAATTGCTGCTCGGCGTGTTCCTCGGTAAAGGGGTCCCAACGATCTTTATTGCTGTCCATGCCCAGGCCGGTTTGGGTCATGGGGGAGGCCATGACATCGGCCATAAAGATCTCTTCGAACAGGGCATTGGCCCTGTCTGATTCACTCTGCTGGCGGACGGGGGCCGAAGCGGGTGCCGGTTGGGCTGCGGTGGTGGCCGTTGAGCTGGCCGGTTCACAGCCGGTCAGGCCCAGTGCCAGGGCGATGGCTAAGGTGGTGGGAAGATGCTTCACGAAGCGCTCCTTGCGACATGATGATGGAAAATCAGTCGCAAGTGTGCCAGTGGGTTTTCGTCAGGCCAAACCGGAACTGTTAGCAGATCTTAATGACGCCGGCTGCCTCAACGCTCAATCCGGCAGAAAACGGCCCAGCAGCTCGTTCAAATAGCGGTGGCCCAGCTCCGTCAGTTGCATCTGGGTGTCGTCACGGGTGATGAGTCCGCGGGACTGGGCCCAGGTGAGCTCGGCTTCAACGTCGTCGTGATGCAACTGAGTGCGCTGGCCCAGCTCCGCCAGTGGCATCGCTTCCATCAGGCGCAGACGGTTCATGAAGTACTCCAGCGCCTGATCCTCCTTGGCCACCGTCACCTGCTTATCCATGGGATCCCGGCCGGGCTCAAGATAGCCTTTGGGGTGACGTACCTTGACGGTGCGCAGCAGGGTGCCGTCGGCTTGCGTGATCTTGCCGTGGGCACCACAGCCGATCCCCAGGTAGTCGCCGAAACGCCAGTAGTTGAGGTTGTGTTCGCACTGGTAGCCGGGTTGGGCCCAGGCGGAGATCTCGTACTGGCGGTAGCCGGCGGCCTCCAGCAGCGCCTTGCCCTGCTCATAGATTGCCCACTGGGTCTCTTCGTCCGGAAGCTGCGGCGGCTTGCTGGCGAACTGGGTGTTGGGTTCGATGGTGAGCTGGTACCAGGAGAGGTGGGGAGGTGCCAGCGCGATCGCCTGCTGAAGGTCGTAGAGGGCATCGTCAACGCTTTGCTCCGGCAGGGTATGCATCAGGTCCAGGTTAAAGCGTTCGAAGCCGGCCTTGCGCGCTTCCTTGGCCGCTCGGCGCGCTTCCTCTGCGCCGTGGATCCGGCCCAGAAGGTTGAGTTTATCTTCCTGGAAGCTTTGTACTCCCACCGACAGGCGGTTGACACTGGCGTCCCTGTAGGGCTTGAACCGCCCCGCCTCCAGAGTGCCCGGATTGGCTTCCATGGTCACTTCGCAATCGGCGGCCAACGGCAGGCGTTGGTCAACGCCGCGCAGGAGTCGGCCAATTCCCTCGGCGGAGATCAACGAGGGGGTACCACCGCCGATGAAGATGCTGCGCAGCATGCGTCCCTGGGCTAGGGGAAGGTCCCGCTCCAGGTCTTTTAGCAGGGCATCGATATAGTCTGTCTCCGGCAGTGCCCCCTTTCGGGCGTGAGAGTTGAAGTCACAGTAGGGGCACTTCTGCTCGCACCAGGGGATATGGATATAGAGCGATAGCGGCGGCAGCTGAGCCATTTAAAGGATCCCTTTGGCTTTGAGGGCGTCGATCAGCATCCCCATCGCCTTGCCGCGGTGGCTGTTGGCATTTTTCTGCGCAGGTTCGAGTTCGGCGGCGGTGAGGGTTGTCCCTTCAACCTGGAAGATGGGGTCGTAGCCGTGCCCCCCGTTACCCTTGGGGGCAGTGGTGATACTGCCCTCCCAGCTGGCCTGGGCGATCACCGGAGAGGGATCATCAGCATGGCGCATGAATACCAGCACGCACTGAAAGCGGGCACGGCGGTCAGCCTGCCCTTCCATCGCCAGCAGCAGTTTCTGCCAGTTCTGCTCTGCGGTGGCGTTGTCACCGGCATAGCGGGCGGAGTAGATCCCGGGGCGACCGTTGAGGGCGTCCACCTCGATACCGGAGTCATCAGCGATGGCCGGCAGACCGGTCTCCCGGGCCGCATGACGCGCCTTGATGATGGCGTTTTCCACGAAGGTGGTGCCATCCTCGGCAACGCTGCTGACATTGAACTGTGACTGGGGCAAAACGGTGAAGGGGAAGTCTGCCAGAAGCTGGGCAAACTCTTTGACCTTGCCGGCGTTGCCGGTCGCCAGGACGAGACGTTGGGACATGGGATTCTCCTCGGGCCGGGGCGCACAAAAAAAACGGCGCCCCGCTGAAACAGGGCGCCGATCTTAGCGGATCGAAAGGGGGTTGGGAAAGCCTCAGTCGGCGTAGTACTTGTGCTCGAAACGCAACTTGGTGTTGAGATCGCTGCCATTGCTCAGCTGGATGTCGAAGAAAAAGGCTTCTTCGTTACTGTGTTTGAACTCGGCGATGTAGTAGATGGCGGTGCCTTCACGAATTTCGTGGAAGTCGAGCTCGCGGATGCTGCCCACTAAGTTACGCGCGGTGCCGCTGATGGTCAGTGGGACAGCGTGGGTCTCAGGACCGGTCTGAGAGGTATCCAGCACAGTAATGTTAACTAGGCCATTAAAGCGACTGCGGGTAAGTCCGTATGTCTTGGCAATCGTAGGCGTCAGGAAGGTGCTGCCGAAGGCCGCGTAGTGGATCGCGTATTTACCGACCTGCATCTTTTGCTCTGCCTGGGCGGGGAGTACCAGCATTAGGGCACTCAAGGCCAGGGCCATCAGGATCTTCATTGCCAATTCCTCGTTGTTTTTACAGCCCGTTACAAAACTATAGCACCGGCTACCGCCCCAACGGTGATCACTCTGTAAGCAGTTGCAATACCGCCTCTGGGATCACCTTGGGCTCGGAGATGGTGACCTGCTTATGACGCCCCTGGGCGCCCTTGGTGATCTCTACCTGAGACTTAGGCACGCGAAACTGTTTGGCCAGATATTTGATCAGGTGGGCATTAGCCTGACCGTCTACCGGCGGTGCGGTGATGGCCACTTTCAGTTCGTCGCCATGTTGCCCCACCAGCCCATCCCGGCTGGCTTTGGGCTGGATATAGAGGTTCAGCAGCAAGGTATCCCCCCGCCGCTGTACCGCCTGGTTCACACAACGCCCCAGAAGGGGAGGTAGTTGTGCAACAGAATGTTGATGAAGTTCATGCCGATCAGCAGCACCAGCATGGAGAAGTCCAGGCCACCCATGGGGGGCAGGAAGCGGCGGATCGGTGCCAGCATCGGCTCGGTCAGCTGATGCAGTACCGCCTCGATGGGGTTATAGCCTTGGGAGACCCAGGAGAGGATGGCTCGGATAAGCAGGGTCCAGAACAGCAGCAGACCCGCCTCTTTGAGCACGGTGACGGCGCCAATAACCAGCAGCAGAAGAGGGTTCAACGGGGCGTCACTGAGCATCAGGCGCAACACCCAGATCAGCACTCCAAGCAGCAGGGCTAACAGCACGGTGGCGGTGTCGAAACGGCCGAATGCCGGGATTACGCGACGCATTGGCGCCAGCACCGGCTGAGTGGCTTTGACCACGAACTGGCTGAAGGGGTTGTAGAAATCGGCGCGGGCAAACTGCAGCCACAGGCGCAGCAGAACCACCATCAGGTAGAGCTTGATCAGGGTGGTACCCAGGAAGATAAGAGCTTCGTTCATAGGGATCTCGTTATGTCCGTTTTAAAACAGTTTCGCCATTTCCTGGGCGCGAAGCACCGCAGCGTCCATGGCATCGGCCACGCTGTCGCGCAACCCGTGGTGTTCGAAGGCCTCGATCGCCTTAGCGGTGGCCCCCCCTTTGGAGGTGACCTGAAGCCTGAGTTGCTCCAGGGAGAGCTCGGGGTTCTGCTTTACCATCGCCGCCGACCCTACCGCAGCCTGTTGGATCATCGCCCGGGCATCCTCGGCAGTGACACCCATCTTCTCGGCTGCCTGCTGCATCGCTTCCATAAACAGGAAAAAGTAGGCCGGGCTGGACCCGGCACAGGCGATCACCTGGTCGATCTGCGCTTCCCGGTCGAGCCAGATGATCTCCCCGACCGCCTGCATCAACTGGCCGGCGAAATTGCGATCTTCCTGACTCACCTCCGGCGGTGCATAGAGCCCGGTCATTCCCAGCCCCAGCAGGGAGGGGGTGTTGGGCATGGTGCGTACCAGCGCCACTGGCTGAGCCAGGTAGTTGGCCAGGCTGTCACAGGTCACCCCTGCGGCGATGGAGATCACCAGCTTGCCGCCCAGGTTAATGCCGGCTATCGGGGCGCACACCTGGGCCATCAGCTGGGGTTTGACCCCAAGGACGATCACTTCGGCCCAGTCACAGGCGGCGAGATTGTCGTTTCCGGTATGGATATGAAACTCTTTGGCCAGCCGGTCCAGCTTGGGCTGGCTGGGATTCGCCGCGAGGATGGCGTCGGCCGGGTAACCATTGTTGACCAGGCCGCTGATGATACTGCGGGCCATGTTCCCGGCGCCGATAAAGGCGATGCGGCGATGGGGCTGAGCGGTTTGGGTGGATTGCACATTCACTCCAAGTTTTATTGTCGGGCGCCGAACAGGGCGGTGCCCAGTCGAACCAGGGTACTGCCTTCGGCGATGGCGGCTTCCAGATCGCCGCTCATCCCCATCGACAGAGTGTCTATATGCGGATGGTGGCGCTGCAATTCAATGAACAGCTCGCACATTTGGGCAAAAGCCTGGCGCTGCTGACGATCATCGTTGCTGGCGGCGGGGATCGCCATCAGCCCGCGCAGCCGCACCCGCGGCAGGGCGGCGACCTCGGCGGCCAGTTGCCACAGATTCTCCGGCTGCACCCCGGATTTGCTCTGCTCTCCACTGATGTTGACCTGTAGGCAGAGGTTCAGGGGGGGCAGGGTATCGGGCCGCTGCTCACTGAGGCGCTGTGCAATTTTGAGGCGGTCAATGCTGTGGACCCAGGCAAAATGCTCTGCCACCGGACGGGTCTTGTTGGACTGCAATGGCCCGATAAAGTGCCAGGTCAAGGGAAGGTCCTGCAGCTGGTCGATCTTGTCGAGCGCCTCCTGAAGGTAGTTCTCCCCAAAGTCGCTTTGGCCGGCTTCAAAGGCGGCGCGAATGTCGTCCGCCGGCTTGGTCTTGCTGACCGCCAGCAGGGTGATCTCCTCCGCGTTTCTGTCAGCACTCCGGGCCGCATTTGCCACTCGGCTTTTGGCTTGGATTATCCGCTCTGCTATGGTGGTCATAGATCTGCTTAGGGACTCAAAAATAAAATGGAAATAACTGAATTACTCGCCTTTAGTGTAAAGCACAACGCCTCCGATCTGCACCTCTCTGCCGGGGTTCCGCCGCTGATTCGTGTCGATGGCGAAGTCCGCAAAATCAACCTGCCCTCGATGGATCACAAAGAGGTCCATTCGCTGATCTACGACATCATGAATGATAAGCAGCGTAAGGAGTACGAGGAGCACCTGGAGATCGATTTCTCCTTCGAGGTACCAGGGCTGGCCCGCTTCCGTGTTAACGCGTTCAACCAGAGCCGGGGCGCCGGTGCGGTATTTCGTACCATTCCAAGTACCGTTCTGACCATGGAACAGCTTGGGTGCCCCGATATCTTCCGCAAAATTTCCGAGTTTCCCCGCGGCCTGGTGCTGGTGACCGGCCCCACAGGCTCCGGTAAGAGTACCACGCTGGCGGCGATGGTTGATCACATCAACCAGAGTCGACACGATCATATCCTAACCATCGAAGACCCGATTGAATTTGTTCATGATTCCAAGAACTGCCTGATCAACCAGCGCGAGGTGCATCGGGACACACACAGTTTCGCTGCGGCCCTGCGCAGCGCGTTGCGGGAAGATCCGGATGTGATCCTGGTTGGGGAGATGCGGGACCTGGAAACCATTCGTCTGGCGCTCACCGCGGCGGAAACCGGGCACCTGGTTTTTGGCACCCTGCACACCACCTCGGCGGCTAAGACCATCGACCGTGTGGTAGACGTCTTCCCCGCTGGGGAGAAGGATATGGTGCGTACCATGCTGTCGGAGTCCCTGCAGGCGGTGATCTCGCAAACGCTGATCAAGAAGATCAACGGCGGCCGGGTCGCTGCCCATGAGATCATGATAGGGACGCCTGCCATCCGTAACCTGATTCGTGAAGACAAGGTGGCGCAGATGTATTCCGCCATTCAAACTGGTATGGCCTATGGGATGCAGACGCTGGATCAAAGCATTGAAAACCTGCTGAACCAAGGCCTTATCACCCGCCAGGATGCCATGAGCAAGATGAGCAAGAAGGCAGCTTTCTAACGGACCTACTTTGGATAGGAATATGGACATTCACTCCCTGCTCGACCAGATGTTGGCGCGCAATGCGTCGGATCTTTTTATTACCGTGGGCTTTCCTCCCAGCGCCAAAATTGATGGGGAGTTAACGCCCCTCTCTGAGGCGCCGCTTCAGCGGGAGGAGGTCCTGGCCCTGGTGGAATCGGTGATGACCGAGGAGAAACGGGCCAGCTACCACCGGCACAAAGAGGCCAACTTTGGTTTCGCTGGCGAGCGTTCCGATGCCCGTTTCCGGGTCTCCGCTTTCTGGCAACGGGATAATCCCGGGATGGTGCTTCGCTCCATCACTACGGAGATCCCGACCATGGAGTCGCTGCAGCTGCCGGAGGTGATGAAAGAGATTTGTATGGCAAAACGAGGATTGGTGATTCTGGTCGGAGCCACAGGCACCGGCAAGTCCACCTCCCTGGCGGCCATGGTGGGGCATCGCAACCGCAATCAGCGTGGCCACATCCTCACCATCGAGGATCCCATCGAGTTCGTCCATCAACATGAGCAGAGCATCGTGACCCAGCGGGAAGTGGGGATCGATACGGAAAGCTTCGATGAAGCGCTCAAAAGTGCCCTGCGGCAGGCACCGGATGTGATCCTGCTTGGGGAGATCCGCTCCCGGGAAACCATGGAGTTTGCCCTCTCCTTCGCGGAAACCGGACACCTCTGCATGGCGACCCTGCATGCCAACAACGCCAATCAGGCGCTTGAGCGGATTATGCACTTGATGCCCAAGGAGAAGCATCAACAGCTGAAGTTCGATCTCTCCCTCAACCTCAAGGCGGTGATGGCGCAGCAGTTGGTCCCCCGGCGGGATGGCAAGGGCCGCCGGGTTGCCATCGAGGTGCTGCTCAACACCCCCAGGGTGGCGGATATCATCGCCAAGGGTGAATTGCATCATCTGAAGGAGACTATGGCTAACAGCAGGGAGCAGGGGATGCAGACCTTCGACCAGGCGCTGTATGAACTTTACCAGCAGGACATCATCAGCTTTGCCGATGCCCTTCATCATGCGGACTCACCCAATGACCTTCGCCTGATGATCAAGCTATCCCAGTCGGGCAATACCGCGTCCGGTTACCTGGACGGGATCACCATAGATCTCGACTGAAGCGGGGCCTGACGCTCGGTCGGGAGGCGTCGTCCAGCAATCCATGCTGCAGTCGACAATCTGAAAGCGCCGCCGGGAATCCCAGGCGGCGCTTTTTTATGCGCATTCATCGTCTTCCTAATCGGTTTTATCTCGGTTTGATGCCATGGTTTGGAGGGGCACTTTCGTCACTCAGCGAGCGGCGCAGTGGCGGGGGGCGTTGCCGCTGGGCCACCCTGGCTTAATTGGATGAGGTGGGGTGTGAGCCAGGCCAAAAAATTGGCAGATAGCGGGGAGACGTAGAGGGGTTTTGCCGTTTTGGGCGCGGTGGGCAGGAACTAAACCCCTTAGAATGCGCGTCATTTGTTTCGGGGCTTAGAACACCGGACGCCCCCCCAAACTGGACTGGATAGATAACTGCAATGAGATCGATGCCCTCCAAACGCGGTTTCGCTTATGGCCTGTTGGCCGGCACCCTGGTTTTGCTGCTGGCGGTGATGTTACGCCCCTCGGCACCGACGGTACAGCGCGCCGCTCCGGCCAAAGTGGTGCAGGTGGTCCCCTTGGAGCAACGGGTTATGACACCCGAGGTCCAGGCTTTTGGCCGGGTTAAGCCCAAGCGGGTTTGGCAGGCGGTGGCTGAGCTGGGAGGCGAGGTGCAGGATCGTCACCCGCAGCTTGAGACCGGACGCCTACTCAGAGCAGGCACCCGTCTGCTTACCATCGATCCCCTGGAGTACCAGCTGTACCTGGCGCAGGCTCGCGCGGACCATAATGCCGCCCAGGCCCAACTGACCCGGTTGGAGCAAAGTGCCGTTAACCTTGATGACACCCTGGCCCTGGAGCAGCGCCGCTTGGCTCTTGCGGAGGCGGAGCTGGCCCGGAAACAGCGTTTGCATGAACAGGGGCTGGCTTCGCAATCCGAGCTCGACAACCAGCAACAGAGTGCCTTGAGCCAGCGCAAGCTGGTGCAGGAGCTGGAAAACCAGCGTCGTTTGCTGCCTGACGACCGCCGGGTAGCCCAGGCACAACTGAAGGTGGCCGAGGCAGCCCTGGCGGATGCCAAGCGTCGCCTGGCCCAGACCGAGATAACCCTCCCGTTCGATGGCCGTATTGCCGTTGTCGACGTGGAGGAGGGCCAGGTGGTCACACCCAATACGGTGATGCTGGAGGCTCATGGCATCGATGAGATGGAGGTCGAGGTGGCGGTGGCCCAGCACGATCTGCGCCTGTTGCTGCCGAGCGAGCGCCAGGGTGACAGTCTGCTGGGCCTAAGTGCGACCGTCACCCTCGCCACCGCCGGTGAGACGCTCAACTGGCGGGCGACGCCAACCCGGATCCGCGCGTCGGCGGATCCCAGTCGTGCCACCGTTGGGGTAGTGCTGGAGGTGCATCAGCCGGATGCTTATCTGGACGGTGCCACTCAGCCGCCGCTGATCGATGGGTTGTTTGTCGAGGCGCGCCTGCAAGGGCGCGAACGGTGGGTTTGGTCCGTGCCCCAGCGGGCGTTGCGGGGAGAGCAACTCTACCTGATGGACGGGGAGGACCGCCTGGAGATCCTGCCGGTGCAGGTGCTGTTTCGACAGGGTGACCGGGTGGCGATCGTCGCCCGAAGCGGGGAGCCCCTCGAGTCGGGCCTGCGGGTGGTGCTCAATGATCTTATCCCTGCCGTGGCGGGGATGGAACTGAGAGTAGAGGAGGGGACGACAACCCCAGATGCGTCATCGCCGGAGCCGGTTTTATGATCCGCTTTTTCGTTCGCCACCCTACCGCGGCGAACCTGTTGATGGCGCTGTTGTTGCTGGTGGGCCTGATGAGCCTGGGCCAGATAAAGCGCGAAACCTTCCCGGAGTTTAAATTCAACACCATCGCCGCCAGCATCGTGTATCCCGGTGCCACCGCGCTGCAGGCGGAGCAGAACCTCTGCCTGCGGATGGAGGATGCGGTGGATGGCCTCTCGGATGTGCGGGAAAGCCACTGCCAGGCCAGCGAGGGGGCGGCCAGCCTGCGCCTCAAGATGGAGGACCGGGCCGATATGACCCGCTCGCTCATCGATGTGCAGACCCGGATCCGGGCCATCAAGGACTTTCCCAGTGAGATCGAGCCCCCGGTGGTGGAGCAGCTGGAGTTCACCGAGCCGGTGGTGGACGTGGCGATCAGCGCCGATCTTCCCCTGCCTCAGCTCAAGGCCTATGCCGAGGAGCTCAAGCGCCGGCTCAAGGTGGATGGTGGGGTGGCCCTGGTCGATGTGGCGGGTTTCTCCAATCACCTGCTGCGGGTCGAGCTGACCGAGTCTGCATTGCGGCGCCACGGCCTGTCTGTCGGCGA
Source organism: Ferrimonas gelatinilytica (assembly GCF_039544205.1). NCBI lineage: Bacteria > Pseudomonadati > Pseudomonadota > Gammaproteobacteria > Alteromonadales > Ferrimonadaceae > Ferrimonas > Ferrimonas gelatinilytica. The sequence continues at coordinate 15,015 of NZ_BAABLF010000008.1, read as the reverse complement.
GGTGGCCCAAGCGGTACGCCGGCAGAATGTGATGATGCCGGCGGGGAACCTGGAAACGGCGGACCGCAACCTGATGCTCCGCTTCGATGAACGCCGCACCACCGCCGACTCCCTGCGCCAAATGGTGGTGGCCTCATCCGCCGAGGGGGGCCAGGTGCGCCTGGGGGAGATCGCCACCATCACGGACACCTTTGAGCTGGAGGAAGCCAAGACCCTATTTGACGGTAAGCCCGCTGCGGTGCTGAAGATCAGCAAGAACCGGGAGGAGGATGCCATGCGGGTGAAGGCGCGGGTGAGTGACTTCATCGCTGCCGAGCGGCTCAGGGCCCCGGAGGGGATCACCCTGGTGCTCTCCAATGATCTCTCCTCCTTGGTGCGGGATCGCCTGACCATGATGGTGGAGAACGGCCTGCAGGGGATAGTGCTGGTCTTCCTGGTGATGTGGCTGTTTTTCTCCCTGCGCTACTCCTTCTGGGTAGCGGCGGGGTTACCGGTGGCCTTCCTCGGTGGCCTCTACCTGATGTCTTTGCTGGGGCTCTCTATCAACATCATGTCACTGGTGGCGCTGCTGATGGCAATCGGGATCCTGATGGATGATGCCATTGTGATTGCCGAGTCCATTGCCGCCCACCTGGAGCAGGGGGTGCCGGTAGAGCAGGCGACCGTGGATGGGGTCAAGAGGGTGTTGCCTGGGGTGCTCTCCAGCTACTTCACCACCATCTGCATCTTTGGCGGCATGTTGTTCCTGGATGGCCAGATGGGGGCTGTACTGGGGGATGTGCCCCGGGTGCTGCTGCTGGTGCTCTCAATCTCCCTACTGGAAGCCTTCCTGATCCTGCCGGCTCACCTGGCCCACTCCCTGCGTCCCGCGAACCGCTCCGCCGCTGGGGCCCGCCGTGTGGCTCCCAAGCGCTGGCGCCTCTGGGTACCCATGGGCAGGCATTGGCAGGCGCTGCAACAGCGGGCAGTGACCTTCAAACTGAACTTTAATGCCGCCTTCGATCACTTTCGCCGGGCACGGCTGGTGCCGGCGGTACGCTGGGCGGTGGCTCGCCGCTACGGGTTTGTCGGCAGTATTTTGGGTCTGCTGCTGGCCTCTATTGCCCTGGTGGCGGGGGGGGCGGTCAAATTTACCGGATTCCCCGAACTTGACGGTGATGTCGCGGAGGCGCGGGTGATCATGCCCCCCGGGGCGCCCCTGCACCGTACCGAGGCGGTGGTAGCCGAGCTCAGCGCAGCCGCGGGGCGGGTGGCCGAGCGCTACAGTGCCAACGTCGAGGGCGGCGAGTCACTGATCCGCCACCGGGCGGAGCAGTTTAACTTCAATATGGACGCCGGCGAGAGCGGCCCCCATGTGGCCACGGTGCGGCTGGATTTGCTGGGCTCCGACCGTCGAAACAGCCGGATCGAGGATTTCCTGGCAGATTGGCGTGATGAGGTGGGGGAGCTGCCGGAACCGATCTCCCTGGTGTTCAGCCAGCCGATGCATGGCCCGAGCGGGCGCGCCATCGAACTGCGTTTGCGCGGGGATGACCTGGATCAGCTAAAGGCGGTCTCCCTGGAAGTTCAGCACTACCTGGGCCAGTTCCAGGGGGTGCACAACCTGCTGGATGATACCCGGCCGGGCAAGGAGGAACTGCTGGTACGGCTTCGCCCCGGTGCCCACAGCCTGGGGGTTAACGGTCAGTTGATCGCCGACCAACTGCGCAGCGCCTATTACGGCAGTTTGGCGGATGAGATCCAGCTTGGGCCGGAGAACTTGCGGGTAATGGTGCAGCTGGACCGCAGCGAAGCGGCGGATCTCAACCGCCTGGCCCGTTTCCCGGTCACCCTGGCGGATGGCCAACAGGTGCCGCTGACCAGTGTTGCCGAGATCAGCTGGCACCGCGGCTATGTGCGGATCCAGCGTTACGATGGCCTGCGTTCGGTGACGATGATGGGCAGTGTAGATCAGCGCCTGGCCAACGGCGCGGAGATCCGTCGCCAGTTGCTGTCCGAGAAGGTGCCGGAGCTGCAGGCTCGCTACCCCGGGGTGCGCTTTGGTGTCGAGGGAGCCGCTCGCAATAACCAAGAGACCGGCAATTCCATGATGCGCGGGTTCCTGATCGGCCTGTTCGGGATCTTCGCCATCCTCAGCGTGCAGTTTCGCAGTTACCGGGAGCCGGTGGTGGTGATGGTCGCCATTCCCCTGGCGCTGATCGGGGTGCTCTGGGGCCACTGGTTGACCGGTTACGACCTCTCCATGCCCTCCATCATGGGCTTTATCTCTCTGGCGGGGGTGGTGGTGAACGACGCCATCTTGCTGGTGCAGTATATTCGCCATCACCTGACCGAGGGGCGACCGGTGCTCGAGGCGGTGGTGGATGCCAGTCGGGACAGGTTTAGGGCGGTGTTCCTGACCTCACTGACCACGGCGGTTGGGCTGCTGCCTCTGCTGCTTGAACCAAGCCTGCAGGCCCAGGTGGTGAAGCCGATGGTGGTGGCGATCGTCTTTGGGATCCTGGCATCGACCCTCCTGGTGCTCTTTATGATCCCCTGTGCCTACGCCATCCTGGCGGACCGGGGTTGGCTCAGGGCCACTGAGCCCGCCGCAACCTGATGTTCCAAGCCCGCACTGAGCGGGCTTTTTCTTCAATAACGGGGATCTCTTTGTGCGTTCACACCGCGGTTGCCTTGTCGGTACCGGCCAACACTTCCGGGGGCCGACGCCACAAGGGGGACTCCATGTTCGCTCGCTTCCTGTCGCCTTTCTTTTAAGCTGCCTGGTTTTGAGCAACACTCATTGCTTGGAGAGGCGGAAGTAAGGGGAGTTGCGAGATGAATAAAGATGATGTTCTGGATTACTGGTTCGGTGAACTGGATGCTGACGGGCTGCCGACATCCTCACGGGAGAAGCTCTGGTTCGGTGCCAGCCCGGCAATGGATGCCGAGATCCGCGAACGGTTCGCGGCGCTGCACCAACAGGCTGCCGACGGAGAGCTTGAGCACTGGACTGAGACCCCATTGGGACGGCTGGCGTTGATCCTGCTGCTGGACCAGTTCAGCCGCAACCTGTTTCGTGGTCAGGCGCAGGCGTTTGCCTACGATGAGAAGGCGTTGGCGCTCTGCAAAGAGGGGATAAAAAAGGAGGAGGATCGGCAGCTGGCCGTCGCCCATCGACTCTTTTTCTACATGCCGCTGCAGCATTCGGAGCAGTTGGAGGTGCAACGCCTCGGCGAACGTTTGCTTGCCCAGTGGCAGGCGAGCCTCAGTGGCGCAGCGCGGGACCGGGTGGCCGAGGGGCTGCGCTTCCAGCAGGCTCATCTGGAGATCATCGACAGTTTCGGGCGTTTTCCCCATCGTAACGCCGCATTGGGCAGAGAGAGCAGTGAGGATGAGGCGCGTTACCTGGCCAAGAACGCTCCGCGCTTCGGTCAGTAATACGCCTCGTAAAGTACCAATAGGCCTCCCTGGCTTTTCGCCAGGGGCTCTCTCCTCGCTGACACTCTGCTCAGGCGTTAATACGGGTGCGAGCTGGTAATAAAGTTGGCCTGTTTGTAATGTTATAAAAAATCGCAAACTACTCTAATATAAAGCTAACTTTATCGCAGTTGCCCTCGGGCAGCCTGCCGCTGTGCGAACCCGTCAGGAGGGGTAAATGGAAAGAATGGAAGTGTGGATGGAGAAGGCGCCGGACCTGGTGCTGGTGTACGGCACCCGCATCTTGCTGGCCCTGGTGATCTTCATTATTGGTCGCTGGGTCGCCAAGGGGATCGCCACCATGACCCGCAAGGTGCTGAGCGGCCGCGGGGTCGATCCCACCGTAGTTGGCTTTATCGGCAACATTGTCAGCGCCCTGATCACCCTGATCACCCTGATAGCGGTATTGGGCCAGTTGGGGGTACAGACCGCCTCCCTGGTGGCAGTGATCGGTGCCGCCGGTCTCGCGGTGGGCCTGGCTCTCCAGGGCTCCTTGTCCAATTTCGCCTCCGGTGTGCTGCTTATCGCATTTCGTCCCTGCAAGGCAGGGGACTATATCGAGGCGGCAGGGACCGCCGGCACCGTGGAGGAGATCTCCATCTTCTCCACGACTTTGGTCACCCCGGATAACAAGACCATCATCGCACCCAACTCCGCCATCTTGGACGGGGTTATCGTGAACTACAGCGCCAAGAGCACCCGTCGCATCGATATGGTGATCGGCGTCTCCTACGGTGCGGACCTGCGCCAGACCCGGGAGGTGATCCTGTCGGTAATCAATGAAAACCCGGCGGTACTTCAGGAGCCGGCCCCCACCATTGAGGTATCGGAGTTGGCCGCCTCATCGGTGAACTTCGTCGTTCGTCCCTGGGTGCGCAAGGAGGATTTCTGGCCAACCCGTTTTGCCCTGACCCGTGACATTAAGTTTGCGCTGGACCAGGCAGGCATCGGGATCCCTTTCCCGCAGATGGATCTGCACGTCAAAGCGTTACCCAAGTCCGAGTAGCCTCGGTCCTGTATTTCCTAACCCGCCGTCTGGCGGGTTAATTTTTTACTGTCGGTGCAGTGGTAGTAAATGCCCAGGTGTGATGGTTGTCACATCTTGGTGGTGTCCTTTTGCTACTCTATCGCCCATTTTCCTTCCTTTGGCAGGACCCTATGTTTGATTTTCGTTCCGATACTCTCACCCAGCCGACCGAAGCGATGCGAACGGCGATGGCGCAGGCCCCCGTGGGCGATGACGTCTACGGTGAGGACCCGACCGTTAACGCCCTGGAGGCCCAGGTGGCGGAATTAACCGGCTTTGAAGCGGCACTCTTTACCTCGTCCGGTACCCAGGCCAACCTGTTGGCGTTGATGGCTCACTGCGAGCGTGGCGACGAGTACCTCTGCGGTCAGCAGGCGCATAACTACAAGTTCGAGGGGGGCGGGGCAGCGGTGCTGGGCTCGATCCAACCCCAACCGATCGAGAACGAAGCGGATGGCAGCCTCTGCCTGGAAAAACTGGCGGCGGCGATCAAGCCGGACGATGTGCATTTCGCACGAACCCGGCTGCTGAGCCTGGAAAACACCATCGGTGGACAGGTACTGTCGCTGGATTACCTGGCCCGGGCACAGGCGTTCGCCTTCGAACGGGGCTTGAAGCTGCACCTGGACGGCGCTCGGGTGATGAACGCGGCGATCGCCCAGGGGGTCGAGGTGGCCACCATTGCCCAGCACTTTGACTCTTTGAGCCTCTGCCTCTCCAAGGGGCTGTGCGCGCCGGTGGGCTCCCTGCTGATCGGTGATGAAGCGCTGATCCGCAAGGCCCGTCGCTGGCGCAAGGTGCTCGGTGGTGGCATGCGACAGGCCGGGATCCTGGCAGCCGCCGGCCAGGTGGCGTTGACGCAGCAGGTGGAGCGGCTCGAAGAGGACCACGCCAATGCCCGTTTGCTTGCCGAGGGGCTCAGTGGCATTGCGGGCATTGAGGTGACGGCACAGCACACTAACATGGTGTTTGCTAACTTTTTGATAGAGGACACCGTGGCCCTGATGGGGCAGTTGGAGGGTGAAGGGCTGCGGCTCGGCATCAACCGGCACCAACCCAGTCGTCTGGTGATCCACAAAGATATTGATCGTTCCGGGATAGATAAATTGTTGGAGGCGTTGAACCGTTATGTCTAAGGATAAAGTGGTAAAAACCGAGCCCTCGGGCGAACTGATGCTTCGAACCCTGGCGATGCCGGCGGACACCAACGCCAACGGGGATATATTTGGCGGCTGGATCATGTCGCAGATGGATCTTGCCGGGGGCCTGATGGCCAAGCAGATCAGCCAGGGGCGGATCTGTACCGTGGCCGTGGATGGGATGACCTTCTATCGGCCCGTTGCGGTGGGAAATGCGGTGTGCGTCTACGGCAGTTTCGAAAAACGGGGCCACACATCGATGAGGCTACGGCTCGAAGTGTGGGTGCGCCCGATGCTGGAGGACCTCAGTGAACACTACTGCGTCACCGAAGCGGTCTATACCTATGTGGCGATCGACGATCATGGGCATCCCCGCCCCTTGCCGCCGGCTTGATTAAGCACCTGATTGGCTTGGTTTAAGAATGCAAAACGCCCGGCATAGTTGCCGGGCGTTTCTATTGGGGAGGCGTCCCCGCTTACTTTTCCGGGGGGAACTGGAGCAGGATCCCGTTCACTATAGTGTTGACCTGTTCGGTACGCTCCTCCGGGCTTTGACGCTGTTTGACGGTATCGGTACCGCTGCCGCGCCAGACCAGGCTCTTGCTTTGGGCATCCACCAGGTCCACCAGAATGGTGCCTTCCTGATACTCCCGCACCCGGGTGTCGGTCTGGATGGGGGTGTAGAGAGGGTAGCGGCCGTAGTAGTAGGGGTGATAGCCGAAATTGGAGTAGAAGGTATCGATGTTGATCTTCTTTTCTATTTTCGTCAGGTAGTTCACCAGCAGGTCCGCCTCCGTGACGCTCACCTGTTGCAGCCCCTTGGCGTTGAGCTCCTGGGTGATGGCGCTACGAATGCGCTGATCCATCAGACCATCGGTATGATATTGCTTACCATCCTCCAGGTCGGCAGGCTCAATCCAGGCCCAGGTCCGGTAACTGGAAAAATTGGTGTCCGTGTCGAAGTCGGCATTGGTGCGGACGCTGGCGCAGCCTGCGATGAGTAATCCCAACGCCGCGATAAAGAGTTTTTTCATCATGTTATTACCTGCCTTTTTTCCTGCTACTTAAGAGCATAGACCGCGAAGCCGCCTCTTTTGTTTCCCAGGGCCTCGGCCATGGCGAATGAAGCCAATACGATGACGGTATCAAAGCAGCCCCATCATCACACCGCAACCCTTTTCCTTTTCCCACTGACGTTTTGAACAGCTTGGATTCAAGCTCGGGCCAGAGTCGCGCGGGTGGGCGTTGAGCGGAGCTTGGCTGCCGAATTCGGACAGCGTTGATGGCGTCTCGGTAAGGCCCGACCGTCTTATCGGGGGGACCGGCGCACCGGGGAATTTGGTACAATGGCCCTAATGAACAATCCGCAGACAGAGGATGCGCGTGAAAGATTCTCAACTGGTATACAGCACCGATGGGGGACGGATCCGGCCCGAGGCGGCTGCAGAGGTCGTTCCCGAGGGCGATGGGGTGGTTCGGATCCGGATGGAGCGAAAAGGGCGCAAAGGAAAAGGCGCCATGGTGATCACCGGTTTGGCCCTCGATGCCCCCGCGCTTAAAACCCTGGCGGCCGAGCTTAAGAAGAAGCTGGGTTGCGGTGGGTCCGTTAAGGGGTTTGATATCGAGATCCAGGGCGATGACCGAGCCAAGGTTCAGGGGCTCCTGGAGCAGAAGGGTTACCGGGTCAAGCTCGCTGGAGGCTAGCAAAATGGCACCATGCCATGTCGGAGGGGATTATGAAAAGTCTTGAACATCATCTGCTGATCGCGATGCCGTCACTGAAGGATCCCTACTTCACCCGCTCGGTCACCTACCTATGCGAACACAGTGACGAGGGGGCCATGGGGCTGATCATCAACCGGCCCGTGGATGTCACCCTGGATGATCTGCTGCGGCAGATGTCGGTCAAGGAGTCGGACTTCGTGCTGCCTCCCGGCGTGGCTAACCAGGTATTGATGGGGGGGCCGATCAAACCGGATCGCGGGTTTGTTCTGCACAGCGCTATGGAGGGGCTGAGTTCCAGTCACCCGCTGCCGGAGGGGCTGATGTTGACCACCTCCAAGGATGTGTTGGCGACCCTGGGCAGCGATAGGGCACCTCGACATGCCCTGGTTGCGCTGGGGTATGCCGGTTGGGATGCGGGCCAGCTGGAGCAGGAGCTGGCGGAGAACGCCTGGTTGACCATACCAGCGGATCCCGATCTGCTCTTTAACGTACCGCACGACCAGCGCTGGGAGCTGGCGACCCGTCGTCTTGGCGTCGATGTGTGGCAGATCTCATCGGATGTAGGGCACTCATGAGCACAGTTTTAGGGTTTGATTTCGGTACTAAGAGCATCGGGGTGGCGGTGGGGCAGACGGTGACAGGCACCGCCCGCCCGCTCAAAGGGATCAAGGCGCAGGACGGGATCCCAAATTGGGAGGATATTGCTCGGCTGATCCAGGAGTGGCAACCGGACAAGCTGGTGGTGGGCCTGCCGCTGAACATGGACGGTACCGAGCAGCATGTCACCCGGGCAGCGCGTAAGTTTGCCAACCGGCTCCATGGCCGCTTCGGGCTGGAGACCGTGACCGTGGATGAGCGTCTCACCACCACAGATGCCCGCGCCCGCCTGTTTGAGCAGGGGGGATATCGCGCCCTCTCCAAGGGGGCGGTAGACGCCCAGTCGGCGGCGGTGATCATCGAAAGCTATTTCGAATCGCTGTACGGATAGGGGGAGCCCGGTTCGTCCTTGACGCAGTGTGCTCAGGGGCGCCGGCATCAGTCCAGGGAGATAGGAAAAGGTGCGGTTCGATAGAAAGGAGGCCGTGGCTTCTAAATCGCCGGTCCTTACTATGCTCCAGGTTTGCATACGCCAAGAAGCCCTGGCTCTTAGGATCTAGGAACCAGATCTTAGTTCCTAGTCCCTAGTACCTCAGTGCGCCTCGCCCCACTGCGCCCAGTCATCTTCAACGCAGGTGGGGGCAGCACAATTCGCAACAGTGATTTAGGTTCCTGGCATCGCCAGAGTCCGGCCATACCTGCCCCGCGCTCCATTCCTCCAGCATCACCGCCGGCAACAATTTCGTCCATCACTGATCTCGTATCGCAATATTTACATTGGGGTTAACAGGGAGACGGTGCACCCGGACGCGCGGTGGCGGTGCGCCTGCGAAGCCTTGGGGGCGCAACCGAGTTCATTTCTTGCAAAACCGTTACCCGCTTTCATTCGGATTATCTCGCGCTGGCACCTTGTGTAACTCATGCAGTGATGTACGAGACATTTATTCTTGGTAATTCCGAAACCTCGGTGAGATCGCCGCATCGCACCTGGGGGTGAAAATTTCCTACTTTCATTTGAGGCCCCTCTGTCCGCCGGGTTTTGGCGCAAATATAAGCAAATTCGTCGGTTACCCCCGCAGCGGGAAAACCACGCTCTCCTCCTCCTTGTGCGAAAAAAACACCTAAGCGCATGATTCTGAGACGTTAAAAATCTGTGTGAAAAAATGGATCTTTTTGATGGCGTTGTGTAATTTATGTTCCATCCATGACAACGCTGTCATTTGCCATGGAACCGAAGTGACAGACGATAACAAGCACAAGGAAGGGGAAATTGATGGCCTCAGTAACATTCAAACACCACCTGTTGGCGAGCTCCATCGCCGTCGCATTGGGGGCCACCACGCCGGTCATGGCGGAAGAGGTGGACACCAGCAACGTTGAAACTATCGAAGTGCGCGGCCTGCGTGCTTCCCAGCAAGCCAACCTGAATGAAAAACGCTTTTCCAACAGCGTGGTGGATGTCATCACCGCCGAGGACGTGGGCAAGTTCCCGGACCGCAACGTGGCCGAGTCGCTGCAGCGGATCCCCGGTGTGACCATCCAGCGCCAGTTTGGTGAAGGGGCCTCGGTTTCCATCCGTGGTGCTGGCGATGACCTGACCCTGACTACCCTCAACGGTCAGAACGTGGCCTCCACCGGCTGGTTCGTACTGGAGCCCGCCAAGCGTTCCTTTAACTACGAGCTGCTGCCCTCCGAGATTGTCGGCGCCCTCGAGGTGTACAAGAGCGCCCAGGCAGACCTGCTGGAAGGCGGCATCGGTGGCACCGTGGTGGTGAACACCCGCAAACCGCTCGACCTCGACAAGTACTCCTTCTTTGGTTCCGTGAACGGTCTCTACCAGTCCGACTCCGAGGAGTGGGATCCCCAGGCCTCCGTTCTGGGCAGCTGGAAGAACGACAAAGAGACCTTCGGCTTCATGATCGGCGGTGTGTTCCAGGAGCGCAGCCTGCAGCGTCAGGGCAACGAAGCGTTCTGGGAGTGGGGTGCCGGTCCGGTGGCTTTCGAACAGGACCGTGAGCGTTCCACTGTTAGCGCGACCCTGCAGTGGGCCCCGACCGACCGTTGGAACATCGTCCTGAACTACATCGACATGAAGATGGAGGCCAACAACACCAACTACGCGCTGTGGTTGACGCAGGCCGACACCTCCTGGTCCGGCAACTGGGATGAGACCTCCTGGCTGGGCGGCTGCGGTCTCTGTGGTGGCGATGCCCCGGGTGAAGGTTCCGGTACTCAGATCGCCGGCCCGCTGAACTTGGCCTACTACCAGGCCCGGCCCCGGGAAGCGACCATGAACTCCGACGTGATCGACCTGACCCTGGAGTACATGGCGGATAACTACAGCGTCAAGGTGCAGCTTGGCGATACCACCTCCACCGGTGGTACCGACTTTGAGATGGTGGTGGATGACGGCTCCGGCGGCTTTGCCCTGACCGACGCCCGTTACGACTTCACCGGCGGCAAACAGACCTGGGACCTGGGTGATTTCGACATGGGCAGCTACGACCCGGGCAGCCTGGCGATGGGCACCGGTGCCAACTTCAACCGCACCCCCAAGACCGATGACGAAACCTATGGCCAGATCGATTTCACCGTACCGGTGGAGTTTGGTGCCCTCACCGAGCTGAAGTTCGGTGCCCGCTACGCCCAGCACGAAACCACCAGCCGTCGCTTTGACTTCATCCAGGATGAGAGCTTCAACACCGTCATCGATACCGCCTCCGTCAATGCGGGCCTGATCGAAGCCGGTGCCGGTGACTACGAGTTCCTCAAGGTTAACCCGGATGCGCTCAAGGCCTGGGCCCGCTCCAGCATCATCGGCGAACAGGAAGATCTCTCCTCCTACTCCGAGATTCAGGAGGACAACTACGCCCTCTACGCTATGGCAAGCTACGATGCCGACGGCCTGCGCGGTAACTTCGGCCTGCGCTTCGTCGGCACCGATGCCACCTCTGTCTACTACAACGACGGCAAGAAAACCGAGGCCGACGCGGATTACACCGAGGTCCTGCCCAGCTTCAACGCCGCCTACAACGTGTCCGCTGATGTCATCCTGCGTTTCTCCGCTGCCCGGGTGATGGCCCGTCCCCAGTACGTCGACATGTACGTCAACCCCCAGGTGACCGGTGCCAACGATGGTGTGCCCAATAACCAGTTCTGGATCGTCGGTAATGTCGGCCTCAAGCCCTTTATCGCCAACCAGTACGATCTGGGTCTGGAGTGGTACTTCACCGACAGCTCCCTGCTCTCCGCCACCTACTTCCGCAAGGATGTGTCCAACTTCGTGACCATTACCGAGTCCGGCCCGTTTGAGAACGGTGAGGGCGGGGTCGACTTCGGTGGCGCTCTGGATCCCGATGAGATCCTCTGGACCGTTCAGCAGAAGGACAATGGTCCCTCCGCAGAGATCAACGGGGTGGAACTGCAGTACCAGCAGGACTTCGATAACGGCCTGGGCGCCATCGTCAACTACACCTACACCGATACCGAAACCGGTGAAGATGTGTTTGCCGACGGCAACCCCTTCCTCTCCAACAGCTCCAAGCACAGCTACAACGTGACGGGCTACTACGAGAACGACTGGTTCGAGGTGCGCCTCTCCTACGCCTGGCGTGATGAGTACATGATCCGCGAGTCCGGTGCCTACGGTAACCGTCTGCACGACGACTACGGCACCCTGGATCTCTCTGCCCGCTGGCGGGTCACCGACTTCTTCGATATCACCCTGGACGGGGTCAACCTGACCGAGGAGAGCTCCAAGCAGTTCGGTAACAATGCATTCCAGACCGATCGCAGCGCTTTTGCTAACGGTTTCCCGGCCTTCGAGTATGAAATGGCTCGGATGGTCACCCTGGGTGCCGCCTTCCGTTTCTAAGCGGTCGTAAACTGAGCAAAAAGGGGGCTATGCCCCCTTTTTTCTGTTCAGCAATGCCGGTACTTTAGAACCCTTGCCTAAGCGGGATAGGGCAACCCCCTCTCTTCGTGCTGGCCAATACCGGAGGGATCCGGCCGTTCTCGGTCGAGCCTGAACGGTTCATACAGAATAACAATGGAGTCACAGGATGACCGCAGCCATCGTACCCCTGCAGAAAAGCAAGCACGCCAATACCAAGATCAAGATGGACCCGACCTTCGCCCACGTGAAGGAGCAGCATATCGCACCCGTGGTGGTGCATGAGTTTGTTCAGGCCGCGGCCGAATTCCCCATCATCTTCGTCAAGAACAGCGAAAACGGCCAGTTCCAGGCGGTGGTGATGATGGGCCTCAAGCCCGGAGAAAACCTGTTTGTTGGAGAGCGCTGGAACGGGATCTACATCCCGGCCTCCGTGGGCCACTACCCGCTGATGCTGGTGCCGGACATGCAGCAGTCCGATAACCTGATCATGGCGATCAACGAGAGCAGCACCCTGGTGGGTGACAGCGAAGGGGAAGCCCTGTTTAACGACGAGGGCGAACTGACCGCCTTCGCCGAGCAGCGTCGGGAGAAGCTGGGCCAGTACGTGGAGTCAGACCAGCTGACCCGGGGCTTCGCGGCGGAACTGGCCAAGCGGGACCTGCTAATGACCCGCCCCCTGAATATCCGTGTCAACGGCCAGGAGATCAGCCTCAACGGTGTCTACATGGTGGATGAGAAGAAGCTCAACGAGCTGGATGATGAGCAGTTTGCCGATCTGCGTAAGCGCGGCATGCTGGGCCCCATCTACACCCACCTGGGCTCCCTGCAGCAGGTCAATCGACTGGCTTACATGAAAGCCCGGCAGGACGCGCAAGACGCCGAATAAGGATTGGCCATGACCGGACGGATCCGCGACGTGGTGGTGGTCGGCGGCGGAACCGCCGGCTGGCTTGCTGCCTGTCATATGGCGAGGAAGCACCAGGGGCACCTGAGGGTGACCCTGGTGGAGTCGCCCCAGATCGCCACCATCGGCGTGGGGGAGGGCACCGTCCCCACCCTGCGTCGAACCCTCCATCATCTCGGCATCAGCGAAACTGAGCTGCTGCGCGAGTGCGATGCCACCTTCAAACAGGGGATCCGCTTCCAGCAGTGGCGAAAGCCCCGCGATGGCCAGCCCCATCACTACTACCACCCCTTCGATTATCCCCGCCTTGATCACGATGCCACCGCCCGCTGGCTGGCTAAGGGCAGGCCCGGCAGCTATGCCGACTGGGTCGGGGTGCAGGCTAGCCTGTGCGAACAGGGGCTGGGTCCCAAGACCATGGTGCACCCGGAGTTTGAGGGGGCGGCGCACTACGCCTATCACCTGGACGCTGCTAAGTTTTCCGCCTTGCTAACCCGGCACGGGACCGAGCGCCTGGGGGTGAAGCACAAACAGGCGGAGGTAACCGAGGTGATCACCGACGGTGGGGAGAATATTCTCTCCCTGGTGACCAGCGAGGGTCCCATCAGGGGGGATCTCTACATCGATTGCAGTGGCTTCGCGGCTCGGTTGATTGGGGATGCGCTGGGGGTACCCTGGTGCGACCGGGGCGATACCCTGCTGGTGGATCGGGCCCTGGCGATCCAGGTGCCCTACGACGACCCGGATGCGCCCATCCCCTGTCATACCCTCTCCACGGCGATGGAGGCGGGCTGGATCTGGGACATCGGTCTGACCGGCCGCCGTGGCGTGGGCCATGTCTTCGCCAGCCGCTACCTGAGTGATGCCGACGCGGAGCGGCAGTTGAGGGCGTACCTGGGGCCGGTGGCGGAGGGGATCCCCTGTCGCACCATCGAGATGAAGGTGGGGTACCGGGCCCAGGCGTGGCGGGGCAACTGTGTGGCCATCGGCCTCTCCGGCGGTTTTGTCGAACCCCTAGAAGCCACCGGACTGCTGCTGTTTGACCTGCTCTCAAGGATGCTGGCGGAGCAGTTGCCGATGGATGGGGAGGCAATGGCCACCGCAGCGCCGAGGTTCAATGCCCGGGTGGTACATGCCTGGGAGCGGGTGATCGACTTCATCAAGCTTCACTACGTGCTGTCCGACCGGGATGATTCCAACTTCTGGCGTGACAACCGGGACCCGGCCAGCTGGTCGGAACGCCTGAAGGCGGATCTGGCCCATTGGCGCCATACCCTGCCGGCGGCCTATGACTTCGCCAGCACGCTGGAGGTGTTCAACTTGGAGAACTACCTCTATGTGCTTTACGGCATGGAGTTTGATACGCGGGTCGATCCTGAGCGACTGGAAGAGGGGGTCGAGGCGAGCCGGGCGGCAGAGCGCCTGGAGGCCCAGCGGCAGCAGGCCGGCGAGCGGTTGCTCCCCCATCGGACGCTGCTGGAGAAGATCCGCCGTCACGGCCTGCAGCGGATCTGATTTGCCCGCTTGAACCTAAAGGGCCCCACGCCAAGCGTGGGGCCCTTTTTTGACCGTGTCAGAGTTCAGTGTTGTTGCCATTAACCTCTAACTAGACCGTCAAATTCACAGGACGCCGCTTTGCCGGGTTGCCTGCAACAACAAAAGCGGCTCTGCCCCTCCTTCTCTTCATAAAGCGCGGCCCTTTGCCTCCGGTCGTCGCTTATCCTCACTCTCACCGCTTGAGCCTGCGGCACTGGCGCGAGTCGACTTTGACGCTATGCTATCCCTGCTTCGCGGCAAAGCCCGGCTTCGGCTTCCTGCCTGCGCGTTCAAGCATTTGGCTTTCACCCTGTCTTCACGCACCACTTCGGCTTTATCGCTGCGCAGTCCCTGCTGCGCGCTAAAGTCCAGCTTCGGCATCCTGCCTTCGCGTTCAAACCTTGGGTTTTCACCCTGGCCTCAGGCCTTGTCCTAAGTGGCTCCGTTCGGGCGTTCTGCCATGCAGGAAGCATAAATGCCGAGCGTGCAGGGATGCACTGGAGCGGCCTAGTCGGCCATAAGCGGCGGGACACTTCAATCTGTGCTCAATACTAATCCAGTAAATCAGTTAGTGCTTTTTTGATGCCGGTTCATCAGCTCCTTTAGGCCTGGGGATCCGGCTCTTAGGACCTAGATGTAATCTTTCAGGAGGTTGTTCACTCCCGTGCGAGTCGGAATACTGTTGGTCGACCAAAACTAACAGCCGACCCACAAAGGAGTGAACATGGCGCAG
>NZ_BAABLF010000007.1:0-126508 GCF_039544205.1 Ferrimonas gelatinilytica | reverse complement strand
TTGGGCTTGGCTTCGTTGCCGAAGCAGGAGGCGTATATTACGCTGTTCTCCGTGGTCGTCAAGGCCGTTTTTCAACTTTCCGTTCGACCGTCTAGGTTTTAACCAACCGGGCCGAAACCCCTTTGGTGACGCCGCTTAGCCTCTCACTGAGTGGCTCGCTGTGCCCCGTCGACAGGGAGCGCATTATAGGGCGGTCTGGAGCGCTTGCAAGGGGGTTTCGACAGAAAAAAAACCGACCGAACAAGAAATAATCACCAAGGGTTATTTTTAATCTCCAGCAAACAAAAAAGAGCAAAACCGCGCCACTTTGGGGCCTGTTTTGCTCTTTTACTTCCGTCCCTCATGTCGAGGGCCTGAAATTAGAACTTGATGGCGCCGTTGATAAACCAGCCGCTGATGTCGATATCAGAGGTGAGATCACCGACCTGCTGTTCATCGAGATCCAAGGCAACGGAGCGGTAACCCGCTTCGACACCGATATCCAGCACCGGGAAGGGGAATGCCCAACCGAGCTTGGCCTGATAGTCGAGGTAACTGGAGCCATCGTATCCGATCCCCTGGACTTCACCGGCGACATAAAGGCCGGTCAGTGGCAGGTCGACACGGGCGGCACCGTAGATGAGTGGTACCCACTCATCTACGGATTCGCTGGCCTCAGCCAGGATAAGAGTCAGCTCATTCTGGGCCAGAGAGACGACGTTGGCCGTGGTATCAATCTGACGGGCAGTTACCCCAAGGTCCAGATCGAAGCCGGTATCCCACAGCTCGTAATAAAGTGTGATGTCGTTATGCTGGTAATCGATCAGAGTATCGGTGTTGGCCCCCGCGGGGATCAGCACGCCACCGAACTGAAAGTCCTCTGTCAGCATTCCCCGGGCACTGTTGTCGTAGCTCAGGGTCGCCACCTTGATATTGGGAAGCACCGGCACCGGGTGTTCAAATGCAATGAAGGCCTGGAATCCGCTCTCAGCATCAGAGAAGCCCAGTTGCTCTTCGACGGAGATCCCGTCCTGACCCAGAGTTCCCCCGACTTCACCGGCGAAGCGCCCGGCTCCGGCTGAGAAGCCCAGAAAATCGGCTTGTGCAGCTGGCGCTACCAGCGCTCCCATCAACAACCAGCCCGTAAACTTGTTCATCCTAAACCTCACTGCATCCATAATGGCAAAAAACGGCGCCAGTATGCGCTCATAACACTTTAATAACAAGCGCTTAGCTATCCTGTGATCCAGTTCAGGCTTTTCCTCTACACGACCAAAGGGGAACCGCCTACACTTGGCGCCTGACACAGGAATAGAAGGAATTGATCCATGAGCGACGTATTCCACCTGGGATTGACCCAGGCCATGCTTGAGGGGGCCACCCTGGCCATCGTTCCCGGGGATCCAGAGCGGGTAAAGCGAATCGCTGACCTGTTGGAGGAACCAACGCCACTGGCTTCGACCCGTGAGTTCACCAGCTATCTAGGCAAACTGGATGGGCAGGCAATCGTTATCTGCTCTACCGGTATCGGCGGCCCCTCCACCTCCATCGCCGTCGAAGAGCTGGCCCAGCTCGGGATCCGCACATTCCTTCGGATCGGCACCACAGGGGCAATCCAACCTCAAATCGCCGTCGGCAGCCTGATCGTGACCCAGGGTTCGGTTCGGCTCGACGGTGCGAGTTACCATTTTGCGCCCGCCGAGTATCCCGCTGTCGCCGACTTCCACTGCACTGCCGCGCTGGTACAGGCCGCTGAACATGCTGGCCATCGGCCCCATATCGGGATCACCGCCAGCTCCGATACGTTCTACCCGGGTCAGGAGCGTTACGATACTTACAGCGGCAAGGTGATCAGCCGTTTCAAAGGCTCCATGTCCCAGTGGCAAGATCTCGGGGTGTTGAACTACGAGATGGAGTCGGCCACCCTGCTGACCATGTGCTCAGCCCTCGGCCTTCGAGCGGGGTGCGTGGCCGGTGTGATTGTCAATCGTACCGAGCAGGAGATCCCGTCGGAATCCTTGATGGCAAAAACCGAAAAGGAGGCGATTCAGGTGGTAGTGGACGCCGCCCGTATCCTGATGCGCTAACTAACTGTTCCAAATGGTGCCAACTCCCGCCTGCCTTGGAGATTACTGAGCGCAGTGGGGCACGGCGCTCTTAGGAACTCGGACCTCGTTCTTAAGAGCCGGAGCCAAGCAAGAAGCTTCTGGGCTTATACAAACGTGAAGCGTATTTAGGAGCGGCTATTTCGCTTTTTCATGGCCAGGAAGCAAAAAGCCGAACCCAAGGGTTCGGCTTTTCTAATTCGGCGCAATTAAAACGCCTGAACGATAACATAGAGAGACATGCTCAGACCGCCGAAAATAACAGCGGTAATGCCATCAACGCTTCTACTCTTTTTACTCATTGCCATTCCCTGATAGGAGATTGAAGGTGCCGCCAGGCGACAGTGACTCAATCTATCCCGATGGCCCCCTGGCCACCCAGAAAAACCGCTGGAATCATTGGCAAAGTTTTAACCAGATCACGCTCCTACCTTCCCGAAGGGGACGGCCTGAATCCTAGAGTGAGGCGTTGAGTGCGACTTCCTGAGTTTTGGCCCAGTGGCGATCGATTCCACCCCAGTTTTGGATCTGGTAGTAGCCGTCGTTATGACGCACCCCGTCCTCGACAAACTCCAACTCCACGCCAAAACCCGGCAGGGCCTTGATGATGTCCTGAATGGTTCGTCGCGGCCAACCCAGGTCCGCCATCAGCGCTGGCACCGAGGGGCGCTCCAGCCGCTCAATCGCCAACAACAGCAAGACTCTGCGGCTAAACATCGGGTTTAACATCACTTTTTCCTCATTGGGTTCCATGTTAAGCACCCTAACCAATCCTGCGTCCCAAGAGAAGGGAGAACCCGGCCCTGCAGCGCAGCGAAACAAGATCGGCCCCTCTCTCACATCGGATTTAAGCTGCGGGTCAGGACGTCTCACGTCGACACCGACGGGTCCCCTTATCGCCAACAGTTCACGCTGCTCAGGCAGACGGAAAAAAGGCCCTCAACAGGGCCTTTGGGGTGTCATGTGCGCGGACTGGTGAGCCTCAGCAGACGTTCAGCACCTTGATAGCCAAGCCGCCCCGGGAGGTCTCCCGGTACTTGGGGTGCATATCCTTGCCGGTTTCGTACATGGTGGCGATCACCTTATCCAGCGATACACAGGGATCGGAGTTACGACGCATCGCCATACGGGTGGAGTTGATCGCCTTGACGGCAGCAATGGCGTTACGCTCGATACAGGGCACCTGCACCTGACCCGCCACGGGATCACAGGTCAGTCCCAGGTGATGCTCCATGGCGATCTCCGCAGCGATGCAGACCTGCGCCGGGCTGGCGCCCATCAGCTCCGCCAGCCCACCGGCCGCCATGGAAGCGGCGACCCCCACCTCCCCCTGGCAGCCCACTTCGGCTCCAGAGATGGATGCGTTCATCTTGTATAGGGTCCCGATCGCCCCCGCTGCCAGGTAAAACTTGCTGTACTGCTTCTCGCCCACCTTCTCGATAAACTTGTCGTAATACGCCAGGACCGCCGGGATGATCCCCGCCGCGCCGTTGGTCGGTGCGGTGACCACCCGGCCCCCGGCGGCGTTCTCTTCCGAAGCCGCCAGGGCGAACATATTGACCCAGTCAATGATTGCCATGGGATCGTTGCAGGTGCGCTCATTGGCCACCAGCTGACGGTGCAGCGCCGCGGCGCGACGTGGAACCCTGAGCGGTCCCGCCAACAGCCCCTCGGCGGCACAACCGCGATCGATGCAGTCGCGCATCACCTGCCAGATCTGGCCAAACCCCTCGTAGATGGCGGCTTCGCTGTTGTAGGCGCGCTCATTGTGCATCATCAGCGAGCTGATGCTCATGCCGGTCTTGGCGGTCAGCGCCAGCATCGACTCCGCATCGGTGAAGGCGTAAGGCAGAGGCTTGAGATTGCTGTCCGGCTGGCCGAAGTTCTCCTCATCGACCACGAAACCACCACCGGTGGAGTAGTAGGTCTTGGAGTAGATCTTCTCCTCACCCCTATAGGCATGGATCGACATGCCGTTTTCATGCAGCGGCAGGGTCTCCTCATGAAACACCACGGAACCTCTGGGGAAGTCGACGGTATGGCAGTGCATCCCTACCGGCAGGCGTTCGGTCTGCTCCACCCGCTCGATGAAGCCAGGGATGCCATCGATATCCACCGTTTCTGGGCTGTTGCCCGCCAGGCCCATGATAATGGCGATATCGGTATGGTGGCCCTTGCCCGTCAGCGACAGGGAACCGTAGATATCCACACCGATGCGGGTGACGTCCCGCAGTTGGCCGTGAGCCCGCAGATCATCGATAAACTGCTTGGCCGCCTTCATCGGCCCCACGGTGTGGGAGCTGGAGGGGCCAACGCCCACCTTAAAGATCTCAAATACACTGAACATCAGTATTTCCTAGGAGCTAAAGCATCGGGAAAAGCACCAAAGCCGGAGTGCAAACTCCGGCTTGGCAGTCCTTATCGGGATCAGAACAGCAGGTCACGGACGATGGCGGAGATCGCCACCAGGCCCATCACGGTCACGAAGACGTTGGAGAGTTTCCCGCTGTACTTCTTCATCGCCGGTACCTTCTTGATGGCGAACATCGGCATCAGGAACAGGATGGCCGCGATGAAGGGCGCACCCAGAGCCTCAATCATGCCCAGCACTGAAGGGTTAATGATGGCAACACCCCAGACGGTCAGGAAGAAGAAAGCCACTAGCAGACGGTTGAAGTTCTTGTCGCCTAAACGGTTCACCGCTTGCGGTGCCGCTTTCTTGGCGATACCGGCCAGACCCTCTTTGGCACCCAGATAGTGACCGAAGAAGGAGGAGAAGATCGCCAGGAAAGCCACCAGCGGACCCAGCAGGGAGATCAACATGGAGTCATGCTGGTTCGCCAGGTAGCTCAGGATCGGCAGGTTCATCTCTTTGGCCTCCGCCAGCTGCGCCGGAGAGAGTGCCAGGACGCAGGAGAACACGAAGAACATCACGAAGCCCAGCAGCATGAAGGAGGCACGCTTTAGAATCATGTCGGACTTGGCGACGGCGTCTTTGCCGTGCGCTTCGCGCTGCGCCAGCGCCATAGAGGAGACCGCCGGGCTGTGGTTGAAAGAGAAGATCAGCATCGGAATGGTCAGGTAAACCGCCATCATCATGCCGCTCATGGAGGGGGCCGCAGAGAAGCTCAGGGCATCCAGAGACCAGCTCGGAATCAGGTAAACGGACATGCCAAAAAGGATGAACACCAGCGGGTACACCAGCATCTCGGTGACCTTAAGCATCAGGCGCTGGCCCAGGATCATCACGCTCATCATCATCGCCACCAGGACGCCGGACAGCAACCAGCGCGGAATGGCCTCCATCCCCAACTGGTGCACCATGAAGGAGTCGATGGTGTTGGTGATGGCATTGCCGTAGATCAGCACGATGGGGTAGATGGCGAAGAAATACAGGAAGGTGATCAGCATCCCCGCCGCTTTACCGAAATGCTCCTCCACCACCTCGGTGATGTCCGCGTTCTTCTGCTTGGAGGACAGCACGAAACGGGCCAGGGCACGGTGCGACAGGTAGGTCATGGGGCCAACCAGCATCGCGATGATAATCAGCGGCCAGAACCCCTCCAAACCTGCCCGAATGGGCAGGAAGAGGACACCGGCTCCGACGGCGGTGCCGAACATGGAAAGGGACCAGACCATATCTTGCTTGGTGAAGCTGGCCGCTTTGACATCGGCGGCAGTTGCAGTGGTGTTGTGCTGCATAGTGGAATCATCCAAAGTGAGTTCAAGTTAATGGCGGCTAGCATAGTGAGTTCCGCGGGCAAGAACGTGATTCAAGTCACGCCGGAAGCCACCAAAAACGACACAGATCACAGTCGCGAGCAAAATTCCAAAGTGTGATCACATTGGTCATACCTATTTACCCATCTTTCCGGGGCCGGATCACACCAGGCTGGGCGTCCCCCTCTCATCACCGCTATGAACCTCACTCACCAGGGTGTCACGCCGGGGCTATCCCGGTGCATCGCGGCAAAAACATGGGTTCACGGGACAGATAACCCACACACCCAGACTGCCCGCGAGTTGATCTTCGAGCGTCAATGACATGGCCATCACTGAAGCGTTCCGCCATCGGCCAGCCTTCATGGCCCATAGAACAACGAAACAGGGCCACTGGAGAGTGGCCCTGAAACGCTCAAGAGGTTGGGGTATGACGCTCGGTACGTTACGTCAGCAGCAGCCGGCCTCCCAGGCAGAGCAGGAAAAGGGCGAAGGAGCGCTGCAGGATCACGGTGGAGAGCTTGGCCCCGAGGGCCGCGCCAAAGCGAACAAACTGGGTGCTGGCAACGACAATACCGAAAAAGGCCGGCAGGTAGACGTAACCCAGCGTCCACTCAGGCAGGGCCAGGTTATCCCAGCCATTGATGATGTAACTAGTGACGCCCCCCAGCGCCACCGGGAGGGCCAGGGTTGCTGAGGTACCCACCGCCTTGTTCATCGCCAGGGAACACCAGCGCAGGTAGGGTACGCTCAAGGTGGCGCCGCCAATACCGAACAGCGCCGACAGGGTACCGATCACCCCCCCGCTGGCGAAAATCCCCGCGGGCCCCGGCAGGCGACGGTCAGGATGGGGCTTGACCCCGAACAGCATCTGCAGGGCCACCGCGATCAAGAAGATCGCCAGCAGGTTTTCCAACAACTGGGCCGGGAAGCGATCCGCCAGGAAACCACCGATATAGGCACCTATCAGAACCCCGGGCACCAATCGCTTAACCACGCTCCAGTCCACGTTGCCTCGGCGGTTGTGGTTGTAGATGGCGCTCAAGGAGGTCACGACAATGGTGGCCAAAGAGGTACCGATGGCCATGTGGACCGCAATCTCACCGGGCATTTTCAACACCCCGAAGGTGGTGATCAGCACCGGCACAATCACCAGGCCACCGCCAATACCAAACAGGCCCGAGAGCACGCCGGCTACCGCGCCAAGCACCAGATACAACAACAACGTCAGCATAGGTTTGAATCAGTCAGAATAAGAAAGCCCCTATTCTCTCAGCCCCCGTGGCAGAATAACAACCTCAAACCTATCGCCAATTCATGACCATGCAAAAACAGCTCGCCATCGCCTCCTGCAACCCCGTGAAGATCCGTGCCGCTCAGCAAGCCCTTGAAGCCGCCTTCGGGGATCACCAGTGGCAACTTCAGCCCCATGCCGTCCCCAGTGGCGTTGCAGAGCAACCCCTGAGCGAGGCCGAAACCCGCCAGGGCGCGGAAAATCGACTCGCCGCCCTGCGGCAGGCCGCTCCCGGGGCCGATTTCTACGTGGCCATCGAGGGCGGCTACGACCGGATTCAGGGACAGCCGATGACCTTCGCCTACATCGCCATTAGTGATGGACAACGAATTCAGGTGGGGCGCAGTGGCACCCTGCCCCTGCCGGCAACCATAGGCAGGGCACTGGAAGCCGGCGGCGAACTGGGTCCCCTGATAGACCGTTTGTTTAACGACCACAACATTAAGCAAAAAGGCGGGGCGATCGGCGTTCTGACCGATCACCTGGTGGATCGCACCGGGATCTACCGGGACACTCTCTGCCTGCTGCTGGCCCCCTGGCTGCACCCGGAGTTGTACCATCAGAATGGGTAATGCTGCTAGGACTCAGCCGCTTGCATATGCTTAAGACATCGCGCATTCTGCGCCCGTTTTCCGAGACCTTCAGGCCAGACCATGAGTTTTGATCCGTACGACTTCCGCCTACAGTTTCCCGCTCTGGCGCGGGACGATCTCATCTACCTGGACAACGCCGCCACCACCCATAAGCCGACGGCGGTGCTGGAGGCGATGGCCCAGTTTTACCGGCAGGATAACGCCAACGTGCACCGGGGCGCCCATCGCCTCTCTGCCCGGGCCACCCGCGCCTTCGAGGGGGCACGCCACACCCTGGCCCGTTTTCTCAATGCCCCCGCCAGCGAAGAGGTGATCTTCACCCGGGGCACCACGGAGAGCATGAACCTGCTGGCAAACAGCCTAGGGCAGATGGTGCTGGATGAGGGTGCCCTGGTGTTGGTGGACGCCTGGGCCCATCACGCCACCATCGTGCCCTGGCAACAGGCCGCCGCTCGGACAGGTGCCACCCTCAAGCCGATTCCACTGGATAGCAAGGGACGCCTGGATGAAGTGGCCTTCGCCGAGTTACTGGCGCTGGGCCCCCAGGTGGTGGTTTTGACCGCCATCAGCAATGCGCTGGGCGCCCGGGCCCCCGTGGACCGCTGGCTGCCCAAGGCGCAGGCTGCCGGCGCGATCACCGTAGTCGACGGTGCCCAGGCCGTCGCCCATGAACCTGTGGATCTGCAGGCGCTGGGGTGTGATTTCTACGCGTTCTCGGGCCACAAGATGTATGGGCCCACCGGCATCGGCGTCCTCTGGGGGCGCCGGGACCTGCTGGATGCCATGCCGCCCTACCAGTTTGGTGGCGAGATGATCCAGAGCGTGAGCTTCGAGCGAAGCAGTTTCAATGTTCTGCCCTTCAAGTTCGAGGCGGGGACCCCGGCGATCGCCGAGGCGATCGGCCTCGGCGCCGCCGCAAACTGGCTAATGGCGCAGGATCGCCGCGCCATCGCCGCCCATGAGCAGGCGTTGCTGAGTTACGCCCGGGAGCGGCTCCAATCCCTCGAGGGCCTTACCCTGTATAGTGCCTTCGAAGACAACGCCGGCTCCCTGGCCTTTAACGTCGACGGTGAACACCATCAGGATGTGGGGATCTGGCTCGATCAGGCGGGGATCGCCGTCCGCTGCGGGCATCACTGCTGCCAACCGCTGATGTCTCTGCTGGGCGTCAGGGGCACCTGCCGCCTCTCCATCGCCGGCTACAATCATCACGACGAGATCGACGCCTTAGTGGCAGCGCTGACCGATTATCTGGAGTTTCTCTATGACGATGCCTGATGCCAGTACCTTTCTCCAAAGTCCATTGGGGCAGGGCCTGACGCGGGAGATGCTGGATCAGGAGCTGCAAGCCCAGGGCCATTGGCAGGGGCGGTACCGCCTGTTGATGAAGCTGGGCAGCCGGATGGCACCACTGCCACCGGAGTGTCAAAGTCCCGAGGCGGAAGTGACCGGTTGTGAAAGTCGCACCTGGCTCTACCATCGGCAGATCGAGGGTCGCCACTACTTCCTGGCGGACTCCGAAGCCCGCATTGTGCGGGGCTTGCTGGTGCTGGTACTGGCCGCCTGCAACGGCCGGAGTAATAGGGAGTTGGCCGAGGTCGAGCTGGAGCCCTGGTTCCGGGCACTGGGACTGTCGGATCATCTCAGCCCCTCCCGTGCCTCCGGCCTGCACTCGGTGGTGCAGGCTATCCGGCAGCACGCAGCCTAGCGCTTGAAATGGCATTCAGTCACACCGGGGAAACGGTCAGTCTGATCCCGACGAGGTCATCGCCCGGGCCCGGGCTTCGCTGAGCTTCAGCAGTACCCGGCTGGCGGCGACAAAACCGAAGGTGCCAGTAAGGTGGGTGACGGCGCCAAAGCCGCTGGCACAATCCATCGCCTTGGGACCCTGGGCGTCTGACTTGGTCATGCAGACCTCCCCATCGCTGCCGGGATAGCGCAGTGGTTCGTCGGAGAAGACGCACTCCACCTGGAAGCGACGCTTCGGGTTCTTACTGAAGCCGTACTCCCGTCGCAGCAGGTTTCTCACCTTCGCCGCCAGGGGATCCTGGTAGGTCTTGGAGAGGTCCGCAACCTGTACCCGGGTGGGATCGAGCTGCCCACCTGCCCCACCGACACTGACAATGCGGATCTTACGCCGCTTGCAGTGGGCGATCAGCGCAGCCTTGGGTTTCACCGCATCGATGCAGTCCACAAGGTAATCCAGCGCCGCCGGCAGCACCTCATCCAGGTTATCGAGATCGACAAACTCCTCCACCTCGTTCACCCGGCAGTCGGGGTTGATGGCACGGATCCGCTCAGCCATCACCGCCACCTTAGATTGCCCCACCGTGTCTTTCAGGGCGTGGATCTGCCGGTTGGTGTTGGTGGTGCAGATGTCATCCAAGTCGATCAGGGTGATCTGACCGATGCCGGAGCGGGCCAGGGACTCCGCCACCCAGGTACCGACCCCGCCGATCCCCACCACGCAGACGTGGGCCTTTGCAAAGTATGCCAGGGCCTCGGCACCGTACAGGCGGCCAATGCCGCCGAAGCGTTGCAGGTATGCGTCGTTCATCTTGGATCTCTTGGTGAAGGAAAGGCGGCGATTATACCAGTTCGCCTCAGGCGGCCAAACCGGACCGGGTGCCGATCAGGCCATTCCAACCCGCCCACCCAGAGGGTGTAACCAGTTCGAATCATCCTCATTACAAAAACACCCCAATAAACGTGACGAAGGTCAAAAAATCAGGCGCCATCGAGTTACAGCGTCAGCGCAGCTATGAAAGAATCCGGCCGACTTCAAAGTTTTTCAAAGCGAGCACTATAAAGGATTGCTTGCAAAGGGATTTTCATCAGTTCGATAGCGAACGACAGGCAGTACACAGAGGATAAGCCGTATGAAACCACGTTTCGTTTCCATCGCCGTCGCCACCCTGCTGGCCGGGGTTTCCACCCACGTATTGGCCGATGGTCCCGTCTTCTACGGAGACATCAACATGGCCCTGACCCAATCCGACAAGGGGCTGACCACCAACCCGGGTATGAACGACGGCCTGGGGCTGGAAAATAACTTCACCAATGTCGGTATCAAGGGAGCCTACGATATTGCAGCCGGCCTGCAGATCCTCTACAAGGCGGAAGTGGGGGTGAATGGCGAAGACCAGTCCAAGGGCGCAGACCCATTCAACAGCCGTAATACCTACTTTGGATTGGGCGGCAACTTTGGTCAGGTGCTGTTTGGTCGAAACGACACCGTGTTCAAGGGCAGTGAAGGCGGCGTCGACGCCTTCGGTAACCTCAACGCCGACCTGGATCGCCTCTTCGTTGGCCAGGACCGCTTCGGGGACAGCGTCACCTTCAACTCCAACCGCTACGGTATCTTCCAATTCGGGGTCACCTACCTGCTGGAGGACGACTTCCGCGGCAGCGAAGAGAACGCCAAGATGTACGACGGTAACAATTACGCCGTCAGCGTCGGCTTCGGTGACAAAGCGATGGCCAAGCAGCCCTACTACGTGGGACTGGCTTACGCCGATGGCTTGAACGGGCTGGAATCGGCGCGAGTCGTCGTCACCTACAAACTGGGCGACCTGAAGCTCGGCGGCCTGTTCCAGGACTCTGAGAAAGGCGACCTTTCCGGTCAGGGTTACATGGTCTCTGCCCAGTACCGACTCAACGACTGGAACATCAAAGCCCAAGTCGGCTACGACGAATCCGGCCTGGGTAAGTTTGCCAAAAACGCTTACGACGACGCCGGCGAGGATATGCAACAAGGCAGCGGCGCCGAAGTGATTAACTACACCGTGGGTGCCGAGTACCACCTCACCAAGGCCGCCTACCTGTACGGCCACTACGCCTACTACGACGCCAGCCACGATGATGCCGGTGACCGTGACGACAACACCTTCACCATCGGTATGCGTTACCGTTTCTGATCTGACCCCCCAACCTCAGTCAGCCAAACGGCAACCCTTTGGGTTGCCGTTTTTTCCGTTCTCTGCCTATCCCTGGGGGACTGTTGGGCACCCTTTACCGACGCACCATCCGATAGACCCGCTCCTCCAGCCAGGGCACCCCTTTGGCCTGGAACTTGGGACTGTCGGCCAGGATATCCTGGCTAGCCAGGTGTTCGACCTCAAACCAGAGCTCGAAGCGCTGGCGCACCTCCTGGTCCGGAACCGAAAAGGGCGGGCCGGCAATCAGAGATTGCGGGTAGTCCAGGGTGACCAGCAGCCCCTCGGCACCACTGGGCAGCAGTGACGCCAGGTGAGCCACATACTGCTGGCGCATCTCTGGCGGCAAAGCGATCAGGGCAGCACGGTCATAGAAGTGGGTCAGGGGCGGCAGATCCTGCGGCGAGACATCGAAAAAGTCCCCCTGCAGCACCGTCATCGGGCCCGCGCTGAAACGGGTCAAACCATTTTTTGATGTCCGCTCGGGCGAGAGACCCTGCTCGGAAAAAAGCGACTGCGCCGCCTGCTCATTTAGCTCGATCCCCCACACCTGGTGACCACGCTCCGCCAGCCAGGGCAGATCCAGGCTCTTGCCACACAGCGGCACCAGCACGGTGCCATTGTGGCTCATCCAGTGGCGGGTCAAAAGGGGGTTAGGGTGGGGAAGGTGAAAACCTATCTGGTTGGCGTGCCACCTCTGGTGCCAGAACTGCGGTTCCATGTCGCTGCCTCATCAGGAGTGTTCGATGGGGCTCAGGGTATCAGGGCAAAGCGGCAAACCCAATAACACGCCGAGGCGTTTTTCAGTTCAACTCTGGGGGGCTTTTGCCCTCACTGCTGTTGGCCCAACACCTTGCGTACCTTGCCCAGCCAGACGCAGTTATCGCAGCCACAGCTTCGACGATTGAGGTGGGCGGCGGTCAACTGGGCCTCGACGTAGTCCATCGCCTTGGTCAACTCCCGCCGAAGCTCCTCGGTGGACTTCTCCTCAGTGGAGACCAGTTCATCGTTGCGATTAAGCCACTTGCACTCCATGTCCTGATGACAGTAGAGGCAGCGCTCGTCCACCGGGTTGTAAAACACCGCATGGGGACAAAAGCGCACATCCATGTTGTCCCGCATCTTGCGTCGGGGGTAGGCTAACAGATCAGCCAACTGGGCTTTGTCCCAGGCCGGTTTATCTGCATTCATCCGGATCACCTCAATCAGACGGCTCGTTAACGGCTCCAGTCTGGCACAAGTTACCACCGGGCCGATGAGGCAGATTAAATGGATGTGAATCGGATCACGCCCCCATGCTGGCGGGGTCCCGAACAAGGAGCGCACCGTGGGGTCGACGCACACACTGCAACACTTCTACATCGCCGAGGAGCAGTCCATCTACCTGCTTAAGCAGGACGATGCCCGCAAGCTGCGCCAATGGGTCAAGCTTTGCCAACAACAGCTGCATCAGTTGGGCTACCGGCGGGTGCACTACATCGGCAAGGGGGTATTCGGGTTCGTCTTTGCCGGCGAGTCAGAGCGTGGCAACGACGTGTTCAAGTTCAGCCGCCGCACCCTGGCCCCCCACCTTCAGCAGCGCCTGGCAGACGAAGGCGCCATCCTGGCCAAGCTGGACCATCCCCACATCCCCGCTTTCGGCGGCTACGTTCAAGCCTCCGGCCAGCCCATCTTGCAGATGGCGCGGGCACCGGGTGAAGACCTGGCGCAGCGCGCACGACGACTGGGCCCCCTGCCCCTGACCGAATTGGTCCCCATCGCCGCCCAACTGGCGGAACTGCTGCACTACCTTCGGACCCTGCCCGAACCCATCATCCACGGCGATATCAAACCCTCCAACCTGATGTTTGACGCCGACCGGGGCCACCTCTCCCTGGTCGACTGGGGGTCAGCGGTACCGGCGCAGGAGGATGCCATCGGCCAGCCTTTGGGTTCGCCACTGGGGTTTTACGAGGGGGAGCGGGGATCCAATGCCCAGATGGGGGATGTCTATTTTATCGGTGAGGAACAGTTGGGTGGCGCCCTCTCCTCCCCCCGCTTCGATGAGCAGGGGGTTGCGGCCACCCTCTACGCCCTGGCCTCAGGTCAAACCGGCCGCTTCGGCAGCGAAGTCCGCCCGGCTCGCAGTCTGGGTCTGCCCCGGGCGATGGCGGAGATCCTCGATGCCATGCTCTCCCCAGACCCCGAACTGCGCCGCCAGGGGGGGGATCACTTTCTCTCCACCCTGCCCGGCGGGCGCCACTGGCTCCTGCTGCCGCCACCCGTCCGGGTACCGGAGCCACAGTTGCCCATCGACACCCCGGCCGAGCCACAAGCGGTTGAAACCGCCGCTTACAGCTCCCGACGCTCCTTCCTGCGCGCCCATCAGCCACAGCCGCTCTCCCCTCAACGGGAGGCGGATCTGCAGATCGCCCACTACTACCGGGACTTCCTGGCAGGGATGGGAGACAGTGAGAAAGCGTTCGTACTGGCGGTCAACCAGCTGGGGCAATATCCCCTGATTGGGGGGCTGGCACTGCACTGGCAACAGGGCACTGTGGCGATCGACTCCAGCCTGGCCCTCCAGGACCCGGCCCTTCTCGCTCCCTTTACCCATGCGGTCAATAACCTGGTCACCCTGGCCCGGGCGCTCACTCCCAAGGCCGACAGGGCGGTCTTCAAAGCCTGCTTCTTCGACGCCCGCAATACCCTGCACCTCACTCGTGAGGATCCGGAATCGCCCTTTGCCCCGGAGGCGGATACCGCCCTGCCCTTCAGCATCAGCCAAGTAGCGGAGCTGGAGGACAAGAGCCGGCTCCACTCCTACTTCGAGGATGGCCGGGACCCGGATGAAAACCTGGAACTGCCCCAGGGGATCCTGGATGAACTCTCCCACCTCAACCTGATTCACCACACCGGCTGCATCATCTTCGAGGTGCTGGCGGACCACCTCAAGCTGCACAGCGATCTGCGCCTGCTCAATCCCCGGCGGGAGCGGGAGTTTCGCAACTGCCTGGCCCGAATCGTGGCCCAGATCCCGAAGATCCGCGGACTCGGTGTCTCCGGCTTTATGAAGCTGCCCTTTAAAAACACCCGCCGCTTTGCCCACCAGGCACAAACGGCAGCGCGTTACTATCCCAAGGACCCTCGGCGCCATGACTGGTCTAACGAGCCGGAGGGGGAGGGGCAAGGAGCCAGATCCTAAGCTCTAGATCCTAGGAACTAGACCCTAGTAACCAGGAACGACAACGATGGCCTAGATGGGTGAGCCGGGGGGCACCGGCAGGGGTTCGGGGATCATCCGCAACTCGGGATCGCTCAACCCATTGCGCATCACCTCCGCCAGCAGGCGGTAGTGGGCGTCGATACGCTCGTCGGAGCGTCGGGCCCGTCGCTCAAGCTGGTTGGCATCACTGCGCAGCCGTGCCGCCACCAGGGCCCGGACTTCGGGTGCGACAGCAGGATCGTGATAGAGCGACAGCCAGTGATCCGCGACGACCGCCCGCAAACGGGCCTGGATCAGCGCATCGAACCCCTCCTCACGGTGGACCAACATCACCTGCTCGGACAACGCCTCCAGCAGCGCCATCGGTCCCGGCAGCTCAGGATCCTGCCACTGCTGCTGTTGCATCCGGTTAAGCCGCGCCGGTGACAGGACCGCTTCGAGCACCAGGCGCGCAAACGCCTCCGGCGGCGCCAGCCAGTCCGGCACCGGGCCCTGTTGACCGCCAAACTGCTCTCGGTCCCAGGAGTGACCGTAAGCCTGAGGTACCCAGGACTCCCTTAAGCGGGCCGGAAGACGAAGCTGGGCCGGCTCCAGCAACCCAACCAGGCTTTCCAGTGCCGCGCGCTGCCACTCCGGAGCCAGGGAGGTAACGCTGCTCCCCTCGTAGTCATAGTCAGCCCCACCGAGCAACGAAGCGACCGCATCGATCTGGTAGCGGGGCAGTAGATACAGGGGCACCATAAGGCGACCCAGTGCGCTCCCGGGCTCACCCGGCAACAGTGCCTGGGGCCCAAGCTGAGCCAGCACCCGGGCGCGGATCGCCATCAGCTCCGACAGCCGGGCAACAGGGTCTTCACCATTGTCCCAGAGCTGGGCCGCCGGATGCGCCGATCCCAGCCCCCGGGCGTCAGGATCCGAGAGAAACTTGAGTCCCCGGGTTCTGGCCTCCGCCACCAGCGTCGCCTGCACCTGCTCAGCCGGTCCGTCATAGTGGCCGTAACCGAAGGCGATGGCGTAGGAATCCCAGGGACTCAGCCCCTCGCGATAACTGCCCGCTAACACCACTTGCCCCTTCTCCAGGGTGATATGGGGATGGGGATAGTCCATCACCGAGGGGTCGCCGCTGGCACTGGCGGCAAAGTTGTGGGCCAGCCCCAGGGTGTGACCCACCTCGTGAGCCGAGAGCTGGCGCAACCTGGCCAAAGCCGTCTGCTCGGCCGCACCGAACGCTTCCTTGCGATCCTTCCAGCCAGCGGTAAGACCCCGAAAGATGAGGTGGTCCTGGCGGACCCGAAGGGAGCCCAGGGTGACGTGGCCTTTGAGGATCTCGCCGCTGCGGGGGTCGATCACCGAACCTCCGTAACTCCAGCCCCGGGTGACACGATGCACCCAAGCAATGGTGTTGTAGCGCAGATCCTGAGGATCCATATCCTCTGGCATGATCTCTACCCGAAAGGCATCTTCAAACCCCGCCTCGGTAAAGGCACTCTGCCACCAAAGGGCGCCCTCGAGCAGCGCCGAGCGCATCGGCTCCGGCGTGGCGTTATCCAGGTAGTAGACGATGGGCTCGACCACCGGTGATGGCGCTGGTCCGGGGCGCACCTTCTCCAACCGATGTCGGGGCAGGACACTCACCCGTAACGGTCGCCCCAGGGGTTGGGCGTAATCCATATGGCTCAGGGCAAAAAAGCCGGAGTCGGGGTGAAAGGGGCGCGGCGTCATCGGCTCTGCCGGCAACCGTATCAGGGAGTAGCGGACCCGGACACTGATGATATCCGGGTCCGCGGCAACGCTGCGCAGGGCCTCCCCGGCATCACGGCCGACAAAGGTCAGCTGTAGATCCACATCGGCGTTGTGGGGAAATGCCTTGACCCCGTCACTGAGTACCAGGGAGTGTTCCAACGACAGGGCAAAATCACCCTGACCGCTGTCACTCAGGGCACGGGCCACGCCATGCCAGTCCTGCAACACCAGCGAAGTGACATCGACCCGCTCACCCTCCAGGGTTCCTACCCAAAGCACCGAGTCGGCAAAGGCCTCCATCACCGCGCGGCGCTGTGTGTCAATGGCACCCGCGGCCCGATAGCCGCTGTTGAGCTGGCGCAGCAACAGGCGATCACCATGACGCTCAAACTGGACCATCCGAGTGGCGCCAAGTTGACCCCGGTCCAGCCCGATCTCGTTGGCACCCACCCCGGAGAGAAGACCGCTCTGCAGCAGCATAGGTTGCTGTAGAGGCGGCAGCGTCATCGTCAGTTGGCCCTGGGAGGAGAGGCGCCACTCCAGCAGGTTGGCCGCCTGCAGTGGCAGCACAGAGAGCCAGAGCAATACCCAGAGGCCGACCTGAGCAGGGCAGCAAAAGCCTTTCCAATCCATTGATTTTGTTCCATTCGCTCGCGATTTCTGGCCAGCTTACTGGCTTGCACCGGCCCCCTCAAGGCCAGGACAACGATTGATCAGAAACCCCCGCCGCCTACTGGGGCAAACGCTGCAGCCGCAGCAGGTATACGCTGACCGCGATGGCGATCAGCAACAGGGCCAGCTTCAGGCCCATCCCCGGCGCCAAGATGATCGCCAGCCCCATGCCACTCCACTTGCCGATCAGGCAGCGGTGCAACTGAGTGCGCGTCAGCCCCTTTCGCAGCAGGAAATTGTTCAGGTAGGGCCCCAGGGTGGGGTGGGCGAACAGCCAGCGGCGCAGCCGGGGGGACGCGCGGCTGAAACACCAGGCCGCCAGCAGCAAAAAGGGCACCGTAGGGAGCATGGGCACCACCACACCGACACTCCCCAGAGCGATCGCCAGCATGCCGAGGGTTATCAGCAGCGGACGAAAAGCCGGTGCCACCAGCCCGGGCTCCGCTCCCCAGGGTTCAGCGGACGGTGAGGCTTTCGCCGCGGCCAACGGCGCGGAGTTCATAACACCTTCCCTGCCCGAACACTGACCAGGGTAGCCCTGAACTTTTTCTTCCTCTGCTGCCATCTTCTCGATCTCCGTCACGGACAACTTATCTCAGAAACCAGACAATATTTGATAATCATTCGCATTACCATTTGCTTTCATTGAATATGCTATCCCCATCACTGAACGCCTCGTTGATCGGCCGCCCAAGCACCGATCCCATGACCGGAGCCTTTACCCGCAAAGAGACCGCCCATATCCAGGTAATGGGGACACCGGTGCCGGAGAACGAACAGGCCGCGCTCTGGCAGCAACTGGCGATGGGGCCCGCCGCAGCCGGCCCGAGGCTGGCCTACATCCATATCCCTTTTTGCCGAACTCGCTGCAGCTATTGTGCCTTTTTCCAGAACCGCTCCAGCGACGACAAGATCGAACGCTACCTCAGTGCCCTTTTCGAGGAGCTGGCCATGGCGGCGGAGCAGCCGGGCATTGTCGGTTCGCCATTCGACGGGATTTACGTCGGCGGCGGGACCCCCAGTGATCTCACCCCAGCGCAGATCCTGCAACTGGGTGAGCGACTGAGGCAGATCCTGCCGATGAAAAGCGATGCCGAACTGAGTTTCGAAGCCCGTTTCCACGGCTTTGACGACGACAGGTTTAGCGCCTGTCTCGACGCCGGGTTTAACCGCTTCTCCCTGGGGCTGCAGAGTTTTCAAACCGAGCTGCGCCAACGGCTGGGCCGCATTGACGATGGTGAAACCGTCCGCCGCCGGCTGGATCACTTCACCGCCCAGGATCAGGCGGTGATCGTGGCGGATCTTATCTACGGTCTGCCGGGACAGACCCTGGCCCAGTGGCAGGCGGACCTGGATGTGCTGGTCAACACCGGGATCGGTGGTGCCGATCTCTACCAGTTGATCCTGCTCCCTCAAAGCCAGCTTGGCCGGGACGTTAACCGGGGACGGGTCACCCCCCCGCCCAGCACCGAAGCCAAGGCACAGATGTTCAAAGCCGGGGTGGAGAGCCTCAACCGCCATCACTTCAACCGCCTGTCGGTCAGCCACTGGGGACGGGATCGACGGGAGCGCAACCGCTACAACCACCTTTCCAAGGCGGGGGCAGAGCTGGTTCCCTTCGGCAGCGGTGCCGGCGGACGGATCCAGGGGCATGGGGTGATGACCGAGCGCAAGCTGTGCCGCTACCTCGAACGCATTGAGGCGGGGGAGAAACCACTGGTGATGATGACCCGCCCCCACCATGAGCATTCACTGCGCTTTGCCCTCGGTGCCGGCTTCGATCTCGGTTACCTGGATCTGCAGCAGTTACAGGCTCAGGACCACGCGCTGAGCACCCGCTGCCAGCCGCTGTTCGATGGCTGGGAGCAACACGGTCTTGCCCGTCGCGAGGGCCGCTATCTCAACCTGACACCCGCCGGCCAGTTCTGGAACATCAACCTGCAACAGGCGATCAACACCTATCTGGATAATCAACACCATCGGGAGACCCGCACCACCATGAGTACCCTGCTCGACAGCATCAACGCCCTGGACAAGGCCCAACCCTTCGCCTCCCTGGCCCAGATCGGCCGCCAGCTCGGCCTGACCGAGCTGGCCACCCTGCAAGCCCTGCGCCCGGAGCAGGCCCGCATTGTCGATGGCCGCCATTTCGACCGCCTGATGGCCGCCCTGACGGAGTTCGGACCCACCACTACCGTGATCGAGGTGGCCGGACAGATCCTTGAGTACAAGGGCGGCTTCCCGGAGGGCAGCTATGGCCACGGCTTTTACAACCTCAAGGGGGAACACCTTCGCGGCCATCTCAACCCCAAGGCGGTGGCCTGGATAGGCTTCTGCAGCCGCCCCTTTATGCGGATGGAGACCCGCTCTATCTGGCTGTTGGATGAGGAGGGACAGTGCAGCTTTAAGATCTACCTGGGCCGGGATACCAGGCGACAGCTCCTGTCTGACCAGGTTTCCCGCTTCGAGGCCCTGGCGCAGGCATTTTGGGCGGCGGATCAGGCGGAGGGGATCCACAGCAGCGGCGCTCCGACGGCCGAGTTTGACAGCGACTGCCCGGGTGAGGTGGTGGCCGCAGCCCAGGCCCAACAGCAACCAATACCCCGGCGTTGCCCCATCAGCGGGATCAGCTCCGCCAGCCTCGGGGCCGATACCGAGTCGACCAAGACCGGAACGGGCGAAGGAGAGAGGATTCGCCGCTGCCCGATGAAGAGCCTGCTGCGCTGGGGCAATGGGAAAAATTCAGGCGGGGATCCGCTTCATCCTTATCAGGTGAATGGTGACGCACAGCGCAATGAAGAGCAGCAGCCCCTTCACCCACAGAATGGGGGCGATGACGATGGCGATAGCCATGCCAATCCAGAGGCTGATGAGGGAGGAGAGCAGCTGTTTTCGGGTCAGCCCTTTGCGCTGCAGGTAGTTTCTCAGGTAGGGCCCAAGCAGACGGTTGTTGAACAGCCACAGCTGCATCCGTGCCGACGTGCGGCTGAAGCAGAAGGTTGCCAGCAGCAGGAAGGGCACCGTGGGCACCAAGGGCAGGAACACCCCCAGGGTCCCGAGGGCCACCGCCAGGCAACCGAGCCCCATTAGCAGGTAGCGCAGCGGACCTGTCACCAGCTTGGTCGGATGACTCGGGGGGGAGCTCGGTGGCTGTACACTCATGATGCGGAACTCTGCTCGGCATTGAGCCAGTGTTTGACCGTGTCAAAAAGCTGGGTCAGGACGATGGGCTTGGTGATGTGGTCATTCATGCCCGCCGCCAGGCTCTTCTCCCGGTCACCACTCATGGCGTGGGCGGTCATGGCGATGATGGGGCGGCGGAAACCGGCCTTGCGCAGGGTGCGGGTCGCCTCCAATCCATCCATTACCGGCATCTGGATATCCATCAACACCAGGTCCACCTCGGTGTGGGCCAGCAGATCCACCGCTTCCTGGCCATTACCCACCACAGTCACCTGGTAACCGGCACTGCTGAGCAACTCGGTGGCCACCTGCTGGTTAATGAGGTTGTCCTCCACCAGCAGGATCTGCGCCGCCTCGCTGCCCGCCTCCTCGCCGGCAGACACTGCGGCAGGGGCCATCGGCGCTTCGCCGCTTGAAAAGGCGGAGATCACCTCATCAAAGAGCGCGGAGGCCTTGAACGGCTTCTGCAGCAGCGCTTCCACCCGGCCCGCTTCCACCTGCTCCTGCACCGGCTGACCGGTATAGGCGGTCATCATGATGATCTGCGGCCGCTTGCTCAGGGTGCCGTTGGCCAAACGCCGATCCAGCTCGTCCACCACCGCAAGTCCATCCATTCCCGGCATCATCCAGTCCAGTAACAGCAGATCTGGCTGCAGCTGCTCCAGCGCTTTAAGCGCCGCCTTTCCACTGTCGACGGTCTCGACCCGGAAATGGAAATCACGCAGGAAGGTGGCGTAGATCTGCAGGGCACTGTGGTTGTCATCCACTACCAGGGCAGTCAGGCCGCTGATCGCCTCCGGCAGGACCGGCAGGATCTGCCTGGGCGCCGCCACCTTCTGGGCATCGATGGTAAAGCTGAAGGTGGTACCCTCGCCGGGCAGACTCTCCACCTCGATATCACCGCCCATCATCGCCACCAGGTGCTTGGAGATGGAAAGGCCAAGCCCGGTACCGCCAAACTGGCGGGTGGTGGAGCCGTCAGCCTGGCTGAAGGCGTCGAACAGGGAGACCTGCTGGGCAGGACTGATCCCGATCCCGGTATCCCGAACCCAGAACTTGAGGGTGATGCGATCATCCCTGTCCCGCAGCTCCTCGCAGCCCAGCTCCACCTCGCCGGCATCGGTAAACTTGACCGCATTGGAGAGCAGGTTAACCAGCACCTGGCCCAGCCGCAGCGGATCGCCCAGCAGGTGCAGTCCGGCAGAGATGGGCGCATAGAGCAGCAGCTCGATCCCCTTCTCCTGGGCCTTGATGGCGTTCATCGACAGCACATGCTCCAACACAGTGTCGAGGGCAAACTCGGTTTGCTCCAGTTCCAGCTTGCCCGCTTCGATCTTGGAGAAGTCGAGGATGTCATTGATGATCCGCAGCAGCGATTCCGCACTCATGCGTGCCTTGTCGATGTAATCCGCCTGACGCTGATCCAGCTCGGTACGCAGGGTCAGCTGCAGCATCCCCAGCACCGCGTTCATGGGGGTACGGATCTCGTGGCTCATGTTGGCCAGGAACTCACTCTTGGTGCGGTTGGCCAGCTCCGCGTCCTGCTTGGCCTCCAGCAGCGCCACCTCGTTCTCTTTCTGCTTGCTGATGTCCTTGTGGGTTCCCAGCAGGCGCAGCGGCTCGCCGAGATCGTCAAACTCCACCGCCCGGCCCCGAGATAGGATCCAGTGGTACTCGCCCCCCTTGCCCCGCAGCCGGAACTCGATGGCCATAGCCTGCTCAGGCTGGTCCAGGTAGCGATCGATGTAGCGCTCCACCCGCTCCCGGTCATCCGGGTGCATCAAGGCGTAATAGGTTTCAATCAGCAGCGGGAACTCGTCCGGCTGGTAGCCCAACATGGTGTAATAGGCGGGGTTACAGATCAGCTGGTTGGAGTCCAGGTACCAGTCCCAGAGACCATCCTCCACCGCGTCCATGGCCAGGTGGTAACGCTCTTCGGAGCGCTTGATCTGCTCCTGCTGCTCCGACTCCCGAGTGATATCTCGGGACACGGAGATCAAACCCAGCAACTCGCCCCGGCGGTTATAGAACGGCAGGCTGAGGGAGTCGAGCAGCAGTGACTTGCCATCGACGCGGACCCGCTCACGGAAGCGCTCCGGGGTCCGGGCCGCCAGCACCCGGGCATCCTCCTCGGCCACCCGCGCTGCCCTTGGGGAGGGATCCAGCTCAGTCACAGCGTTGCCGATGATCTCCGACTCGCTGTGGCCCAGCAGGCGTTCCGCCGCCTTGTTACAGCCCAGGTAACGCCCTTGGGTATCCTTGAACACGATCGCCTCGGGAATGGCGTCGATCAGGCTTCGCATCAGGGAGAAATCCCGCTCCCGCCGCTCATTGGCCTGGCGCAGGCGCTCGGTGCGCTTGGCCACCAAGGCATCCAGGCGTCGATTCTGCTCCGACAGGTGGCGGGTGTACTGCTGGTTCTCCTCGAAGGTCCGGGAGATCAGCTCGAACCAGCTTTCCCAGCCGGGCTGCAGGTTTTTTGGCGGCGGCTGCGGGTGCTGGGCGCTGGCTTCCAGATGGCGCAGCAGGCGGGCGGCGGGGCCCACAAAGGCCCGGCGGGTGAGGTAGTGCACCACGGTGACCAGCACCGACAGGGCCATCACCACCATCAGGAAAGTGATCTCAAGTTTGTCCCAGAGATCATCCACCAACTCCGCCTCCGACTGGATATAGAGCAGCCGCCAGGGGGCATTTTCCAGCACCACGGTTCGGACATAGTGGTCCGCGATCAGCGCCCCCTCCGTGGCTTCAAGGATCTGCTGGGCTGGCACGTTATGCAGGGCGTTGGGGATCTTCTGGCTCAGCTGGAAGGTGCGGGGCAGCCCCTCGAGGTGCATTCTCGGATAGGTGAGGATGTTGTTCTCCTCATCCAGCAGTAGCACCGTTCCCTTCACTTCGAAGTAGCGCTGGATCTGCTGGGAGAGCATCGCCAGCTCCAGGTCCAAAAACACCGACCCCATGAACTCATCCGCCAGGTAGACCGGCAGGCCCAGGGTGGTGATCAACTCCCCAGCGGCATTGCGGCGCACTTCGGTCCAGAACAGCTGGCGGAAGGGGTTGTTTTCCGGCCGCGCGTGTTTGAACAGCGGTGAGTTGAGGATGCGGCGATTGAAGTTGTCGTCGCTGTCCGGCCAGGGAAACACCGACATCATCCGCTTTTCCGAGATGTAGTAGATCTGCGACGCCTTGGGTGCCATCCGCTTGGCCACCGGGAAGGAGATCGACATCTGGTAGAGCATGTCCAGCTCGCGGTAGAAGCGCTCGGAGCGCCCCTCCAACTGGCCGTAACCGGTGATCCGCCCCATGCCATCATCGCTGAGGCCCACCTCCTTGTAGGGAGTTTCCAGGGCGAAGTAGTTCCCGGACTCGTCAAACCGGGTGATGTCCGGCAGGCGCTCAATGTGCCCCATCGCCCCAACGGTCATGTTGGTGGCGGCGAAGTCCCGCAGGGACTCCAGGGCACGAATACTGGCGTCCAACAGCATCTCGATCTGCTGGCTGTGGCGATCGATGTCCGCCACCTTCTGAGCCAGCAGCTGGCGCTTCTCGCCACTGTAGACCAGCCACACCACCAGCAGCGACAGCAGCACCACGCCGAGATAGGTATAGAAAACGGCCTTGTTATAACGACGCAGAATGGGCAGCTTCACGCTCAGGGATCACCGGTAATTATCAGACTCCGGCAAGCAGTGTATCAAAAAGGCGGCAGCGGACGATAAGCCCGTTGCCGCCCTTTGCGATCCCCGTTGGTCAGAGATTTTCTTCGGCGAAGGAGGCCAGGCGCGAGCGAACCACACCGTTGAGGTAGACGTTACTGCTGCCTTCGAACATCTTGAAGCGCTCCACCAGATAGGTCAGCCCCGATGTCACCGCCGTCAGGTAGTTGGAGTCGATCTGCGCCAGGTTACCGGAACAAACCAACTTAGTCCCTTCCCCCATGCGGGTCAGGATGGTCTTGACCTGGGAAGGGGTAAGGTTCTGACACTCATCCAGCAGCACAAAGCTGTTCTGGATGGAGCGGCCACGCATGAAGTTCACTGACTTGAACTGGATATTGGCCTTATCCATGATGTACTGCAGGCTGGAACTGGGGGACTCGTCATGCTTGTGCAGCACCTCGAGGGTATCGGTCACCGCCGCCAGCCAGGGCATCATCTTCTCCTCCTCGGTACCGGGCAGGAAGCCGATGGACTCGGCAATTTCCGGGGTGTTCCGCGTCACCAGAACCCGGTCGTAGCGGCGCTGCTCCACCACCTGCTCCAGCGCCGCCGCCAGTGCCAGCAGCGTTTTCCCGGAACCCGCAGGGCCGGTGAGGATCACCAGGTCGATATCCGGGTCCATCAGCGCCTGCAGCGCCATCCCCTGGTAGATGTTCTTGGGTGAGATCCCCCAGGCGTGGTAATGCATCAACCGCTCACGACCCAGGTCCCTCAGCACCAAGGTTTCATCGTTGATCTCCCGAACCTGGGCGCAGAACTCCTTGCCATCGTCGACAAGGTACTGGTTCAGGTAGAGGGGCTCTTCGCCCAGGGCACTTCGGGGCAGGGTATGCTCGGTGTATCGCCCCTGCTGGTAGGAGCGGACATCACCGACCCGCTGCCAAAAATCCCCATCGAGGCGAGTAAAACCCGTCGCCAGATAGCGGATGTCGTCCACCAGTTGATCGCTGCGGTAGTCCTCCACATGACGCAACCCGGCGCCCTTGGCCTTGATCCTCATGTTGATGTCTTTGGTGACCAGCACGACGGCCTTGTCTTTGTGGGTCTGCTGGAGGTAAAGCGCGGAATTGATGATGTCGTTGTCGTTGTGGTTGCCCGGCAGGGCCACCATGTCGGGGAAAGATACCTGGTGATCCGGGAAGATCGCCAGGGTGCCGGCTCGCTGCTCCGCCTCCACCCCAACCAGGGGGACACCGGCGAGCAGTTGTTCCGGCGATGCACTGCCAACCGCATCCTCGAGGGCCCGGATCGCCACCCGGGCATCGCGGGCAACATCCTTTTTGCGGTCTTTGATCTGGTCCAACTCCTCCAACACGGTCATGGGGACCACCACGTCGTGCTCGTCAAATGAATAGATGGCGAGGGGTTCATGCAGCAACACATTGGTATCGAGCACGAACAGTTTTTTCTCCGCCTGGACCATGGCACCTCCGCTATGCTTTGACCTTTAGAAAACGTCGTGCGGGGCGGCCTTTGTCGCCGGATTAAGGGCGGCAAATTTCGCCCCTCGCAGTCCTAACATGACAGATTGAACAGGCTTTGACCAGCACCGATCGCACGGGTGTCCACCGGGCTAAATTGCTGTAAGATACGCGCCTTTTTCCGCCCTAAGAGCCTCATTTCAGGAGTCGTTCAACCTATGTCCTTTGCTTTGGGTCAACGCTGGATCAGCGATACCGAATCGGATCTTGGCCTGGGAACTGTGGTGGCATTGGAAGGCCGCATGGTCACCCTGCTGTTCCCCGCCACCGGCGACAACCGCCTATTTTCCATCAACGAAGCCCCGCTGACCCGGGTCATCTTCAACAAAGGGGATGAGATCACCGCCGCCGAAGGCTGGAAGATGGTGGTCACCGATCTGGAAGAGAACGACGGGCTGGTCACCTACTTCGGCACCCACAGCGAAGATGGCCAGGAAGCCTTTATCCGCGAGCCGATGCTGGACCATCAGATCCGCTTCAACAAGCCGCAGGATCGCCTGTTCGCGGGCCAGATCGACCGCATGGAGCAGTTCGTGACCCGCTTCCTCTGTCAGCAGCAGCGTCACGCCATGCAGAAAAACCCGCTGCGGGCACTGCAGGGCCCCCGTGCCGGGCTGATCCCCCACCAGCTCTATATCGCCAATGAAGTGGGTCGACGCCACGCCCCGCGGGTGTTGCTGGCGGACGAGGTGGGCCTGGGGAAAACCATCGAGGCGGGCCATATCCTGCATCAGCAACTGCTCTCGGGCCGTGCCGAGCGGGTGCTGATCATCGTTCCTGAAACCCTTCAGCACCAGTGGCTGGTGGAGATGCTGCGGCGCTTCAACCTGCGCTTCGCCCTGTTCGACGAGGAGCGCTGCGTTGAGGCGTTGGCGGACTGTGACAATCCTTTCGAGAGTGAGCAGCTGGTTATCTGCTCCCTGGACCTGCTGCGCAAGAAGCGCCGTTTCGACCAGGCACTGGAGGCCCCCTGGGATCTCATGGTGGTAGATGAGGCCCACCACCTGGAGTGGAGTGAGGATACCCCCTCCCGCGCGTACCAGGTGGTGGAGGGGCTGGCCGAGCAGGTGCCCGGCGTCCTCCTGCTCACCGCCACGCCTGACCAGCTTGGCCACCAGAGCCACTTCGCCCGCCTGCGCCTGCTGGACCCGGATCGCTTCTACGATTACGACGCCTTCCTCAAGGAGGAGCAGGCGTACCAGTCCGTAGCCCAGGCCGCCGAGGGTCTGCTGGAGCAGCGCGCCCTTAACAACGAAGAGCTGGATGCGCTGAACGCGTTGCTGGCCTCCGACACCCTGGCCAGCCAGCTTGAGGCGATCCAGGCCGGCGACACGGCCACCCGGGACAAGTTGCTGCGGGACCTACTGGATCGTCACGGCACCGGTCGCATGCTGTTCCGCAACACCCGGGCTGGCGTCAGCGGATTTACCGAGCGGCGCCTCAATCGCCACCCGGTAGCACTGCCCAAGCAGTACGCCACCGCCATCAAGGTCAACAACATGTTTGGCACCACCGCCGTACCGGCGGCACAGAAGGTGATCAACAATCTCTACCCGGAGAAGCTGTATCAGCAGTTCGAAGGTGAGAGCGGTAACGGCAGCTGGTGGCAGTTTGATCCCCGTATCGACTGGTTGATGGCCTTCCTCAAGGCACACCGCAGCAAGAAGGTGCTGGTGATCGCCTCTCAGGCGGCTACCGCCCTGCAGCTGGAGGAGGCCTTGCGCACCCGCGAAGGGATCGCCGCCAGCGTCTTCCACGAGGGGATGTCGATCCTGGAGCGTGACAAGGCCGCCGCTTACTTTGCCCAAATGGAGGGTGGCGCCCAGGTGCTGATCTGCTCCGAGATCGGCAGTGAGGGGCGCAACTTCCAGTTCGCCCAGGACCTGGTGATGTTCGATCTGCCTCAGAACCCGGACCTGCTGGAGCAGCGGATCGGCCGCCTGGATCGGATCGGCCAGACCGAAACCGTCCAGATCCACGTGCCCTATATCGAAGACTCCGCCCAGCAACAACTGCTTGAGTGGTTCGATCGCGGTATGGATGCCTTCGAGCACAACTGCCCGGGCGGTCACCTGATCCACAGCGAGTTTGGTGATGAGGTGATCGAGGTCCTGGCGGGCAACAACACCGATCTCGAAGGGCTGATCGCCCGTACTGCCGAGCGCGCCGCCGAGCACAAGGCCGCGATGGAGGCGGGGCGGGATCGGCTGCTGGAGATCAACTCCAACGGCGGCAAGGCTGCCGATGCACTGGTCGCGGCCCTGGCTGAAGCGGACGACGACACCGATTTCATCAGCTTCATGCTCAAGCTGTGGGATGTCATCGGGGTCCATCAGGATGACCGTGGCGAGAATGCCGTGGTCCTGCGCCCCACCGAACAGATGCTGTTCCCCAGCTACCCCGGCCTGCCGGAGGACGGGGTCTCCGTCACCTTTGACCGGGAAACGGCCCTCTCCCGGGATGACTTCCAGTTCATCACCCCGGCCCACCCCATGGTGGCGGCGGGGATCGATCTGGTCACCAGTTCGGATACCGGCTGTACCGGCGTCTCCCTGTTGAAGAACAAGGCCCTGCCAGCAGGCACCCTGTTTCTGGAACTGATCTACATCGCCGAGGCGGTCGCGCCGGCGGAGGTGCAACTGGGCCGCTTCCTGCCCCCCACGCCTATCCGTCTGTTGATGGACAAGAGCGGCAAGGACCTGGGTCAGAACATCGACTTCGATGCCTTCAACCGCCAGCTCACCCCGCTCAATCGTCATACCGGCTCCAAGCTGGTCAGCGCCTCCCAAGGCGTACTGCACCCGCTTATCGCGGCGGCGGAAAAGCAGGTGGCCGAGCAGCTGGCCTCCCTGGCCAGCGACGCCGAACGGGCCATGGAGCGAGAGTTGGGCGCCGAACTGGAACGCCTCACGGCGCTCAAACAGGTGAATCCCAACATCCGTGACACCGAGCTGGATGCCCTGCGTGAGCAGATGAACCTGGCCCGCTCCCACCTGGCGAGAGCCCAGATCCAGCTGGACGCCATCCGGCTCATCGTGGTGACGCCAGAGTAATCCCGTCCATTTATTGAGCCCCTTCAACGCCCCGCCACCCGGGGCGTTTTTTTCACCTGAGAAAACGCATTTACCACCAAAGTGAAAAAGGCGCTCGCTCAGATCACGTCGGGACAAGACCGATCCCGCTCTTCCATGGGCAGACTCACCCTGCCAGCCTACCCACGGACCCCGAGTCCACCGTTATTCAACTGCTAAGCAGTTTTCCGCGCAATGCCCTCAGTCTATCCACTCCGGGTGGCCCGCCCATCAGAGGAGATTTGTCGTCACCCTGTCTGGTGCAGGAGGAAAGTCGCCCCACAATGACAGCCCCGAACATCGACCTTGCCGCCATCACCCACGCCAGCGTAGGAGATTAACCATTTCAAAAGTGATTTAAATTCACTAACTTGTACATTGTTGGCTGAGTATCACCTAACAGCCGGGATACGATGAAGAGGTGCTATCCATCGCGGTACCTGACTCCCTGCCTTTTGCCCAAACCTGGGTATCGGACAGTGAAACCGGCATGGCACACCGCCTCATCAGACTAAGGAGAGTCGATCATGAAACGGATTTTACTCGGCGCCCTCGTCGGGGCGGGTACCCTGTTACCAGCCCTGGCCCAGGGCGAATTTCAGCACGAGGCCAGCGCGGCAGTGGGCAGCAAGGGCGATGGCTTCGGGGATGGCTTCTGGCGGATACGGTATGACTACGCCTTCTCCCCCATCAAGGTGGGCAACCAGCCCTATGCGCTGGCCCGCTACCTCTCCCCCGCTTCGAGCGTCCGCGCCTCCTACAGCGAGATGGATGACTTCGACTCCTTCTCCGTGGGCGGCACCTATCAATCCCCCTCAGGCTGGTTTGGCCTCTTTAACTACACCCGAAACCAGCTGGAACAGCTCGACCAGGATGAGTACGAGGGGGGCATCGGGTATTACCTGACCGACACCACCACCCTGACCGCCACCTATGGACGCTACGAACGGGATTACTTTGCGACGGAGTCCGAGTTCAACCG
Organism: Ferrimonas gelatinilytica; assembly: GCF_039544205.1. Classification (NCBI taxonomy): domain Bacteria; kingdom Pseudomonadati; phylum Pseudomonadota; class Gammaproteobacteria; order Alteromonadales; family Ferrimonadaceae; genus Ferrimonas; species Ferrimonas gelatinilytica. The sequence continues at coordinate 96,826 of NZ_BAABLF010000007.1, read as the reverse complement.
TTACGGCCTCAGCTTACGACACTACTTTCCACTGCAGACCACCCAAGGGCTGGATACCGAGTTTGGCTACACCCGTGTCGACGATGACCACCGCTTTCCCGACGGACGCTACCAGGTGGATGGCAATCTGTACTATGCCCGCGCTGACTGGTACATCACCCAATCCTGGTTCATTGGGGCCCGCTACGGCTATTCGGACATCGGCGATGATGACGACTCCTGGATTGTACAGACCGGTTACTGGTGGCAGATCGGCCGGGTGTTTTCCCTGCAGGCGCTGGTGGGTCATGAGTTCAATACCTTTGACGATGATCTCACCCTGGGTCTGGGCTTCACCGCCCGCTTTTGACCTGGCATCCAGTCGACGACGCCCGGGCCTTGGGGCCCGGGCGTTTTTCATGCCTTGAGGGAGTCGAGATGCCGACTCAATTCGGAGGCTCCCCTCAGCGATTGGGCACCATCCGGCGCAGTTGTGACCAGAGCGGATCATCCCAGGGTTTTGCCGACAGGGCGCCGGACAGGTGGACTCCTCCCTCCAGCTGGTGGGGTTGCAGCTCCAGGTAGAGCCGTTGAGAGGCTCCGGTCACGTAGGGTTCAGGCCAATCCAGTCTCGCCTGGTACCCGCCCATCACCGGATCCAGTTGAAGGGCAATATGCTCCGGCGCACACTGCCGGCCCTGCTGGGTAGACACGGTTCGACACAGCCCACGGTAATAGCCCAGCAGCAGCTGTTCCACTGCGTCCGCGGTCAGACCCTTTCGGCGTACCAGCTCAAAAACAAACAGCAGGGTCAGGAAGTCCTCGGCAGCGGGGTCGTACATTCCGGGGGCGAACCGCAACTCCACCGCCCCCTGAAAGGGCAACTCCGGGGCAAAGGGCGGTGGCAACAGGAGACGCTCGCCCCGCCAGTTACTGGGCTGAGGCAGCAGGGTGAGCGGTGGCTCACTGGCCGGGGGGTTGATCATGGGGTCCGTGGCACCGCTGGAGCGCGATGCGGCCCCCGGATTGCCCCCTGCGTTAGCAGAGTCCGGCCCCGAGCCCAGAGCCTCAAGGGGGCTCAACAGCAGCATCATTGCCGTCAGCCAAGCCCAGTAAGCAAACTTCATCTTGTCTATCCTTCGACCATACTTGCTTCCGATATGCTTGAATTTTGCCCTAAAAGCAAGCCTTGTGCCCATCTTGGCAGCAACGCCGAACCATAAAGTCGGAAATGACAATGAAGGCTTGATCGGCATGACGCAAGCACCTAAGATCGCCGCGGAAATTCTATCAGGAACCCCTTTTATGGACCCCGTTCCCAGTCCCAGGTGGGATCTAAAAGACACGATAACCCAAATAATGACCCCGGTTCGCAGAGTCCATACCTGATAGGGACGCCCTCCCTGCTACTCTGTCACCGGTACCCGGAGGTGGAGTATGCAAAAAGCGCAACTTTTTGCCACCCTGAGCGAAGCGCTCGCCGCAAACGATAAGCGCGCCATCCGCGCCGAGTTGGAACAGATGCACGCCGCAGACTTTGGTCTCGCGGTGCAGGAGTTTAGCCCCCCGCTGGCAGCCAAACTGCTGGATCTGCTGTCCCTGCCGGATCACGCCGAGGTGTTCGCCTACCTGGATCCCCAACTGCAATCAGACATCGCCCAGTTGATGCCCCGCAACCAGTTGGCGGCCCTCTTCTCTCAGATGGAGTCCGACGAGCGGGCGGATCTGTTCAACCAGTTAAGTAAAGAGCAACAGCACTCCCTGCTGCCGGGTCTGGCCCAGGCGGAGCGAGAGGATGTGCGCAAGCTGGCCAGCTATCCGGAGAAGACCGCCGGGGCGATGATGACCAGCGACTATGCCACCCTGCGCAGTCACTGGAGCGTGCGCAAGGCACTGCAGCGCCTGCGGCTGGAAGCCCCGGACAAGGAAACCATCTACCAGACTTACGTCATCGACGGTGATCGTCACCTGGTGGGCACCATCTCCCTGCGCGAATTGATCCTCTGTAACCCGGAGGCGCTGATCGCCGACATCATGCTCACCGAGGTGGTGTTTGTCCGGGTCGATGAAGATCAGGAGGAGGTCTCGGAGAAGATCCGCCACTACGATCTGCTGGCACTGCCGGTACTGGACAGCGCCGAGCGGCTGGTGGGGATCGTCACCTACGATGACGCCATGGATGCGGTGGTGGAAGAGGCGACCGAGGATGCCCAGAAAGCCGGTTCCGTTTCCGCCCTGGAAACCACCATGGACCGGGTCAGCGCCTGGGAGCTCTACCGCAAGCGGGTCGGCTGGCTGATCCTGCTGGTGTTTGGGGCGCTGCTCTCCGGCGCCGGCATCGCCCATTTCGAGGCGATCATCGAGTCCAACGTGGCCCTGGTGTTCTTTATGCCGCTGCTGGTAGGCAGCGGTGGTAACGCCGGCTCCCAGTCCGCCGCCCTGATGGTGCGGGCCCTGGCCACCGGTGAGGTGGAGATGAAGGACTGGGTCAAGGTGCTGGGCCGGGAGGTGTTCGTGGCCGGGGCCCTGGGACTGACCATGGCTTTCGCCGTCTTTGGCCTCGGGCTGATGCGCGGTGGCCCAGAGATCGCCCTGACCGTCGCCCTGGCGATGATCTGTGTGGTGCTGGCCGGCTCTCTTATCGGCCTCTGCCTGCCCTTCCTGCTTTCACGCATCAACCTGGATCCCGCCACCGCGTCCGGACCGCTGGTGACCACCATCGTCGATGCCACTGGCGTGGTGATCTACCTGGGCTTCGCCACCCTGCTGCTGGACCTGGTAGTCTGAAGCCGGTAGCGATGCCGAGAATGAAAAAAGGCCGCCCCTAGAGGGCGGCCTTTTTCACGAGATCAAACGGATACGCGTTACTGCCCCAGTGGGGAGACCGGCTTGGCCAGGATGCTGCGCTGATCCACATCCACCTCTGTGATCTGCACCCTGAGGCGATCCGCCACCTTCAGCACCAGCGCCTCGTCGAAGTGGGCCATGCCGCTGTCGCCGCTGATGACCAGTTTCTTCTTGTCGACACTGAGCAGACTGGCGGGCACAAAGGCGACCGCCCCATTCACCTCGAGGCGCACCCGGGCGCCACCGCGATTAAGGTCGATCACCTCGGCATCAAACTGGGTTTCGCTGCCGGCGTCGGCCTTGAGGTAACGGGCATAGAGCCAGTCCCCAACGTGACGCTCACACATGCGATGCAGCTTACGCATCTGGGCCAACTGGGCCAGCAACGCCTCATCCACGCTCTGCACTGGATCCTGTCCGGCAATCATCGCCTTGAGCAGGCGGTGATTCACCATGTCCGAGTACTTACGGATGGGAGAGGTCCAGGTGGCGTAGCCCTGAAGACCCATGCCGTAGTGCGGCATGGGCGTGCCCGCCATCTCCGAGAAGCACTGCATGCGGCGGATGCGCGCGTCCAGGTAGCCACTCTCCTGGCTGTCCAGATCCCGACGCAGCTCGCAGTAGCCGCTCAGGGTACCCAAGCGCTCGGCATCATAGGCGAGGCCGTGCTCGGCCAGCATAGCCACCACCTGTTCGATACGCTCCGGATCCAGACCGGCGTGGCTGTTGAAGACCCCCTGTCCCATTGCGGCTCCAAGCCGTTCGGCGCAGGCGGCGTTGGCCAGGATCATGCACTCCTCCACGATGCGGTTGGCGGTGCGGCGGTGATCCACGTGGATCGCCAGCACATTCCCCTGGTCGTCCACCTCGAAACGGTAATCCGGACGATCCGGGAACACCAACGCATGGTCGTGACGCCACTGGGTTCGGGCATTGGCCACCTGGTGCAGCAGGTCTATCTGCTCCGCGATCACCTCGCTGTCCGGCTGCCAGGCACCCTCAACCCCCTCGAGGCGATCCGACACTTTGTCATAAGCCAGCTTGCCCTGACTGCGGATAGTGGCCAGGAAAAACGTCGCTGCCCCCTGCTGGGCACCATCTTCCGCCAACTCAATTCGGGCACAAAGCGCAGGGCGATCGGCCCCCTCCACCAGGGAGCAGAGCTCATCCGCCAACTGACGGGGCAGCATAGGCACGTTGTAACTTGGAAGGTACTGGGTGTAAGCGCGCTTGAGGGCTTCTGCGTCCACCGCGTCTCCCGGTTGCACATAGGCCGTAGGATCGGCGATCGCCACAGTCAAGGCCCAGCCCAGCCCGGTGCGCGCCACATGAAGGGCATCGTCCATATCCTTGGTGGACTCGGCATCGATGGTCACGAAGGGCAGCGCGGTAAGATCCTGACGCTCGGCGTCCTCCGCCAGCTGCCAACCGGCCGGATCCGCCGGCTCCACCTTGGCCAGGTTGTGCTTGGCCAGGATCACCCACCAGGGCACGTGGGGGTCGTCGCTCTTGGCCACCAGCTCGGAGAGCTCAACGATGAAGCTGTTATCCCCCTCCCGCAGCGGGTGGCGCTTGAGGTGGGCCACCACGTAGTCGCCCTCCCCCAGCTCCGATTCGTTGACGCTCTTTTTGCAGCGGGCCTTGATCCCTTCCCTCATCAGCGGATGATCCGGGACGACGTTGAGCCGCCCCTTGAAACGCTTGACCCGGGCGATGAAGCGATCCAGTGCAGGCTCAATCAGGGTTTCCGGCTCCGCCGAGGTCTTGTCATTTTCGGTTCGCAGCACCGCGCTGACACGGTCGCCGTGTACCACCTTCTTCATCATCGGCGGCGGTACAAAGTGGCTTTCGCCCTTGTCGGTTTCAAGGAAACCGTAGCCTTTGGCGGTGGCTTTGATGGTCCCCTCGACCGTGGGCAAGGTCTCACGGATCTGGGCTTTGAGTTGCTGCAACAGCGGGTTGTCTTGGAACATCCGGGATTTACGTCTCTGGCTGGCGAACACGAATCGGCCACCCCCTCACGCTTGCACCAGGCAAGGGAGCAGAGGGGGCGGCGAGAAAAACGGCAATTGTACGGGATCTGGGGACAGGGGCCAACTTCCCGCGGCGACAGGGACTCAGACGACGAACACCGTCCGCACCAGCGCCGACAGCCGCCTGAACCTGCTCTTTCGGCCCCCCCCTGGCTAGTTCACCCGGTTCTGGGGGACGCCTTTGAGGAAGGCCGCGACATTGGCCACCGCGATATCCAACAGGTTCTGGCGCGCTTCCAGGGTTGCCCAGGCGTTGTGGGGGGTGATGGAGCAGCGGGGGGCCGTCAACAGAGGATTGTCTGCCTGGGGCGGCTCGCTGGAGAGCACATCGAGGCCGGCTCCGGCAATTACCCCGTCCTTCAGGGCTGCGGCCAGCTCTCCCTCATTGATCAAACCACCGCGGGCCGTATTCAGCAGCAAGGCGGAGGGTTTCATGGTGGCGAGCAGGGCCAAATCCACGAAACCGGTGTTCTCCTCGGTCTGTGGACAGTGCAGGCTTACCACGTCCGCCTCCGCGAAGAGACGCGCGCGGGGCACCCAGCTCATGCCAGCAGGCAGGTCACGGCGCTCACTGCGGGTACTGACCAGCACTTTCATCCCAAACCCCTGGGCCATCCGCGCCGCGGCCTGGCCGATGGCACCAAAGCCCACAACGCCGAACGTTTTGCCGGCCAAAGCGGTCAGCGGCGCATTCCAGAAGCAGAAGTCGCGACTGCGGCACCACTGGCCTGCCTTAACCGCGTCATCGTGCTCCGCCACCCGACTGGCGTGGTGAAGCAGGTGAGCGATCGCCATCTGAGCCACCGACTCCGGCCCGTATCCGGGCACGTTGGTCACCACCACGCCCTGGCGCGCCGCCGCATCCAGATCCACCCCGTTAACCCCGGTCGCCAGTACGCCGACATAGCGCAGTTTAGGTAGTTGGGCCAGGATCTCGGCATCCAGCTGGACTTTGTTGATCAAAACCAGAGACGCATCGACCGCCCGCTCCACTGCCTGTGCTGCCGTGCTGTGGGGGTAGACGGTCAGCGGCCCGAGTTCCGCCAGCGGATGCCAATCCAGATCACCAGGATTCAGTGCCTCGCCGTCCAGTACCACAATTTTATCCATCCGCTTGACTCCTCTGCGTATCAAACTTAAGTGTGAGGCTTAGAACCAGATCCGAAAACCCAGACCGTAGTTGAGTTCGAAATCACCGCGACTGCCAAAGGTCACCGTCGGTACCACTTCGCCAAACAACTCGGCAAAACCGGCTCGCGCACTCAGCCCCACCTTGCCACGCACGCCTAGCGGAGCATCTCCGTTATCGGACACCTGGCCGCCGACACCGAAGTAGAGGTTGGGAAGCTCCCGGGTGGTAAAACGGCGGTCCACGCTCACGTTGACATCATCGACGGATACCCCGATATCCCAGCGATTGACCCCGATACTGACCGCGTCCGGTTTCCCCAGTTGAAAACCGATCCCGATCTCGCCCAATGCGCTGAACGGCAGGCTGCCCAGCAGAAGTACAGCAGCGCTCGCTACTTTTTTAAACATCCCTTTCTCCCGAGGCACTGTCGCCCCACTTGCCGTTTGTCGTTCAGCGATCGACAAAAGGTCAAAATAAACTTTTCTTCCCGGCCCACCGTAACGAACAGCAGACTGAGAACCGCGTCGCATTCTAGGAGAGGCGTAAAGGCTTGATAAGTATAAAGAGGTGGGACTGTGATACTGAACAGGATAGAGCGGTGGGCGATCAACCATCCCCTTCGGGGGATGTGGCAGAAACGGGTCGAAACCCCAAAACTGTTGCGACTGGGCGGCCGTTGTGACGGGGCCCTGGCTCTGGAGATCGGGGGCGGTCAGGGTCTGGGGGCCGAACTGATCAGGAGTGCGTTTGGCGCCCGTGAGGTGGTGAGTCTGGATCTGGACTTCGCCATGACACGGCGGGCACAGGACCGCACAGAGAATCTCGATCACTGTAGTGTGGTACAAGCTGACTGCACTGCCCTGCCGATGCCCTCAGACCGTTTCGACGCCCTGTTCGATTTTGGCGTGCTGCACCATGTGCCCCAATGGCAGCAGGCGGTTGCCGAACTGAGCCGCGTGGCGCGTCCAGGCGCGCGGCTTTATACCATGGAGATGTATCGCAGCTTCATCTGCCATCCGCTGTGGCGGAGACTGCTCGAACACCCCCAGACTAACCGCTTCTCCCACGACGAGTTCATGAATTGCTGGCGCGAACATGGCTGGCAGCCCACCGGAGACAACACCCTCACCAGCGGTATGGGATGGAGCACCTATCGCCTAAGGAGCTAACCGCTCACCGACAGCAGCGCAGTCTTAAGTTCAAAAGCGAACCATCAGCCCGAGGGTGGCCTGCCCCTGGATCATGGCGTTCCCCTCGATCCTGAAACGGCAGGTACCATCTTCGCCGGGGCAGACCAAGCTGGTGGAGTTTTCCATGAAGATAAAAAAGCTTCTCACATCGGCGAAGATGGAGAGATGCTCCAGCAATCGGTATCGGGCGCCCACCCCCAGCCCCAAGGAGAAGCGGGTTTCTGAAGAAACGCCACCATCCGGCAACAGGCGGGTGACACCGACGCTTGAGGTCACGTAGGGTTCAAACCGACCGCGGGGAAACCAGAGGGAACCACCGATGTGATAATAATCCACATCCAGATCCAACCCCGTCGGGCTACCAAAGTCACCCTCTTTGAAGGCGCTGCGCTGCCGGCTGTAATAGAGGTAGATATTGCCAGGATCCTGCGTCTCCACACCGAACATCAGGCCGAAACTCTCGGCATCCTCCACCTTGAGCTCCCCCACCTTCTGACGCTCCTGCCCCTCGGGATGTTCGGTCACATCCAGAGAGCCGCCGAAGTTATAGCCGGCCATGGGAGCGATAAAGAAGGTTCGCTCCGCTTGCGCCGGTGCCGTCAGCAGGGCCGAAAACAGCAGCCCGATGTAGATTGATCGCATCGTCCTCACCTCACGCTTTGCTGGCTCGGATCCGCTCCCAAGCCGCTTGAATGTCCTGGCTTTTCTGCTGTGCCACCGACAGCATTTCAGGTGGCAGGCCCTGGCTGGCAAGCTTGTCCGGATGATGTTGTGCCATCAATTTCCGGTATGCCCGCTTGATGCTGGGCAGACTGTCGTCGCCGTTCACACCGAGGATCCGACAGGCGTCCTCCAGCGTCATGCTCGCCGTCTGGCTGTGGCGCTCCCCGTGGCGCATCGCGATCAACCTCTCCAGATCCGCCTCACTGAATCCCAGTGCAGCGCAGATCCGACTCATGAGGGCCCGCTCGTGATCGTCCAACACCCCATCCACCAGGGCGGCCTGGAGCTGGATCTCGATGAACAGGCGGGCCAGATCCCGGCGAAAACGCAGCGCCATGTTGAGCCGCTTCAACTCCCGGTCCAGCGGATAGTCCGCCGCTTTGCCCTGGCGGTAGGCACGCTGAGCCGCCTCTTTGGCCCGCCCCCTGAGGCCGATCTGGCTCATCAGTGAAGAGGCCAAAGCGATATCCTGTTCGGTCACTCGGCCGTTACTCTTGGCCACATGCCCCATCACCGCAAAAGTGGTCTGGAAAAACGGATTGGCACTGCGACGTTGGTCGATAAACCTGTGGCCAAGGTAGGCACCGAGCAGCGCGCCGATGAAGCGACCCAGCAGAAATCCGATGGCCGCGCCAAAAAACTTACCCCAGATCGCCATGCAACTGCGCCTCCAGCGTCTGAAGTCGTTCCGGCGTGCCTACGTCACACCATAGTCCCTCCCAGCGCTCGGCGCTGACGCGATCCGCCTCCATCGCTCGGCGCAACAGGGGGGCCAGCGGGAAACGCCCAGGGGAACAGTCGGCAAAGAGCGCCGGACTCAGTAGCGCACAACCGGAGTAGGTCAGGCGGTGTCCTTCCCCACTGTGGGCCCGTCCCTGTGCCAGGACAAAATCCCCGGTGGGATTATGCCCGGGGTTCGGGACCAGGAGCAGGTGTGCCAAATCCCCTGCCCGCAACCCTGTCAACGCTTGCCAGGGATAGGCACAGAACACATCACCGTTGACCAGTAGGAAGGGGGCATCCCCGAGCAGGGGCAGGGCCTTGTGGATCCCACCGCCTGTCTCCAGCGCCGCCGCGCCCTCGTCGCTGTACTGCAGGTTGAGCCCCCAACGTTCACCATCGCCAAGCGCTGCGGGGATCTGAGCCCCCAGCCAGGCGGTGTTGATCACCACGTCGGTGATGCCCGCGCGGGCCAGTGCTTCCAGGTGATGCACCAGCAGCGGCTTACCATTTACCGGCAGCAGTGGTTTGGGGGTGTGATCGGTCAACGGTCGCATCCGCTCACCGCGGCCGGCGGCCAGGATCATCGCTTTCATCCCTTCCCCTCTTTACTCAATAGAGCCGGCTGCACCCGATCGGCCAGCAACTGCGCCAGTGGCTGCGTCTCCGGATAGCCTTGTCCGACTTCGATGAGGTAGCCGATCACCCGGGGCAGATCTGCCAGGTAGCCCGACTTACCATCCCTGTGATGGAGGCGAGCGAAGATCCCCGCCGCCTTGAGGTGACGCTGCATCCCCATCAAATCAAACCAGCGCCGGAACTGATCCAGTGAGACCTCGCTGGTGAGCATCCCTTGCGCTTGAAGGGCTTCAAAGTGCGCCTCAAGCAGGGTTTGCAGCAGGGGCTCCGGCAGCTTCAGGTAGCAATCACGCAGCAGGGAGACCGCGTCGTAGGTGATGGGGCCACGCAACGCCCCCTGATAATCGATCAGCGCCAGTGAGCCCGCTTGGAGCATCAGGTTGCGGCTGTGGAAATCACGGTGGATCCCGACCTGCGGCTGACCAAGGGCGTTCTCGATCAGGACCTCCTCCAGCGCCTGCCACTGCGCCTGCCACTCGGGCCCCAACGGGAGTCCCAGATGGGTCTGCAGCAGCCACTGGGGAAAGATGTCCAACTCGCGAGCCAGCAGCGCCCTGTCGTAGGGTGGCAGTGGGCCAAGCGCCGTGTGTTGCACCCGGGCGATGGGCAGCAACAGCGCCAAAGCCCGGCGATACCAGGGCTCAGGATCGTTACCGGAGAAAACCTGATAGGCATGTGTATCCCCCAGATCTTCCAGGGCAAGAAACCCCTGTTGCAGATCCTCGGCTAAAATGGAGGGCACCGGCAGGCCCGCTTCCTGATAGGCGCGGGTGATGGCGACGAATGGACGGCAATCCTCCTGCGGCGGGGGGGCGTCCATCGCCACTTCGGTGCGGTTGCCCAAGTGGTAGCGGAAGTAACGACGGAAACTGGCATCGGCAAAGATCGCCTCGGGGGGACTTACCGCCTCCCCGCGAACCTGCCTCAGCCACAGTGTCAGCTGACGCTGACGTCCATCTTCAGACATGCAGTCTCCCAATGGTCGAATCAACAAATTTGCTTTATCATACCAAGGTTTTACGATCTGAATTGAACCCTAGGCGGTCTTTCTGGGTCGGAGTCAGCAATCCTGCGGTTCGGCAATCAAAGACCGGCCGCACCGAGTCAACCATGTTAGGGACATAATGCGCTTCCCCCTTGCCTTCGTCATCAGCTTCATGCCCGCCACCGTGCTGGCTCAGGAGGCGACCGAATCCGTTACGCCGGACCAGTGCATCTCTCGCTCGCCGGCCACGCTCAGTACCAGCGGCGGCCCCGACGATGCACAGGATCCCAGCGTTCGCGTTCGTGCCAATCGCAGCGAGGCGATCTCCGGTGATACCGCGCGCTTCGAGGGCAATGTTCAACTGAGCCAGGGTCAGCGCAAAATTCGCACCGACAGTGCCGAAGTCAGCTCCATCCAAGGCACGTTCTCGGCCCAGGGTGGGCTGCTCTATGAGGATGCGGCGGTCGTGATCGAGGCGGACTCCCTCACCGCCGATATGGATGATAACCAGGCGGAGCTGAGCCAGGCCCGCTACTGGCTCAATGGCCAACAGGTCCGCGGTGAGGCCGATAACCTGGTGATCCAGGGGGAGCAGTCTCTGAAGCTCAATGGCGCCACCTTCACCACCTGTCCGGACGATAATCCGGACTGGTTGCTGGAAGCGGAAGAGATCGAGATCAACGCCGAGGAGGAGTGGGGCAAGGTTTGGCATGCCAAGGTCCGGCTATTCGACGTTCCCGTTTTCTATATGCCCTATATGACGGTACCGGTCTCCGATAAGCGCAAGTCCGGCTTCCTCTATCCCAGCATCAGCACCAGCTCCAAGAACGGTTTCGATTTCGAGATCCCCTACTATTTCAACATCGCTCCTAACCTGGACGCTACGGTGACCGCCCAATATATGAGTTCCCGGGGTCTGTTCCTCAAAGGGGAGACTCGCTACCTGCAGCCCTGGGGCGAGGGACAACTGAACGCCGAGTTCATGGGCAGCGATCGCCTGGTCGACGACAACCCGGATCGCTATATGCTCCATGCGGAACATGCCGGTAAGCTGAACGAGAACTGGCGATTCTACGGTAACTACACCACCGTTAGCGATGATAACTACTTCAATGACTTCAGCTCGGCCATCAACGCCTCCACCGATAACCAGCTAAACCGTGAAGCGGAGGCCGCGTACTTCTCCCGGAATTGGAACGCGGCCCTGAAAGTGCAGGATGTGGAGGTGCTCGGGAAGGACGTCCGCCCCTTCCAGGTGATGCCCTCCCTAAGCGTCAACTACTTCTCTCCCAGCCTCTATAACCGGCTGGATTTTCGTTTCAACAGCGAGCTGACCCGTTTCGAACATCGGGACAGTCAGCACCTGACGGCCACCCGCTGGCACCTGGAACCCACCCTGATCCTGCCCTACCAGACCCCGGCGGGCAGTTTCACCACGGAGCTCAAGCTCAACCAGACCTTCTACGCCCAGCAGGATCCCGCCGGCGAGCTCAAGGAAAACATCAGCCGGACCCTGCCGCAGCTGATGATGCACGGCCAGATCAATTTTGAACGGGATCTCAACGTGGGCGGAAAAGGGTTTATGCAGACCCTGGAGCCGCAGGTCCAGTATCTCTACATCCCTTACGAGGACCAGTCAGAGATCGGCCTCTACGACACGGCGTTACTGCAGGAGGATTACTACGGACTGTTCCGGGATCGCCGCTTCTCCGGCCTGGACAGGATCTCCGACGCCAATCAACTGACCCTGGGCCTGGCAACCCGCTTCCTCGATGATGGCCTGCGAGAACGCGCCCAGTTGGCTATCGGCCAGATCTTCTTTTTCGATGATCCCAAGGTCACGCTCAGCGGCGATCAGAGCAACGAAGAGCGCTCCAGCTCCGCGCTGGCTGCCGACCTGCGTCTACAGGCGACGGAGCGCTGGTTCGTAAGGGGGGGGATCCAGTTCGATACCAGTCGCGGAGACACCAACAAAAGCGAGGTGCTGATGGACTACCGGCTGTCGGAGGAGAAGCTGTTCCAGCTCTCCCACCGTTACGTGCCGAACCTCGGTACGGATATCGAGGGCAACGCCATCGACATCAACCAGGCGGGCCTGAGAGCAACCTGGCCGGTGATGAAAAACACCACCTTCGTCGGCAACTGGTATTACGATATCAACCTCAACCGCAGCATCGAGACCTACGCGGGACTGCAATATGAATCCTGCTGTTGGGCAATCCGGCTGGCCTATCACCGCCATCTCGATACCAACTTCGAGGATCAGGACTTCACCACCATCGATCGCCGCGATGATTTCGACAGCGGCATCTCGCTCAAGTTTGTCCTCAAGGGCCTCGGATCCAGCGGTCCTTTAGGGATTGGTGAGATGCTTGATGAGGGGTTGTTTAACTACCGTAAACCCTATTACCTGCGGAATTGAACATTGAAGTTATGCTAGAGTGCTCGCAATCAGCGGAGTCGAATGCTCCCACTGCCAGGATGGATTGGATAGATGAAATTTCGTAATACTCTGATTGGACTCCTTTTTGCGCCCTTCATCGCGGCGGCACAGCCTCAGATGCTCGACCAGGTTTCGGTTCTGGTCAACGACGGTGTGATTCTCGAAAGCGAGATCAATGAACGGGTTGAAAACGTGCGGCTCAACGCCCTGCGTGCCGGCCAGCAACTGCCCTCCGACCAAGCCCTGCGGACCCAAGTGATCGACCGCCTGATCGTCGAACATCTGCAGCTGCAGATGGCCGAGCGCATGGGGCTGGTTATCAGCGATATCCAGCTGGACCAGACCCTGGAAAACATGGCCGCCGAGCAAGGTATGAGCGTCGAGCAGATGCGTGAATCCATCGAAGCGGAGGGGGGAAACTTCACCGCCTATCGCGAAGAACTGCGCAGAGAGATCACTCTGGGCCAGGTGCAGCGAATTCAGGTTCAACGACGTATCCAGATCTCCCCCCAGGAGATCGATACTTTGGTTAACCTTATCGAGGAGCAGGGTCTGCAGGATGCGGAGTTCCATGTCGGCCATATCCTGATCGATGCCTCCGAGGATGAAGACGCCGCCCGCCAGCGAGCCGAGCGGGTGCTCCAGGTACTCAAAGAGGGAGCAGACTTCCGCGAGACCGCTCTGGCCGCCTCCGCTGGCCCCAAGGCGCTGGAAGGGGGCGACTGGGGTTACATGAACATCAACGAGATGCCGACCTTGTTTGCGGAAGTGATGAACGACATCGATGTCGGTGACATCGTGGGCCCGATCAAGAGTGGTGCCGGCTTCCATATTCTGACGGTATTTGACCATCGCGGCGTAGAGACCCAGGAGGTCGCCGAGGTGCAATCCCGCCACATCCTGCTCAAACCCTCTCCCATTCTGAGCGAGGAGATGGCCCGCGCCATGCTGGAGGAGTTTCTGAACGATGTCCGCAACGGCGATGCCGATTTCGCCGACCTGGCCAGGGAGCACTCCAGTGACCCCGGCTCTGCGGTCAAGGGGGGGGAATTAGGCTGGGCGGACCCTAACATGTATGTCCCGGCATTCCGCGATACCATTAATCGCCTGGAAGTGGGAGAGTACTCCGAACCTTTCCGCTCCAGCCATGGCTGGCACGTCGTTCACGTCCTTGACCGGCGCACCAGCGACGCCACTGAAAGCTTCAACACGGACCGCGCCTACCAGCTGATCTACCGCCGCAAATTTGGCGAACATGTGAACGCCTGGCACGAAGAGATGCGTTCTGGCGCCTACATCGAACTGGTTAACCAGGGACGCCGTTAATGGTAGCGCGCATCGCCATTACCCCCGGTGAACCCGCCGGGGTGGGCCCTGATCTGGTGATCGAACTGGCTCAACAAGAGTGGCCCGTCGAACTGGTGGTGTGTGCCGACCCCCAACTCTTGATGCAGCGGGCCCGGATGCTGCGCAAACCGCTCCATCTGCGACCCTATCAACCAGCACAGCCCCCGCAACCCCAGCGACAGGGCACCCTGACCATCGCCCCGACTTCGCTGGCCGAGCCCGCGATACCCGGTGTACTGAATGAAGCCAACAGCGGCTATGTGGTCGAAACCCTGCGCTTCGCCAGCGAGCACAACCTCTCCGGAGAATTTGATGCCGTGGTGACCGGCCCCATCCATAAGGGGATCATCAACCAGGCTGGGATGCCCTTTTCGGGCCATACCGAGTTTTTTGCTCAGCAGGCGGGCTGCCAGGATGTGGTGATGATGCTCGCCACTGAAGGTCTCCAGGTGGCGTTAGTAACCACCCACATACCGCTTGCGTACGTGGCCAAGGCGATCACCCCTACCCGACTGGAGACGGTGATCCGGATCCTCCACGATGAGCTGCGGGTCAAGTTCGGCTTGGAGCGACCACACATCCTGGTGTGTGGCCTCAACCCCCATGCCGGCGAGAGCGGCCACCTGGGGCGGGAGGAGATCGAGGTCATCGAGCCTGTACTGACACAATTGCGTGACGAAGGAATGTTACTGACCGGGCCACTGCCGGCGGATACCCTGTTCCAGGAGAAGTACCTGGCGAACAGTGATGCCGTGCTGGCCATGTACCATGATCAGGGATTGCCGGTGCTAAAATACATGGGGTTTGGCAAGTCGTTGAACATCACCCTTGGCCTGCCCTTCATCCGAACCTCAGTGGACCACGGTACCGCCCTGGATCTGGCCGGCAGCGGCCAGGCCGATGTCGGCAGCTTCCGGGTCGCCCTGAACAAAGCCATCGAACTGGCGAGCAATCAACATTCATGAGTAACAACATCCATCTGGGCCACCGCGCCCGCAAGCGCTTCGGCCAGAACTTCCTGCATGATCACCACGTCATCGATGGCATCGTCGCCGCGATCGCCCCGGATAATGATCACGTGATGGTGGAGATCGGCCCGGGTCTCGGCGCCCTGACCGAGCCGGTGGCGGACCTGGTTGACCATCTCAACGTGGTGGAGCTCGACCGGGACCTGGCAGAACGCCTGCGCCATCAGCCCCGCTGGGGCCAGAAGCTCACCATCCATGAGGGTGACGCACTCAAGTTTGATTTCAACCAGCTGGCGGAAGAGGGCAAGCGCCTAAAGGTGTTTGGCAACCTCCCCTACAACATCTCCACGCCGCTGATGTTCCACCTGTTTGAGACCGTCGACAATGTTGCCTCCATGCACTTCATGCTGCAGAAAGAGGTGGTGCAACGGCTCTGCGCCGGCCCGGGTCATAAAAACTATGGCCGCTTGACCGTAATGGCGCAGTACTACTGCAAATGTCTGCCGGTGCTGGAAGTCCCACCGGGCTGCTTCACCCCGCCACCGAAGGTGGACTCGGCCGTGGTGCGCCTTGTGCCCTACCAGGAGAAGCCCTACCCCGTCGACAACGTGAAGATCCTGGAACGGATCTGCGCCAGTGCCTTCGCCATGCGCCGCAAGACGCTGCGCAACAACCTCAAGGGCCAGGTCAGCGAGGCAGAGTTCGAGTCCCTGGGGATCGATCCCAGCCTGCGCCCTGAGCGAATCACTGTGGCGCAGTTCGTGGCCCTGGCCAACCTCATCAGCCGACGCCAGGGGTAATCGGACGATGCGACCGGAGAACCCGCTTCACATCGAAGTCGAGACCCACTTCCTGCCGGAGCACTCCGATCCGCAGCAGTCCCGCTACGCCTTCGCTTATACCCTCACCCTGACCAACTTGAGTGAAACCACCCTTACCCTGCAGCGGCGGCACTGGCTGATCATCGATGGCGATGGTCGTCAAAGTGAAGTGGAAGGCGAGGGGGTGGTAGGTGAAACGCCGGTTCTGCCACCGGGTGGCCGCTACCGCTATACCAGTTCGGTGATTTTCCCAACGCCCGTTGGTACCATGCAGGGGTTTTATACCCTCAGCGGGGCCTCGGGCCAGGTCAAAGCCAGCATCGAGCCCTTCACCTTCCGTCAGCCCGGTGCCGTCCATTAAGGTCGCGTCCCGGGGGCGCTAACAGGCACAGGTTTTCATGGCAGAGTATTTCGTCGGCGACATTCAGGGCTGTTACGAGGAGCTGTCCCGGCTGTTGGAGCAGGTCCGATTTGATCCTAGCCAGGACACCCTCTGGAGCTGTGGCGACCTGGTCGCCCGCGGTCCCGACTCTCTAGGCGTTTTACGCCTGTTTCGTCAGCTCGGCAGCGCCGGCCGCACTGTGCTCGGCAACCACGATCTGCACCTTCTGGCGGTCGCCGCCGGGCTCAAACGGGTCAAGCCCAAGGATCGCCAGCAAGCGCTGCTGGCCGCCCCGGACCTGCCGGAACTGCTGCACTGGCTGCGTCAGCAGCCCCTGCTGGTTAACTTTCCCGCCCAACAGCTTCTGCTCAGCCATGCGGGGTTACCGCCTCACTGGTCCCTGGAGACGGCGCTTCGCCGTGCCCAGGCCGTATGTGAAACGCTGCAAGGGGAGCACTATCTCGACTTCATCGGCCAGATGTATGGAGAGAAACCGGATGAGGATCGTCCCGGAGTCGGCCCGCTGGAACAGCAGGTCTACACCGTCAATGCCCTGACCCGCATGCGCTTTCTCCATCCCGACGGCCGTCTCGATTTTGCCTGCAAAACCGGCCCGGAGACTGCCCTGGGGTTGGTCCCCTGGTATCGCTATCCGGGGCACCGGCTGTTGAGCTCGCATCGTATCGTGTTCGGCCACTGGGCAGCCTTGGATGGGCGCTGTGATCACCCCAATGGCCGGGCTCTGGACACCGGCTGTTGCTGGGGCGGCAACCTGACCTTCTGGCGCGCCGAGGACGAGCGCCGCTTTACCCAGCCGTCACTGGGCCTCTAAGCGGGCTCAGGAGTCTCCAGCGATGCGCCCCAGGGTGACAAACTCCAGGGCATAAGGGTTGGCGTCATCGGCAGGGCGATGCTCGCTGGCGAGTTGTTGCCAATGGGACTCATCGAAAGCGGGAAAGCGGGTGTCCCCCTCCACCGCCAGGTCAACCCGGGTCAGATAGAGACGATCTGCCCTGGGCAGCATCGCCGCGTAGAGCTGACCACCGCCGATGATCATCACCTCCTCCACCTCACCGGCGGCGTCAAGCGCCGCATCAATATCCGTCACCACGGTTACCCCCTCAGGGGCAAAGGTCTTCTGGCGGCTGATAACGATATTATGGCGGCCCGGCAGGGGGCGACCGATGGACTCAAAGGTCTTACGGCCCATCACCACCGGCTTACCCAGGGTTACGGCCTTGAAGTGTTTCAGGTCGGCCGGCAGGTGCCAGGGCATATCATTGTCTTTACCAATGACCCGATCTTGGGCCATGCAGGCGATCATCGCGATGCGCATCAACTGGGATCTCAACTGGTTATCATTGCCTGCGATGATACAGCAAATTGGCCAGGGTCAGCCCCAGCGTGATAGCCGCGACCACGAACACGCTCTGTAAACCGCGGCCTACGACGGTGATCCACAGCTCCGGTTGATAGCCCTGCAGCAGCAGCTCCAGCATCGCATTGAAGGCAACGAAGGCGTCGTGTCCGGGCATCAGCGGGATCGCCGCGGCGACGGCATAAAGCTGCATCGGCGCCCGGTAGTGGCGAGCCCAGAACGCAGAGAGGGCCCCAATGGCCAGTGCAGCGATAAGACTCGCCAGGGCGGCATGCCACGCCAGCGCCAACAGAGATTCCCTGACTAGGAAGCCTAACGAACCCGCCACGCCACAGGCCCACAAATAGCGGCCGGGGACATTGAATACCATGGCAAAGCCGATGGCCGGCAGCGCCGCCAGCGCCGCGTTAACAAACATGGACAAGGCTACCACTCGAGCCACCACAGCAGATGCAGGGCCGACGCCACACCAACGGCCGCCGCCAAGATCATCAGACTGGCTTGCACCCAACGGGCCCAGCCCACACCGAAGTGACTGCGAAGCATATCGGTCAGGGCATCCACCATCGGAAAGCCGGGCACCAGCATCAGGACCACGGCGGCGCTAACCAGGTCAATATGCTCACTCAAGCCCAGCGGCAGGCGGGTCAAGAAAGTGGAAACAAAGGCGGTTATCGCCCAATTAAACAATAGGTTCACGCCACGAGCCGTCATCCAGAGACGCAGTGCCATGGCCATGATTGCCGCAACAGCGGCAATAGCCACGCCCGCCAAGTCCGCCCCCATCAGCCAGGCAAAGGCGCCACAGGTGGGTGCCATCGCCAATGCCACCGCCCACCTGGGCCAGTGCCAGCCATCCAGCTGATTGAGCTGTCTGGTCGCCTCCTCCAGACTGAGCTCCTGTTGCTCACAACGCTCACAGAGCAGCTCCACCTGACAAACTTTGTGCATGTCCTGGCCAAGACCCGCCAACCGCTTCACCAGGGTCACGGCCTGGCCCTGCTGCCAACTGCTGATCATCACCGCTTTGGGCGTCAATGCCAACTCTACACGCTCCAAACCGTAGTGCTGCCCCACCCGCTGTGCGGCGGTGACCACCCGCTCGCTCTCTGCACCACCGGCATAAAGCTGCAGCGCGACATCCAGTGCCAACTCTGTACTGACCTGCTGACCCCTGTCGGTCATTCACAACCTCCAACAGAAAAAGGGGCCCAAGGCCCCTAATTTCATTCTCAACGTTTACTTCTGGTAGACCACTTCGACATCGTAATCGTCACGGTTTACTGCCCCGAAGAGTTCTCAACAATTCGTGTCAAACCCTTGTGACATAGAGCTCTACAGGGGGTTTGAGAGCTTTTCAGCTTTTCTGAGAAGATTTTGCTCAACATGAGTCTGAAAGTCCATTTTTGTTGAGACCTTTTGGGAGCGCCAAGTTCGCTTCAAAGCATAGGAAATAGAGGAGCGGGTCATGCCCTCGGCTCGCGGTTGACGTTAGTCTAGCGTGCGCTCACTCACGCACACGAGTCGCACTACTTGCTGGCACCGCTTCCAGATAGATAATGAAGCTAAGCTAAGACATCTCAACCACCCGTGATCATGCAAAAAAACAACAAAGGCCTCACAGTTAGCAAACCTTCAACACTGACGCGGCACAGAACCACTCACTTGCTTGAACTGACTGATAGGTTGCTCGCTGGTAGAAATGCTGTAGCCACGACTGAAGACCTTGAGCGGTACATCCAAGAGTTATGGAACTGGGCAGAGCAAAATGATGTTAGCTCAAAGGATCTGCCGAGGGATAAAGGTGAATTGATGTTCCTTAATTCATTGAGATTGAGTGATTATCAACTGACCTATTTGCCTGAGAGCATTGGGAAGTTGCAAGCAATGAAAGAGTTGTATTTCAAGGATAGCGGTGCTTTGAGAGAGGCGCTCGGTCCGTGGCTTCAGTTTAAAAATTTAAATTTGTCTAACAACCAGCTGTCGCGACTGCCCAACTCCATTGGTAGCTTGATCAATCTCAACACTTTAACTCTGTCTCGAAACCAGCTGACTGAGCTTCCCAGAGGAATCGGTAACTTAACCTCACTTACCAAGCTGGACGTGTGGGAAAACCAGCTAACTGAGCTGCCTGAATGGATTGGGAATCTGAGCCAGGTTACTTCTCTATGGCTGTGCGATAACCAATTGAAATCATTGCCTAAATCCATAGATAATCTGAGCCAACTTACCGAGTTGAATCTGGGCAAAAACCAACTGAGCAAGTTGCCGGATTCAATCGGTTACCTGACGCGACTAACTGAGTTGCATCTTTACAAAAATATGCTGGTCACATTGCCTGACTCCATCAATAGCTTAACGCAGCTCAATGTACTGAATCTGTGGGGTAACCAGCTAAAAGTACTACCAGACTCCATTGGTGACCTGGCTGAGCTTTCATGGCTCAACTTGCATGATAACCAACTGACGAAGCTCCCTGATTCCATCGGGCAACTGGCCGCACTGATTGAACTTGATCTAAGCGAAAACAAGCTGACGGCTCTGCCAGAGGAAATCGGTAACCTTACTCAACTTTCTGAACTAGGTCTGAGAGGTAACCAGTTAGCAGCTCTGCCAGAGGAAATCGGTAACCTTACTCAACTTTCTGAACTAGATCTGAGAGGTAGCCAGTTAGCAGCTCTGCCAGATTCAATTGGAAAGCTGAGAAGACTTACAAAGCTTGATTTAGACGAACACAAGCTGACCACGTTACCAGAGTCTATCGGCAACCTCATATCCCTCAAGAATCTATGGGTATCTTCTAACCAACTGACTTCTCTACCAGAGTCTATCGGCAACCTCATATCCCTCAAGAATCTATGGGTATCTTCTAACCAACTGACTTCTCTACCAGAGTCTATCGGTAAGCTGCGATACCTAGAAAAACTATTGTTAATGGGTAATCAGTTGAAGGAGCTACCTCAATCAATTGGTAACCTTATTTTCCTCGAAGACCTCGGCCTATGTTTCAACGAGCTAGTAGCACTGCCAGCCTCCATCGGGAACCTGACAGAACTTAGTCAGTTAAACTTAGAGGGTAACCAATTGACAGCACTTCCAGAGACCATTGGAGACCTTTCAGAGCTAACTGAGTTGAACTTAGCGGACAATCAGCTGACAGCCTTGCCGGAATCGATAGGTAAATTAACTCAGCTAACTATGCTGGATTTAAGTGATAACCCGCTGACAGCACTACCAAAGTCCATCGCTAACTTGACTAATCTCAAAACGTTGAAGCTAAGCAGATATTACGGCGCAATCCCTCAGTCGCTATTGGACAACCCAAATTTGAGCATTGAACAGTGAGCGACTTAATCAAACGACTCAGGCTGATAGAAACCTGTATCAGCCTACAAGACCACAGCCTTATTGAACTTCAATTGCCGTTGCTTAAATCCCTTAGCAGTGACGACAGGGTCAGCGCAATCGCCTCACTGCTTGAGCAAAATGAATACCTACAAGCTCAGCAGGAGATCGAGTCTTGGCTCCGCACACAAAGCGCGTTGGTTAAGTTCGAGGACACACAAACCAATGCCATCCGCCTAGAACTAAAACTGCTAGAGCAGAAGCTTGAGTCCGCTGTCCTTAAGCGCAATGAAGCGCAAAACCGGCTTCAAGACTTCAACCGAGAATACCATCTTAGACTGGGTGCATTGCTTCTGCGGATCTTGTCGTTACAAGAAGAGATCGCGGCTCAGGAGCTATCACAAAAGCTCAAACACTACCGGCAATTACATGTTGAATGTTGCGGCTTGCGTGACATGATCAAGCAACACAGGGAAGAGCTTCGACAGCTCGAGGTTCAACTTGATGAAGTGGATTTCTTAAGCCCCGAGTATGACAAGCTTTTTGCGCAATATCAGACACTGAAGCGCAACATTGACCGACAGGATGAAAAGCTTGAGTCTGTACGTCAGCATCTCCTCAAGGAGCTTCAGAAGGTCAAACAAGACAACGCTTATGAGGACTTCCAGCAAGCCCACGACAGTGCCGACCGACTTGAGCAAGAAAACGAAGAGATCAAAGAATCCGTTGTCGCTCAACTGTCCAAAGAAGAAGCGAAGCTGCTAAAAGCAACGTACAGAAAGGCATCGAAGCTGTGCCATCCAGATGTTGTCTGTGAAGAGCTAAAGGCACAGGCTCATGACTTGATGGTTCAAGTTAACGAAGCGTATGCCGCACAAGATCTTGGGAGACTTCAGGACCTACTTCGCCACATTGAGAGCGGTGGGGAGTTCGCATTTGCCAGCGATACTCTGACAAGTCATGACTCTCTCCTAGAAAAGTTGAATGAGTTGAAGGCTCGATATCAACAAATCGAAGAAGAGCTTCGCTCGCTAGAGCAATCTGACGAGTATGAAACCGTGACTCAACTCGGGGATGACTGGAGCGATTACTTTGATATACGACAGCGAGATCTAGAAGCGCTTGCGCAAGAACTGGAACAGACCCTCGCCGCCCTAATGAATGAGGGTGACGAAACAGACTTTGAAGACAGAACTGAAGCCAACTACGAAAGCAGTTGCCGTGCTAGCCATGAGGTCACCGGGTTCTGGCGACAAGGACATTGGCGCGAGGGAAGTTGGGTTCGTGGGCATTGGGTAAAGAGTCATACTAGAGGTCATTGACTTACAACCTGGCCTGAACAGTGGGATTACGTGGTGACGTTGCTTAGGAAAGTTACGGGAACCAAGATCGCCGGGAGTACTGTCGGCGACGGTTGCACCAGGGAGACTTATGCTCCTGCGCGGTCGTTTAACGAGTAGGACTATGAGGTACTTTGCAGTATCTGGCCCATGACTAACGTTCGTTACTTCAAGCTATTGAACGACGAGGCGTTCCCCAGGGGGGGTTATTATGGCAAACTAGAAAGGTGATAGCCTCTTCTCGACGCAAACCGCTAAAGCGCATCAAGCGGAACAGCAAAGACATCTCTTCCACCAATGGTACAGTGGTCACGGAGTCGCCATTCTTGTGAAGGACTTGCTTGTCAACCGTAAGAAGTTGATTGAGCATGCTCCACTTATATCTTGTCAGAGCAAACAGCTGACGCTCATACTCGTAAGTTAGGTCCTTGTCCAGCTTGAGACGAAGATCTGTAGTAGTAACTCCATACACGCTTGTGGCTTGCATGCTCCTGTGACTATTTCCAATCTGGACTTTCACAAGCTCATGTTTAAAAGGTTCGTTCTCAAACGGGTGGCCATATTTTATGTGGTGTTTATAGAGGTTGACCACTTAGCGCATGTATACGTCTGCTGTGGATTTGGCTAAGCGATGCTCTGGATATTTTCCCCGAACCCGGTCTCGAAGAAAGATACGATAACGATAGGTCGGACGCTGATTCTTTATAAATGGCATCTCATCCCATGAAAGGCCAATCTCATTTAAGAAAAGAAAATAATCTAGGAGAGCGTCTGAATTGCGGGTTGTATCTTTAGCTCCATCAGATACAGCTTGGTGCAAGATCCAATTATTAACTTCAGTGACGGACTCGCTATCCACAACCTGTCCGTCATTATCAATGATTGACCTAACAAGAAGCCTTACGGTCCCAACCTTACGCCCTTTAATTAGGTAATCAGTAGCAAGCTCTCCATTTTCATCCACATAGGCCGTCGGAGGCCGATACCGGAAATCTTTGATAGTTTCACAGTAGTAGACCATTGCATCCATACAAAAAATCTCACTCTACCTTCATCAGATAGAGTGAGATTATGTCAGTAATTGAGAACTTTAAATTCCCGCTTACGGGAACCTACTTCTGGTAGACCACTTCGACATCGTAATCGTCGTCGTCCCAGTCATCGTCCCAGTCATCCTCTTCCACCACCGCTTCCTGCATCTGCTGGGCATGGTAGTGCTCCCATTTGAAGGCGACCTCCTCCTCGTCGGGTTGAGTCTCCTCCTCGACCGGCAGTTCGTTGAGCAACGTCTGAATACGCTGCACCAGGGCCTCGGTGCCCTGTTTGCTGATGGCGGCGATGGTATGGACTTCACCGCCATCCCACTGCAGGGCCTCGCTGATGGAGGCGATAAGCGCCTCACGCTCCTCCTCCGGCACCAGGTCCATCTTGTTCAGCACCAGCAGGCGGGGCTTCTCGTAGAGCTTGGGCGAGTAGGCCTGCAGCTCATCGAGGATCGCATGAGCACTGGCGATGGGATCGCTGCCGTCATAGGGCGCCATATCCACGATGTGCAACAACACCCGGCACCGCTCCAGGTGCTTAAGGAAGCGGATCCCGAGGCCGGCGCCATCGGAGGCACCTTCGATCAGGCCTGGGATATCGGCGATTACGAAGCTGCTGGAGGGGCCGGTCCGCACCACGCCCAGATTGGGTACCAGGGTAGTAAAGGGGTAATCGGCGACTTTAGGCTTGGCGGCGGAGACGGAGCGGATAAAGGTAGACTTACCAGCATTGGGCAAACCCAGCAGTCCGACATCCGCCAGCAACATCAGCTCCAGGCGCACCTCGCGGTGTTCGCCTTTGGTGCCCAGGGTCTTCTGCCGAGGCGCCCGGTTCACCGAGCTTTTGAAACGGGCGTTGCCCAGACCGTGGAAGCCACCCTTGGCCACCAGCAGCTTCTGACCGTGCCGGGTCAGATCGCCAATCACCTCGTCGGTATCAGCGTCGACGGCACGGGTTCCCACCGGCACCTTCAGGATCTTGTCTTCACCTCGTTTGCCGGTGCAATTGGCACCGCGGCCATTCTCGCCGCGAACGGCCCGGTGGCAACGCTCAAAACGGTAATCCACCAGGGTGTTGAGGTTTTCATCCGCCAGCAGGAAGACATCACCGCCGTCGCCGCCATCGCCCCCGTCCGGGCCCCCTTTCGGAATGTACTTTTCCCGACGGAAGCTGACCACACCACTGCCGCCATCGCCAGCTTCGGCGCGAATGGTCACTTCATCTACAAACTTCATCTTTTCGCCCCTGCTTCAAAACGCAGTAAGTATACCCGCTATACGCAAAAAGCCCCGCGTCCGCGGGGCTTTTTCATCCGGTCAGCTCGGATTACTCAGCAACAATGCTCACAAACTTGCGATTGTTCTTGCCTTTCACTTCGAACTTCACTTTGCCGTCGGTGGTGGCAAACAGGGTGTGGTCTTTACCACAACCTACGTTGTCACCGGCGTGGAACTTGGTACCACGTTGACGAACGATGATGTTACCCGCCAGAACGGACTCACCGCCAAAGCGCTTTACACCCAGACGTTTGCTTTCGGAATCACGGCCGTTACGAGTAGAACCGCCAGCTTTTTTGTGTGCCATCTCTCAGTACTCCTCGAATTAGGCGTTGATGCCAGTGATTTTAACTTCAGTGAACCACTGACGGTGGCCCATCTGCTTACGGCTGTGCTTACGGCGACGGAACTTAACGATCTTCACCTTGTCAGCACGACCGTGGGAAACCACTTCCGCAACCACTTTGCCACCTTCAACCAGAGGGGCACCGACCTTGATCTCTTCGCCGTTCGCGACCAGCAGAACCTGATCGAATTCAACGGTGGCGCCGGTTTCTGCTTCCAGCTTCTCCAGACGCAGGGTTTGGCCTTCGGCAACACGATGCTGCTTACCGCCACTTTGGAAAACCGCGTACATAATAACTCCGCTACTTCACACGCTGAAACCCGCTCATTTGTTGGGGGCCAGGGTGTGGCTAAAACTGTTTGACAATGGGCGCGCATTCTAAGGCATGGACGATAATCAGGCAAGTCCCCCTTGGAAAAAGATCGAAAAAAGGATCGGTCACTCTCCATAAGGGCGTGAAAGGCACTGGTCGTACCCCACATTTACGGTAGAATGACAGGCCGCAAAGCCATTAAAGTAGTAAGCTTTCGCCGCTACGAGCCAGATTTCGGAACCCAAGAATGGACCTGAATGCCATCCGCGCCCTGGCCGACGACGACATGACGTCGGTCAACCAAATGATTTTTGATCAGCTCCACTCTGACGTGGCCCTGATCAACCAGTTGTCATTTTATATCATCAATGGCGGTGGTAAACGCCTTCGTCCACTTTTGGCTGTTCTCGCCGCCCGCGCGGTGGATTATCAGGGCGATGCCCATGTCAAACTGGCCGCCATCATCGAGTTTATCCACACGGCCACCCTGCTGCATGACGACGTCGTTGACGAGTCCACCATGCGCCGGGGACGGGAAACCGCCAATGCCCTGTTTGGCAACCAGGCCAGCGTGCTGGTGGGGGACTTCCTCTACACCCGCTCGTTCCAGATGATGACGGAGCTCAAAAGCCTCAAGGTGTTGGAAGACCTCGCCGATGCCACCAACGTCCTGGCAGAGGGTGAGGTGCTGCAGCTGATGAACTGCAACGACGCCGACACCAGTGAAGAGAGCTACATGCAGGTGATCTACTGCAAGACCGCCCGCCTGTTCGAAGCTGCCACCCACCTGGCAGCGGTGTTGGCTGAGCGGGACGACGCCACCTGTCAGGCGATGTCAGACTATGGCCGCTACCTGGGTACCGCCTTCCAACTGGTGGATGACGTGCTGGATTACACCGCAGACGCCGAGGAACTGGGCAAGAACCTGGGGGATGACCTGGCCGAAGGGAAGCCGACCTTGCCGCTTATCCACGCCATCGCCCATGCGGATGCGGAAGAGAGCCAGCGGATCCGCAACGCCATCGAAAACGGTGGCTGCGACGAGGTGGATGCCGTGGTCGCCACCCTCAACCGGACCGGCTCCCTGGAGTACACCATGCAGCGGGCGGTTGAGGAGGCCCAAAAGGCGATCGCCGCCCTGGCCATTCTCCCGGATACCCCCCACAAAGCCGCACTGGAAGGCCTGGCCCGCATTGCGGTTGAGCGCAGCAGCTAACTCCGTCAGTACAGCCTGGCTGTATTAACAAGCCCAGCTTGGGCGCTCTCAACGCATAAAAAAAGCGCCCCGATGGGCGCTTTTTTAACGGTATCCGGCATTAGCCGTTAACGAAACTCTCACCCTTCGCAATGTCACCGGTGAGGGTTTCCAACATGCCATCCAGGGCTCCCTTCTCGAAATCGCTCAGGTCGCCGTAAGGCAGGATCTGCTCAACGCCATTCTTACCCAGACGGACCGGCTGAGCGAAGAAACGGGCGTGCTCACCGTCACCCTCGACGTAGGCGCACTCGATGACGTTCTCTTCACCCTGCAGGCCGCGAACCACGGAGAGGCCAAAGCGACATGCCGCCTGAGCCATGGAGAGGGTCGCAGAACCGGCACCCGCTTTGGCTTCTACCACTTCGGTACCCGCGTTCTGGATGCGGTGGGTCAGAGCTGCGATCTCATCGTCGCTGAACGTCACGCCTTCCACCTGAGACAGCAGAGGCAGAATGGTGACACCACTGTGGCCACCGATCACATTGATCTTCACCTGAGCCGGATCCAGGCCTTTGGCCTCGGCGATGAAGGTTTCGGACCGGATCACATCCAGGGTCGTGACGCCGAACAGTTTGCTCTTGTCGTAAACACCGGCGTTTTTCAGGACTTCCGCAGCGATCGCGACCGTGGTGTTGACCGGGTTGGTGATCACACCGATACAGGCGGTGGGGGCCGCCTCGGCCACTTTGCCCACCAGGTTACGGATAATGCCCGCATTCACATTGAACAGGTCCGCCCGATCCATCCCCGGCTTACGCGCCACACCGGCAGAGATCAGCACCAGATCGGCACCTTCGAGGGCTGGGGTCGGGTCATCGCCGGCAAAACCCACGGCTTCGACTGCGGTCGGGATATGGCTGATGTCTGCGGCCACCCCCGGAGTGACTGGCGCAATGTCATACAAGGCCAGCTTGCTGCCTGCAGGCAGGTTGAGCTTCAACAACAGGGCCAAGGCCTGGCCGATCCCGCCAGCGGCGCCAAGAACTGCAACTTTCATGATTTATCTCCAACTTTCCCTGAACGCGTGAGCTTAGTCACGGCGACAAATTCGCGCCCACAATAACCAAACCCGCTGCTGATGGCAACGCTACCGGTGGTGCCGCCCCGACCCACCAGCCCCAACCGCCTGGACAGATAAATCACCACCTCATGGGCTGAATTTTTATGCTTAAAATGTGAATCACACTTGCTTTTTAAGCGCGTTCTATACAAAGTTGGCGCCATCATCCGTGATGCAGTGTTTGAATTAATTGATGAGAAACAGCAGTCAACAAGAAGAACTGGTCCGCGCCTTCAAGTCGTTACTCAAAGAGGAACGCTTTGGCTCCCAGGGGGAGATCGTCACCGCGCTCCAGGCGGCAGGCTTTTCCAGCATCAACCAGTCGAAGGTCTCCCGCATGCTCAGCAAATTTGGTGCAGTGCGAACTCGAAATGCCAAGCAGGAGATGGTGTACTGCCTCCCTGCCGAACTCGGGGTACCCACCGCCAATGCCCAGCTACGCAACCTGGTGCTGGACGTGGACCACAACGGCTCCATGATCGTCGTTCGAACCAGTCCCGGGGCCGCCCAGCTGATCGCACGCCTGCTTGACTCCATGGGCAAGGCGGAAGGGATCCTGGGGACCATCGCCGGCGACGACACCATCTTTATCGCCCCCTCTGCGACCGATAACCTGGGTGAGACCCTGGCCATGGTCAAGGAGCTGTTCAATTACGCCGACTGAGTCGCACGATAGGCGGCGCCAAGCTTAAGCCACCGAGGTATACTCGGTGGCATCCATGCGTTGCTTATCATCCCGTTATGAATCAAACCGTACTCCTTGTTTTTCTCTGCTTCGCCGGCGTCCTCCTGGCCTACGTGGCCTACCTGGCCCGTAAACACCGCCGTCAGCTGGAGCAGGACAACGCCAACGCCAAACAGGCGCTGGCCGAGATCCTGGCGACACGTCGTGACTCCTATCCGCATTTGAGCCCTGAACTTCTGCAGCGCCAATCCCTGCGTGACTCCCTGCATCAAGGGCTCCGGGACGCCTTCGGCCAGGGGTTTCTGGCCAACACCCGCTCACAGCAGGATCTCACGCCCATCCGCACACAACAGCAGCGCGACACCGATGCCCTGATGACGGATCTCGGCACCATCCTCGAAGCCGGATCGGAAAAGATCGATGGGTGGGCGCTCTACGAAGCCCTGCTGGGCCAGGCATTTCAACTTGGGGGCTACGCCTACTGGCGCCTACGTGGGAACAACAAGCAGGCAGAGAAGGGCCTGAAAAGCCTGCAAGCTCAGCGCCAGCAGTGGCTGGAGCAAACCCGCAAACAGGCCTGAGCCGATTCGCTTTCGCCCGGAGTAACCCACATGAGCGTCATCCGGTTAAAAAAATTGGAGTTTTACGTCCCCAGTGAGGATAGGGAGCGCGTACTGGCCGCCCTGTTCGCCGCCGGAGCCGGGCAAGTTGGCCACTACGACCAGTGTTGTTGGTTCAGCGAGGGAACGGGGCAGTTTCGTCCCCTGCCCCAGAGCCGGCCCCACGTGGGCGAGGTTGGCACGCTGCACCGCCTGTCAGAGAGCAAGGTGGAGTTGGTGTTCGAGGCCGCGAAGCAGTCTGCGATTGTAGGGGCGCTCAAAGCGGCCCACCCTTATGAAACCCCTGCCTACCAGATCCTGACCGTAGAGCTGTAAGACTCTTCCCATTACGGGTCCCTCAACCCACAGCCAGTGCCTTTCTCGGCTGGTGCTGGCTCTCCTGGTGCAACAGGCGCTCAAACTCTTCGGCAGTCACAGCGGGACTGTAGAGGTAGCCCTGACCAAAATGACACCCCCGTTGACGCAGGAACTGCGCCTGCCAGTCGTGCTCTATCCCCTCCGCCACCACCTCAAGCCCCAGCGCCCTGGCCATCGCCAGGATCGCTTCAACCAGACTCCGGTCGGGCGCACTGGTATCCAGCTTGTTCAGGAACACTTTGTCGATCTTGAGCTTACTGAAGGGGAACCGCTGCAGGTAGCCCAGTGCTGAGTACCCGGTACCGAAGTCATCTATGGCCAGACCCACTCCGTGGGCCACCCAAGGTTGCAGCGTCGCGCTCAGATCCTTGTGGTTGTCCAGCAGCAGGCTTTCGGTCACCTCAATGGTCAGGCACTTGGCCGGCAAGCCGGTGCGGTCCAGTGTTTCCAGTACCCGCTGGCAAAGCGCCTCACCATGGCGAAACTGGATGCTGGAAACATTGACCGCGATCTGCAGCGGCGACAGCGCCTGCCAGCGAGCGGCCTGGCTGCAGGCCTGGGCCAGTACCTGATCACCCAGTTTATGGATCAGGCCGTTGCGCTCCGCCAGGGGGATAAACTCCGCCGGCGAGATCCAGCCCAGTTCCGGGTCTCTCCATCGCACCAGGGCCTCCGCCCCAACGATCCGTCCCGTGTTGAGTGCCAGGATTGGCTGGTAGTTCACCGAAAGTTGCCGTTCCTCCAGCGCCTGGCGCAGCTTACTGTCTAGCAGCACTTGCCGCTGGGCGAAGTGATCCATGCTGGCATCATAGAAACTGAACCCGTTGCGCCCCTGCTCCTTCGCCCGGTAAAGCGCGGCGTCCGCTCTTTGGATCAGGGTATTGCCCTCGACACCGTCCTCCGGATAGAGGGCCATGCCGATGCTGACAGAGGCGTACACCCGCCCCCCCTCCAGGTCAAAGGGCGCTTCGAAAAGACGCAGGATCCGCGCCGCCTGTGCCCTGGCCACATCCCTATCCGCCAACTGCCCCTGGATCACCAGGAACTCATCACCGCCGAACCGGGCCACCATGCCCTGACCATCGGCCCCCTCTCCCAGGCGCCGTGCACTCTGCACCAGCAGTTGGTCGCCGTAATGGTGTCCCTGACTGTCATTGATGTGCTTGAAGTTATCCAGGTCAATGAACATCAGCAGCACCTGCTCCCCCTGCCCCGCCGCCTGGGCTTTGGCCACCCACTGCGCCAGCGCTTCCTGGCCCGCTTTGCGATTGGGCAGGCCGGTCAGGGTATCGTGACTGGCCTGGTAGGCCAGCAACTTCTCTGACCTTTGGCGTTTCTCCACCTCCTGCAGTAGCTGCTGATTTTTATCCGCCAGACTGCGCTGCTGTCGTGCCGCCAGTCCCACCTTGGTCTGCAACACCAGGTTTCGGCTGTTCATCCGCAGCATGAAGAAGAAACCCAACACCACGGGAAAAGCCAACAACGAGAGGGCTGCCACGAACCAGCTCGAGGTAAAGAAATCCTGGTTGGCCAGGGGCAGGAACCAGCCCTGGATAGCGAAGCCGGGCACCGCAAGAGGCAGGGTATGGGCGATGTTGCGGGGGTCATCAAAGGCCCGTGAAGAGGAAAAGGCATCCCAGGCTAGGAGGGCCCCTTCCGGCGTCTTCAATTGGAGTCGACTGGCTTGCTCCGGTTGCTCCTGGCTGGACAACACCTGGGTGATCTGTGCCCGGTTCAGCTTGGCCACCAGGATCGCCTGGGGTTGGTCATGACGAAATACCGTGGCCAACTGAAGCAGAACCAGCTTACCGCCATCGCGGCGGGCGATGATCCGATGACGCTCCCCCGCGTGGTACATCGCCGAGAGTGGCAGCTCCTCCAGTATCGCGCCGGCCGGATCGGTGTCCGCCAGGACACGGGCGCGGAAATCCATCATCACCAGGCGTTCAAAAACCGGCTTGCCCTCCTTTTCAAAGCGCTGCTGGTTCTGTCGCAACAGCTGCGCCATCTGATACTTGCTGGCCCCCAGACCGTACGTCATCGACATCCCCAACGCCCGGTTGTCAAAGTAGGTGTGGACCACACTGTCTTCCGTCAGCGCCTTGAGCCGGGCCTGGCTGTTGGAGAGGAAATAGTTCATCTCCCGCGCATAGTTGGAAACCCTCAGCGTCAGCTCATTGTCCTGGTATTCACTCAGCTGACTCTGCCCCTCCCGGGCCACCAGAAGCAGCAGGAGCAGGTAGGCGATCAACACCGCGCCGGCAAGAATGAAGGCGAGGCTGTGGGGGTGGAGCCACTTACATCTGGCCATGGTTCAGGGCTGCGGGGGATCAAAAAAATCGGGGAAAAAGTACGGCATGCTGGGAAAGTGCTTGTTCACCAGCGCCATGTAGGTGCCGTCGGCCCGGATCTGCGCCAGGAACTCGTTAAACGCCTCGCGTAGCTGCGGCGATTCCCGGCGAAACACCACCCCCATCTCCTGGACTTCAGAGACCGGGCCGACCACCTTGATCTGCCCCGGCCACTTTTCCAACGCGATAACGATGTCCGGAACATCCAGTAGGGTGCTTTCCGCATCCTTGTTCAGGATGGCGGGCACCATCTCGTTGAGCTGGCGCTCCTGTTTGGGAAGGACCACCTCGGCGTCGGTCAGCTCCAACTGGTAGAGGCTGGGATCCAGGCAGGAGTTGCGCATCGCCAGTACGGTTCGCTGAGCCATCAGCTTTTTTACCGCCTCGATATCCGCTTTTACATCGCCACTGGGCACGATGGGCTGCATTGAGGAATCGCTGCGGGCCACCAACCACACCGCCGAGGGAAAGTAGGGGTCGGAGAAGTCCACCAGGGACTCACGCCAGGGCAGCAGCGTGACGCCGCTGGCCACAAGATCGCCCTCTACCGCCTGGGCCTCCCCAAGCACCACTTCACCCTCCGCATAAACGGCATGACGACCGGTTAACTGGCCAACCGCCGTGCGCCAACTCGCGGGAACGTAGCGATACTCCACGCCGAGATGACGGGCAAACGCCTGGATCAACTCCACGTCAAACCCTTGGGCCTGTTCACCATCGAGCGAACGGTAACTGGCGACGAAGTGGGCGTAGGGGATGCCGATATGGCGCAACACCCCGGCCTCTTTGATCTCCTCAAGATCTTTGGCCCATGCCGGCGCCGCGCCCAGCAGGGTCCAGGCGCCCAACAACCAAAGAAACGAGACTGCTCGAAACATAAAAAATACCAAGAAAAAGGGGCCCCTCGGGACCCCGCTGCTTACGCCATATCCATATACAGTTGGGACATTGCATCCACCAGACCATCCACGTCCTGCTCGTCGTGGAACAGGTGGGTCGAGATCCGCAGAGCCTGCGTCATTACCGCATCCCCTTTGTTCAGGGCAAAGCTGGTGGTGCGGATGGTGTATCCGTACTCCTCGCGCAGGCGATCCCGGAAGCGGGTCAGCAGCGCCCCATCGGTCACATCATCAAAGGGGTTGATGGTGGTGATGCCAGCGTTCAGCTCGGCTGTCATGGGCGAGAAGATACTGGCACCTGGGAACGCTGCCGCAAGACGCTGCTTACAGCGCAGCCCCAAGTCGCTGACGCGCGCCTCAATGCGATCACGGCCGATACTGTCCCACATCAGACAGGCGTCGGCCAGGGCACGCTTGCTGGGGATGTGATCCTGACCGATGTACTGAAGTCGCTGGTTCAGAGGCAGGCTTTCACTTTCGGAGCGGGAGCTATTGACCAGCAGAAGCGGGTCGGGACGGTCCCACCAAAACGTTTTCAGCCGCTCGGCCTCGTTGCGGACATAGAGGATCCCGGTGGCGCCCGGACCACACTGCCACTTGTGCCCGGAACCGGCGTAGAAGTCACAATCGATGTCATGAAAATCCAGGTTCAGCATCCCTATGGTGTGGGCGCCGTCCACCAGGGTTGGGATCCCGTTCGGCACCGCCACCTCCCGGCAGATCCGCTTGGCCGGCAGGACTGTCCCTGTGACATAGGGGATGTGGGAGAAGGTGATCAGGCGCACCCGGCTGCCGTAAAGGGCCACTGCATCCGCAAAGACCCGGACAAAATCCTCTTCGGTGACACTGTTGTTACCGGTGTCCACGGGGATCTCCAGCTCCACCACTTCGATGCCATAGCGGCGACGCGCCACATCCAGCGGGGATTTCAGCCCCATGTGCTCGTGGTGGGTGGTGAGGACCACGTCCCCGGCCTGGAACTGAAGTCCACCCAGGATGGTGCAGAGGCCATCGGTGGTGTTGCGGCTGAACACGATCTCATGAGAATCAGCACCAAAGCCGGGCGCCACCTCCTCGATCATATCGCCCATCTTGGAGAAGCCACCGAACTTATGGCCCATGGCCCAGGGGTCCCGGGCAACAATGGCGTTGTTGGCCTCAAACTGCGCCAGCACATGGCGCGGCATGGAGCCGGTTGTCCCTATATTCATGTAAACGTTGCGCTTATCGAGGGTGAAAGCCTTTTTCACCTCTTTCCACAACTTGTCGGAGTCGTTTTGGCCACCGCCCACCGGCGGAGTCCACCCCTCGGCGGCCAGCACCTGTCCGGGCAGAGCCAATGCGGCGGCCACCCCGGTGGTGGCTTTTAAGAATCGGCGACGTCCAGGTTGAATCTCAGAATCGATGCGGGTCTCTGACATGCGTAACTCCCTTTAACTGCAAGGAAAGCCTCGATAAGGCTAGTGAAAGTGGCCAAGATAAAACGTTCCTTTCCCCTGCCCTAGTTTTCCCTCTGAGCCCTTGCTCAGATTCGAACCAAGATCAGAAAGACGCACTCACCAGCGCCTACTTCATTGACTGGCGCCACTAAAAATGATGAAGGTTTTTGGTGATAGAGCCCACTGTGAGCGGACCACTGCGAGGTATAGAGGGGCGGCTAAGTCGGCATTGTGCGTTCAAGCTTCAATCATTGACCGCCTTTCCTTAACCCCATAACCTCAAACCAATTCCAATATAAACAGACGTTTATGCCCGATGGACGTTAACAAACGCTTTTATAGAGAAAATGCAGAGCCACTGGCTCGTACGTACAACAAGTTACCCTTTGAGCGGGTCCACCAATCCTGGTCGGCCTATTGGCCAAATAGCGATTGCTCGGATAGTTACGTATTGGATGTTGGCGCAGGCAGTGGCCGAGATTCACACTGGATGGCTCTACGTGGTGCTCAGGTCATCGCGGTCGAACCGGCGTATGAACTTGCAGAAATTGGCAAAGAATTAACAGCAGGTTTGCCCGTCACTTGGATCGATGACTGCCTACCAGGACTGCTTAAGACTACCGAATTGGGCATGCGTTTTGACCTCATCCTTGTCAGCGCCGTCTGGATGCACCTGGCCTATAGCCATCGTGAGAAAGCCTTTCGCAAGCTTTCTAACCTGCTAAAGCCAGGTGGACGACTGGTCATTACCCTAAGGCATGGTGACTTTTCAGATGGCAGAGTTGCCTACCCAACCCAGAGCTCAGAGCTAGAGAAATTCGCGAGGCGCTACGGTTTAGCTGTATCCATGCTGACACAGGCCGACAGCGATGCCATGGGCCGAGGTGACGTAAGCTGGCAGAGTGTCGTTTTCACCTTGCCGGATGACGGAAAAGGTAGTCTATCTACAATCCGCCACGTCATTGTCAACGAAAGCAAGTCCGCCACCTACAAGCTTGCACTGCTGAGGACCCTCTTACGGATCGCCGATGCTCATCCCGGCTCTGTATTGGACAGAACCGATGGTAAAGTCATCATTCCCTTGGGGCTAGTAGCGCTATATTGGACTCGACAATTTATGCGCCTGGTGAATCAGGGAGGACTGCATCAAAGTGCCAATTCCAATGCCGGGCTAGGCTTTGTGAAAAAAGGGTGGCTAACACTAAAACAGATGGGGTTGATGCCAGATGATCTTTCCATCGGCGCCCTACTCTCACCTGAGGAAAGCCGAGCGCTAATCTCTACATTTCAGGATGTTCTCGCCACTATCAAATCGGGCCCAGTGACTTATACCTATCGAGGCGATAAAAGTAATCCGCTATTTGCGATGGAACGAAAGCGCGTCAACATCAAAGGGCAGACTGTCCTTGATCAACATTTCTTTGCCAGCTTTGGCCACTTCACGCTCGAAGAAGAACTCTGGGATTGCCTTCGGCTCTACGGCAGTTGGATTGAGCCGATGTTAATTCAGCAATGGGTCGCAGAGATGAAGCGTTACCGAGGTAATATTGCCCGAGAAGAAAGTGGAGAGATCTCGTTAGAGCATTACTACATCTACTTGCAGTGGCTTGATCCTAAGCACGACACCTCGGCTATACGGCAACGTATGATAGCTTTATATCAAAATGGGTTTGACCTCACGAGCGTCTGGACGGGTACCAAACTCAAACCCGAGACTAGCCAGATCGACCACTGCCTACCTTTTGCTCACTGGCCAAATAACGACAAGTGGAACTTGCTACCAACCACTTCGAAAGAGAATCGAGCCAAATCCGATCGCCTACCCTCCGCACAGAGACTCAATGACTCGCGCCAGCGAATTATCCATTGGTGGCAGT
This sequence comes from Ferrimonas gelatinilytica, assembly GCF_039544205.1. Lineage (NCBI taxonomy): Bacteria > Pseudomonadati > Pseudomonadota > Gammaproteobacteria > Alteromonadales > Ferrimonadaceae > Ferrimonas > Ferrimonas gelatinilytica. The sequence goes on along the minus strand of NZ_BAABLF010000007.1, from coordinate 61,028 downwards.
CTGCTTACGACCAAACGGCTAGCCAAGAGCGCTTCTTCATTCAGGCACAAATGGCTTTACCCGGCCTACCGGCTGGATGCCAAGATTTCGAAGCCGTTTACGAGGCTATGGGTCTGCAAATCGCAGGGCTCAAAAGTAGGCTACTGCTACCAAATTGGTGAAGTCATAAACTTAAGTTTCGACCCGATAAAGATACTCAACGCCCGTTGTGAAATTTAAACAGCACACGGCGCATTGCGAATGGTCCTCCACTTTAAGGGCACCTCTAAGCCGCACAATGGCGGCACAAACAGAAAAGGCGCAGCGGTTACTAACCTGCTGCGCCTTTCTATATTTGGTGGCCCCTGAGGGACCTGAACCCGCGACCAAGCGATTATGAGACGAATTTTTGCCGAATTCCCATAAACCACCATGAACAAAAGTGAACAAGTAAGCCTTTATTAAACATAGCATTACAAGCAAACCGTTGTTCACTCCGGCTCATTGCGTTACGCTCAGATCCAATCGATTTGCTACATATGTGCTACACAGTAGCACGTCAACTCCCCTGCAATCAGTGACGGACGGCGAGCAATGGCGCTCAAGCGTAAGATCAGCAACAGCAGTCTCAAGGCCCTTACGGTGGCCGATGGTCGGCTTAACGACACCGAGATCCCCGGGTTTCATGCCCGGATCAGCCCCAAAGGGGCCATCGCCTTTTATCTGTACTACCGCCTCAACGGCAAACAGGTCAATTACCGCCTAGGGGCAGCGGCAGAGCTCACCGCCGCCCAAGCGCGCGATCTGGCCCGGGAGAAGCTGGCTGAAGTCAGCAAAGGCAACGATGTCCAGCAGGAGCGGCTCAGCGCCCGTGCCGAGCATGAACGCCGCAAGCACCTGAACCTTGCTACCTACCTCGAAGCGCGTTACCTGCCCTTCCTGACCGCCCGCAATCCGAAAACCGCCGAGCGCACCTACAAGCACATCCGCAACCGCTTCCCCATGTTGCTGAGTAAAGATCTCGATCAGATCACCCCGTGGGAAGTGGAGAAGTGGCGCAATGAGCAGCGCAAGTTGGGTAAAGCGGCCCAGACCATCAACTACAGCGTCAACAGCCTGAAAGGGGCGCTGTCCCGTGCCGTCGATTGGGGCCTGATAGCGTCGAACCCGCTGAGCAAGGTCAAGCCCATCAAGGCCGACAACACCCGCGTACGCTACCTCAGCGCCCCCGAAGAGAAGCGATTGCGAACCGCGCTGCGGGAGCGGGATGCCGAGCTCAAAAACAAACGCGACTCGGGCAACGCCTTTCGGGAAGCCCGTCATCAGCCGCTCTACCCGTCGCTTCAGGGCCGACGTTTTGCCGACTACCTCGAACCCTTGATCCTGCTGGCGATGAACACCGGAATGCGCCGGGGTGAACTGCTGTCCCTGCCCTGGAGCGCCGTTTCGCTTGGGGGCAGCTATCTCACGGTCCAGGGCGACAAAGCCAAGTCTAAGGCGGGCCGCACCATACCACTGAATCAGGAAGCCGTAACCGCCCTGCACGACTGGCGCGAACACAACCCTGACTATCACTTTGTGTTTGAGGCCGAGACAGGTAAGCCATTAACCGACGTGAAAAAGCCGTGGGCCAACCTACTGGAGCGCGCCCAGATCAGCGGCTTCAACTTTCACGATCTGCGCCATCACTTTGCCAGTAAGCTGGTCATGGCAGGGGTCGATCTCAATACCGTTCGGGAACTGCTGGGCCACGCCGATCTCAAGATGACGCTGCGCTATGCCCACCTGGCGCCGGAGCATAAAGCTGCTGCCGTGAATCTCATTGGCTAATTGGTAACGAGTTCAGGTCCTCTATAGGGACTCAATGTCATGTTTGGGGACTTTTCGAGTTGGCTATAGCCAGTGGGAAACAACTCGATACCCTATAGGGTCTGAAAGTGGGCAAAATAATCAGCGATCACCTTGGGAACATTGTGGAATCCCCAGTCAACGCGATAGCCGACACGGTGAAAAGAAATGCTGACTGTCACAGTACCTATTTCAAGATCCCCATGCGCTAAGCGCACCTAGTCCAGAGCACAAAGTTGCGCGGTCGATCTGATAGATTAGGGAGACCAGACCATTTAAAAGGATTTAGTCATGGCAAGACCCATCACATTTGGTGAGATTGAAGGAATTGAAGAGGGACATTGGTTCGCGGATCGCAAAGAGATGATGCCATCTTGCTTTCACCGAAATAGTGGATGGGGCGTTGATGGCAACGGCAAAGAGGGAGCCGCTGCTATTGCCTTATCTGGCGGCTATGAAGATGACGAAGACCACGGCGATGAGATCATCTATACCGGAGCCGGCGGTAACGATCCGGATACCAAGCGCCAAGTTAAGGACCAATCCTGGGAGCATCCAAGCAATGCTGGCCTTTTGACCAGTTGGGACCAAGGACTGCCAGTAAGAGTCGCTCGAGGACATAACCATAAATCATCTTCCTCACCAGAAAAGGGCTACAGCTACGCAGGCCTTTATTGCGTGGTGGATGCCTGGGAAGAACTGGGGAAAAGCGGCTTTAAGATTTGCCGCTTTCGTTTGATCTATTGCGGCAGCAATAGCGATAGAAAAACTCCAGAAAAAACCGAAATCGCCGGCAGCCCGGCAACTCCCGAGCGACGTGAAGGGACGGTGATGAGGATCGTTCGGGACACCGAGATCTCACTAGAGATTAAGCGGCTTTACAAAAACCACTGCCAAGTCTGTTGCATTGCTATACCAACGAAAACTGGAAGCTACTCCGAAGGGGCACACATCAGGCCGCTCGGCAGACCTCATAACGGCGATGACAGCAAAGACAACTTACTTTGCCTGTGCCCCAATCACCACGTGATGTTAGACCGAGGCAGCTTCTCGATTGATGACGACTTCAGCTTGCTCGGGCCCATATCAGGCAAACTTCGGGTTAACCCGCACCACGACATCAACGAAGACAACCTAAAGTACCACCGACAAATCCACGGGTATGAAAAGTAAAACCCCCAGAAAGAAACGATTGCCATGCCTCTAAGCCCCCAAGTTCAACCGCAATCTCAAGCATCTTAAGGGCTCATTCTGGCGTAAGTTTGGGTGACCGTGCCGGCTGTAGTAAGGTTGAGCGTAGCCCGCTTTAGGAGTGATTCAGCGGTTTGAAGAGGATCAGCGAACAGATGGAAAGACGCTTTTACCGACTCAATGAGATTAGTCAGGTCAGCGCATTAAGCGAAGGGGATCTGCTCGATCTGGTCGAGAGGGACGTGGTGTCACTCTGCGCTCGGGTCGAAGGCACCGAGTTTGCAGCAATGCTCAAAGCAAAAGATGGGGAATACGGGCTCGGCAATCTATTTCACTATCGTGGGATGATTTCCCTTCCAAATAGTGTGTCGGTCAAACTCATCAATGACGAAAAGGCGTCGTTGACCCGAGCCCTCATTTTGGAGCCAGAAGGTGTCAGCCAGTGGCGCAGCAATCAAGCTTTAGCTCAAGAACACCCGAAAATGAGCTTTAGCTACTGTGGGAACCTGAGCGTACTTCCCCAAAATCCATTTTGGGCCTTTACTTGCGTCCAAGCTCTACCAGACATGCATAGCATTATGAAAGGCTTTGAAACGATGACAGCAGCTTTGGCTGATCAGACTGTAGATCGTCTTGACGCTTTCAAAGCCATGACTCAAAAGCACCTCTCGACGGCCGCGTTAAATATTAAGCCCCATCAATTGCGCTTCGAGTTGGAGTCAATCAAAGCTCACCTGAGACACAACAGCGTAACGACCAAGCCCTTTGTGGCTCCCACAGAAACGCTGACACATCCGATAAAGCAGATTCTGGCGCGCATGCTTACAACCCAGCCGCATTTACGTTCTGACCGTCTATGGAACATGCTGCGCACGGAAGTAAACCAAGATGGGCCGCGAGAATATGACGTGGACTCTGTGATCTCAAACATGACCCATGATGATCTCAGCTGGTTTGGCCGTGACCGTAACAAAGAGAACACCGTCTCCTATGGCCGCTTTCAAAACCTGGTTTCTGAAGTACGTAAGGCCTTGAAAACTTAACTTCACGGATAGCTTAACGGCCAGCTTAACGTGAAGCTATCCTGCCATAGCGTGAACCCTGATGAACTTCAGGAGACACGTTATGGCACTGCACACCGAAACCAAGCGCGCCTTTACCGAGCAAGAAACCGCCCACTACATCGGCATGAGCCGCTCCTTCCTGCGCCAATCGCGTATGGAAGGCAACCGCAAACACCGCACCCCGGCGCCCCCCTTCATCAAAGTGGGCCGCGCAGTCCGTTACCTAAAGGAAGATCTGGATAGCTGGCTGGACAGCCAAGCCAAATTGACCCACCTACCCTGTGGCGAGGTGGCGTTATGAACCTGCAGTCCCCCTCATTCCCGTTAACGGCCCCCTCACCCGTTAACGAAACACGCAATTATCCTGAACAAATTCCTAAGAACACGCCCCCGTTAACGGGGCAGTTGCCCGTTAACGTAACGAGCACCGAGTACATCAAAGGCCGCCGAGTCGTTACCCAATTACAAGGTTTCAACCTCGTAACGGGACAACTGCTCGTTAACGTTGAATGGGACGACAGGGCCTTCGTTCTGGAGCAACTGAGAAAGTTTCCGAGCGATATTCAACGGCTGCTCATGCAAGGCTACCACCAGCACCCCACACAGCAGGAGAAAAACCGATATCTGCTCAGAACAGTTAAACAGATAGAAGGGACGTTAGGCTGTCCTGCTCATCGAAGCCTGTTTGAGTTCGATGAAGATCTGATAAAGCGCCAGGCCAACCAGCACAGCCTGTTCTGTTATGAAATGGCTCTGCGACTAGCCGAGGGCAGCCGAGAGCGCCTTGTGCGTGAAATTATCCGTTACGGCAAAGAACATGGGCTTCGTCTCTGCCCGCGAGGGGACGAAGTCGGGTTTATTGTGCGCGCCTGTGATCCCGAGTTGTGGCGACGTAAGCTCAGGCAGTCGATCCGACAAAACCGCGAATACCTCTACCGAACATTCAACCAGATCCATCGTTACCAGGGGATCTATTGCAGCGACTGGCAAGCCAAGAATCATCGCCAACGACGTAACAAGCAACAAGAGTTCCTCGACAACACCTTCATGATGAACGAGTTGGAGCAGGAGTTCAGTTTGGCTGAGTTGGCGCAAACCAGTACCGCCAACCCGGCCAATCGTAAAGTTGAACTTATGGTGCGAGTGCGGGGCTTCGAGGAACTGGCTGATGAAAACGATCATGTGGGCTATTTCATCACCCTGACCTGCCCGAGCCGCTTTCATCGCGCCTATGCAAAGACAGGTCAGCCCAACCCTAAATGGGATGGCTCAGACGTTCGTGATGCCCAAACCTACCTCAATCACGTATGGGCAAAGACCCGTTCAGCCTACGGCAAGAAGGGGATCCAGCCCTACGGCGTTCGTGTGGTGGAGCCGCAACACGATGGCACGCCACACTGGCACCTGCTGCTGTTCATGCCCAAAGAGCAAGCCCGAGAATTCATCCAGATCTTCCGTCACTACGCCCTGGAGATGGATGGCGACGAAAAAGGCGCAGCCAAGCGACGACTCGACGTAAAGGTGATCGACAAAGAGAAAGGCAGCGCAACGGGCTATATCGCCAAGTACATCTCCAAGAACATCGACGGTTCCGATCTCGACCAAGGCATCCACGGAGAGAATCCCATTGAAGCCGCCGAGCGAGTTCAGGCATGGGCTTCTACTTATCGGATCCGCCAGTTTCAGACCATTGGTGGTGCATCCGTCACGGTATGGCGAGAACTGCGCCGATTAAAACAAGCCTTATTGCCCAAAGGTTCGCAGTTGCAACGCATCTGGGAAGCCGCCAATAACGGCGACTGGAAAGGGTTTATTGATGGGATGGGCGGGATCCATCTGCCCAGAAACGAACGCCCTATCTCCCCGCTCTACCTCAACCCTATCGACGAGGAAAGCGGCTCCCCGAAACTCAACCGCTTTGAGGAACTCGCCAGCAAGGCTCTGAAGGGGATCCAATGGTGCGGCCAACGGTTTATCAGCCGCATCCACCAATGGCAGCGGATCGCCGCGCCCTCTGCGCTTTGCTCTAACTTGGAGTTCTGTGAATAACTGTACCGAGCTCCCTTATCAAACAGGATTTATCACAGAATGACATAGCCGCTATCGCCACAATACGGTCACCCGCGGCTTTGGCGAGGAAGAGTGCATTGTGCTCACAGCGGTCATAATCATAATCCCTCCGTATGACTGCTATCAGGCCGAAAGCAGTCGTTTTGTATCAGACAGTAGAGGGTATCCATGTGACCATGTGACCATGTTTACCCTGCACTAAGACGGCTTATAACTTGACTCACCAAGGATAAATTTATTAGTAGGGATAGAAGTCTAGTATAAATTGAAGCCTCCCTTCATTCTGAGAGGCGGAATGGTTACCACTGCAAGTTGAAGGAGTAATAAAGCGAACTTCAATAAAATATATTTCATTTCTCTTTCATTTCGTCCTGCAGTCTCTTCCAAAGGGGTTTGAGTTGTCTTTTTATCCCTTTGGAATTCATAGTTTTTGCTGACCGGTGGGCGTAAGTGATGAAGTTTCTATTGCCCAGGTGAGAGTACCGATCATACAACTTTTTCTTATATAAGCCTTTCGCTGGTAATCCTTTCTTCGCTCTTAAAGCATTAGCTTTCCGCATTGTTTTCTTTGCCAGCCTAACACCAGCCTTCATACGTCCTGAAAAACGTGCTAATGAAGCTGAACGTAACAATACTCTTTGACCATCAAAAATAAACCCTAAATACTGAAGTGGCTTATCACTTTGCTGTAAACCACCTTTGCACATGAAGTCTCTAATCTCAGTCTTATCTGAGTTTATCTCCAAGCGAATTTCTTTGATAAGTGCTTTGGCCTGCTCCTCAATACCGCTCCTCATCTCTGGATCAACAATAAAAAGCATGTCATCGCAGTATCTGAAGTAACGTCCTCCAGTCGGCTCGATGATATTTTTCATGCGCATATCGAAATCTAGCATATATATGTTAGACAATAATGCGCTAATTGGAGAGCCTTGAGGAATCCCCTTATTTCCAGTATGAGAAGTGATTAAACCTTTTGCTCTAACTCTATCTCTAAACTCTTTGGCATCGCATATCTTAAAACGATTATACTTAGGGTTTGAACTAGAAATTCCGAACTCATCAAACACTTCAACCTTATCAACTTTAGAATACTTTGTTATAGACTTGAAAACGTTATAGTGATCACTTGGAAGTTGCTCTAAGTCCAACAGTTGGCACCAAGCACTCTTCATTATTTGATGGTCAAGATTGTCGAAGAAACCAGTAATATCTAAAGCAACGGCAGAGCATGTGCCTCTACTAGATATGTCACTAAACGCCTCATGTGCAAAGTCAATATTACTTTTACCTAATGAGCGAAATGCTAATACAGTGTCGGACAAACCATGTTTCTCAAGCTTTTCCTCATACTTAGCTGATAACAAAAATGCATAATAGGCGTATACATGAGAGTCTAAGTGAGCCGCATAAGCTATTGGTCGCTTTTTATATTTCTTTCTAACCACTTCCTTCTCGTCAGAATAAACCTTGAGCGATTCAATATCATAATTGATGAATGGATAGAATGAATGTTTGGAAACTTTTTCAGGCCTGCTTACTAGCAGCTTTGCTGTCTCGTACCCTACAGGTGAATCAAAATGGAGATATCCACGCTGACGAAACCATGGGTGCTTCTTTTTATTCAAGATACTCACTCATTTTTCTTGTGGGTGCAAAACCTGAGGGGGCAAGGACTGTGACCCTCCAAGAACCCCCCTCAGGCTTAACAAACGTATTTCAATACGCATCGTGGTACGCAGGCGCACCGAGCCACATATGTCAGATATGTTATACAATATCATCGTTACAGGAGTATCCGGTATGAACCCATCAACTCACTGCGGCTGCTTCGGTAGCCTCGTCGCCTCTGTTGGCTTCAAGATTATCCTTGACAGCTTGTGACACTCCCCACCCCCAATTGAAATGGGCCTTACTAAGGTACGATCGAATGCTTCTCTTTTCAATAGGTTAGACGAGTCACTCGTATTAATTATGTGAAAATGAACAAAACCTAGATATGTTCAAGTGTCCGACTCAACCAACTACGTATGAAGTACCCATACTGCCATAGACGTAGAACGACTGCTTTAGGGCGGGTAGCGGGCGCTTTCAAGCAAAACCAAAACGACCGTTCCTAACCGTTAAGCGACCGAGATGGGTCCCTTCCCATACTGGTAGTTCCTATCCAACAAAGGAGCTGTCGCATGCATGACAAGAATCCAACCCCGCGCCAGGAACCCTGGAACAAGGGAAAGCTCGTTGGGCAGAAGCAACCGCTGAAGCTTGAGGAAATTTGGGCAATCCGGATCCGCCTGGAACTTGAAAGCGCAGTCATGGACCTAGCACTGTTCAACCTCGCTATCGACAGTAAGCTCCGAGCTTGTGACCTTGTCACGCTCCGGGCTAGAGATATCGCTATCGGGGGCGCTGCAGAGTTCAGGGCGTCTATCGCCTAGCAAAAGACCGGAAGGCCTGTTGAGTTTGAACTGACACTCAAAACTCGCCAGCCAGTAGACGCCTGGATATATCAAGAGTACCTAAGCGATGACGACTTCCTGTTCATAAGTCGCTTGGGCACGCCGAAGCACCTGTCTACGAGGCAATATGGTAGGAAAGTCCGGTCATGGATCTTAAGCATTGACTTGGAGCCCAATGCTTAAGGCACGCATTCTATAAGTCGAACAAAGGCATCTTTGATCTACAAGCGCACAAAGAACTTGCGGGCTGTGCAACTGCTGCTTGGTCATAGCAAGCTGGAAAGTACCATTCGCTAACCGGGCATCGAAGTTGAAGATGCGCTTGAGTTGGCGGAGAAGACCAACGTTTAGCTGCATGGCCGGCAGCGGCGTTGGTCGCAGTCGGCACGAAAGCAGACCGAAGCAGGTTTATGACCAACGTCGCCTTTGAGCACAAACCAGTCATAATGCCCAGACGCTGGATGTCTCTCCCTGGCCGATAGCGCCCTTGTGTATCTGACTAATGAATGACTTTTTCTGACGCCATTCCAGACTTTCAAAGTGCAGTATTGTCAGCACTACACCGCAAGACTAAGTGGCTTTCGTAGGGAGTAAGGAACCTGATAGCTTCCACAGCACCCGAGTACATCCTTAGAAGTGCTCTATGAAGTCAGCAATCTGCTACATATGTGCTACACAGAGAAGATGGATACAAAAAAGGTTAGCGACCACTACGGCGCTAACCTTTGATATACATGGTGGCCCCTGAGGGACTTGAACCCGCGACCAAGCGATTATGAGTCGCCTGCTCTAACCAACTGAGCTAAGGGGCCTGAAACTGTGTGTCTGGCTGGATACCAAACTGAGCCAAGGAGTATACCCAGCGGCTCATGGGCTGTCATCCGTTCTGCACCCTGCTTGGGGCATCAAGTGGTTCAAACGGCGAATAATTCATCACTGAGTATCCGTCTTTTCGGCAATAAGGAGCCGGGTCAGATGGCACCTTTATCCATGAGGTAGACTGCGGGCACGGTGAACAGCAGGATCCAGAAGATAAGCACCACCAGATGGGTCCAGGCTGCGCGCCAGAGACTGAAGCGATGTGCTTCGGCCAGGTTGGCCACCGCCAGGACCATGGACCAGATGGCGAAGATCCCCTGCAGCACACTGATAAGCACCATCACCGCACTTTGCCACCAGTTGCCCTGCGTGAGTCTCTCCGGCTCAAACAGCGCGTCGAGACCAAAAAGCATCACCAGGACCAACAGCAGTGGCAGGCCCAACACGGTTGGGATCGCGACCAGATCATGCCGATGACGATGCTGCGTGAGTCTCCGGTACCGCCAAACCAACTCCCCACCCAGCGATAGATAACGCCAAACAGCCGGGTAAAGCCCCGGTGATCAACACCGCAACGGGCAAGGCAACCACCAACCCGACCAACATTGCAGCGTCCATCTCGACCGGCAGGTCCCCAAGCGAGGCGAGGATCCCAACCACCACCGAAAGCACCAGGATGAGCCAGAAGTGTCGTGATGGCGTGGGGCTGTCGAGTACCGCCCGAAGCGTTCGGCGCGGCTCCAGCATCATCGAGAGCCAGGACTGGCTGGGAAAGGAGGTTGTTTGGGGCTGAGGCTCACCGAGTTCCAGATGTTCAGTCTGGTGATCGTGCTGCTGCGCGATTCTATCTTGCTCTACCATTGGCACTTCCTTGTCTGTGTCTATTTATCGGAGCGGGCTCGAATGCAGGAATCTTGCTCCCGGATCCCCCCCCAACCACTTCCGCTAGCGACTCCACCCTAACAGTCTTAACCCGCTTGTCGTAGTGAAAAAGTGGTTCGCTAAGCGAAATGCGGGATTGAAAGGGATAGGCGGTCAGAGCGAGTCAGAGCGTGGAGAGATGGCAAGAATGTTGGCTTCCTGGCGGCCGAGGCGGGTCAGCATGATCCGGCCCTGCCCATCCATGGAGAGGCTGCGATTGATCTTGATGCTGCCACGCTCGAACGATCCAATGACCTTGTAAGCGTCACTGCCCGACTCATCAGGCTCCCAACGCACCAGTTGATCGGCGTCGGTATGACGCCGCAGATAGACCACCTCGTTGCCCTGCAACGTCCAGTTGCCCCAGTCATTGCTGGCCAGGTCGAGGATCACCCGCTCACTCTCCCCAGTCGGTGCCTTTCGCCACAGGCCAGACTCGTTGGGACGGCTGTAGTACAGGTCGCCCTTCCCATCTTCCTGGGCATAAACTCCGCCATCCTCCGTCAGTTGGCTGAGCTGACCGGAGATGAGATCCAGTCGCCAAATCTGCCACGCTCCGCTACGGGTGCTGGAGATAAGCAGGCTCTTTCCGTCCGCACTCCAATAAGGGTTGCGATACTGATGGCCATCCTGCAGCAGGATCTTGCGCTGGTTCTCCTCCAGGTTAAACATCACCAGTTGCGAGCCCACGCCTTCGGGGCGGGCCAGGGTGACCACCAGGCGATCTCCATCCGGCGACCAGGCAGGGAGATCGCGTACCCCCTCCCTCTGTGTCAGGGGGCGGGCAGCACGACCATCTTTCTGGGCCACCCAGATCTCGAAACGGCCGGTTCGGTTGGAGAGAAACGCGAGACGCTGACCATCCGGTGACAGGGTGCCGTAGAGATCCCGCCCCGCGGACGAGATCGCTTTTTCCATCTGGCCATTCCAACCCTGCAGGTACTCCAGGGCAGCGTGGCGAACGTAGGCGTAGTGGTCCTGCTCCGCCAGGGCAACGATATTGAAGGGGGTTTGATCCCGATGCAGCGGGCGCAGATGCCCCTCATCCACAAAGAGCTGCCACAAGCTGTGGCCACCATCACGCATCGAGTTGAAGACGATGCTTTGGTCATCGCGGCTCCAGGAAAGGCCATGGATGGAGGCCTCATCCCAGGTCAGACGGGTGGCTTCTCCTTCGGTAGCGATGCGGTACAGGTCTGCCCGGAAGCCACCGAGAAAACGCACAAACGCCAGCTCATCACGGCCGTGAGCCCAAACCAACTGATTGTCCCACTGGCCACTCTCCGGCTCGCTGATCTGACGGCGCTCGTGGGTTTCCAGGTCATACAGGAAGACCACTGTCTGCTCCGAATTTGGCGCCTTGTCAATCATTGCTAGGTAACGCCCGGACGGTGACCAGTCCAATACCCTGTGGAAGCGGGGCTGCACGCAGGTGGTGATTCTGTGCTCCTCCAGGGTCGCCAGCGTTTTGATCCACACATCACAGCGTCCCGTGGGGTCCAGCCTGACGAACGCGATTTTTTTGCCATCCGGGGACCAGGTCGGGCTGGACTCGGAGTATTCACTGAAGCTGATCTGCCGCAGCGAGGCTTCCGGGCGGATAAGATCCTGAATAAAGATGCGGGCTGGCTCGTTGGCACGCTCCCACATGAAGGCCAGGTAGCGGCCGTCCGGGGAGAGTGTGGGCGTCTCTTCAACCCCATCGAGGTAAGTCAGGGGGACGGGCTGGCCATAACTGATGGCCTTGGGCAGGGATTGAGTTTTTGGCCACCACTGCCAGGCCGCCACTGCCAGCAATAACGCGAGCGTCAGGATGGCCACCGGCCAGTGAGGGAAATCGAAGCGGTTAGGTTGGGATTGGGTCGGTTCGGGCTCAGAGCCTGCTTCCGGCTCGGGCAAAGTCACCGGCAGCAGCAGCTGGTAGCCGGTTTTAGCGATGGTGCGTATCACCTCAGACTCGCCGTCCGCGAGCAGTTTGCGCAACTGGTAAATGGCGTTGGTGATGCCTCGACTGCCCACCGCCACATTCCCCTGCCATATCTCATCGATCAGTCTCTGGCGTGCCACCGTCTGTCCCGGCGACTGCACCAGATAAAGCAGCACTTCGAATACCTTGGGTGGCAGTGTTTCGACTCGACGCCCCTGCGGCGTCTCCAGTTCAAGGCGTAACTCGGCGGGAAAGATCCGCCAGGAACCGGCCCGGTACTCCTCATTTTTCATCGACGCGACATCTCAATTTTTTATTGTTCTTGTTATAGGAATCACAAATACCACATTTTCATGCCAGAGCGCTAACTCGGCTTGACCAGCCATGTACCCGTTCTGCGCCATGACCCGGCGAAAACAATTTACATAAATCACTGATTAGAAACAACATGATAAAAAAATGACATTAAGATGAGCGCAACATGACAGCCACATTCTTCCCTTAATTCCCCCCTTTGGGTATCAACGATGCTGGTCGAACTTGCGTCGACCAGCCACACGAACAAGACCCGGTGCAATAGCCAAAATAACAGCGCCGCCGAAGCTCAACCCAAAAAGGAATCAAGGGATGAATCAAGATACTTTCACGCTCTCCAGACTGGCACTCTGTGTCGGCCTAGCCATCTCTCCGGCAGCGGCCACGGCGGCTCAGCCGACCGACCAGTTGAATGTGGTCTCCGCCCCACAGACTCAGCAGGCCGACAGCTATGTTATCTCCCTGCGGACACCGGCAGCCTGGGAGAAGGGGGGCGACCTCAACACTGCCCAAAAGGCACAGGAAAACCTGCTCAAGCACATCCGCAGCCTCGATGGCAACGCCAAGCTGCTGGCCAGCAGCACTAAGCTGATCAACACCATGGAACTGGCCCTGAGTGCCAAAGCTCTGGAAACGTTGAAGCAACACCCGGAAGTGGCAGCGATTCACGTGCCGCAACAGCCTACTCTGGAGGTCGCCAATCAGAATCTGGCCCTTCAGAGCGTCAGCGCCGACCTGCTGGCCAAGGCCTACAGCACCGCCGCCCCTGCCCTATCCAGTGACGAGAACGCCGGTGCCGGTGTTACCATCGCCATCCTCTCCACCGGTATCGACTACACCCACAAAGCCCTGGGTGGTGACGGCACCGCCGAAAGCTACGCCCTGGCCAGGGAGAATGCCGGTGCGCCCTTCGACGGCTTCCCGACAGAGGTCGTCGTTGGTGGCCTGGACGTCTCCCCCGAACAGGGCTGGGGCAAAGACCTCAACCCTCTGGACCAGAATGACGAGTACATTGACCGGGCCGGTAACGCCTACCCCACCGGACGTGGGACCATGCTGGCTTCTCTGGTCCGTCAGCACGCCCCGGGCGCCAAGCTGATGGCCTACAAGGTGGCAGGCATGACCGACTGGGGGCGCCCGAGCTACCCCTCTCAACCCCAGATCGCTGAGGCGATGGAGCACGCGGTCGAGAGCGGCGCCGACATCATCATCATCGATAACTACCTCTATGGCGGCCACTTCGCCGCCTACTTCGACCCGGCCGACGGCCAGTCTTCCGGGTCCCAGGGTGACATCAGCATGATCAACGCCGCCGCCGCCAAAGGCGCCCTGGTGGTCACCACTGCGGGTTACTTCGGCCAGTTCCCCTCCAAGTACAACATCGGCACCCTGGGTGCCGCCGCTGATGCCCTTACCGTGGGTGGTGTCGACGCCAGCGGTGACCTGCTGATGACCTCCGAGTGGACCCCCCACGGCCCGGTTCGCGGCATTGGCACCCTCAAGCCCGACGTGGTGAGCTACAACGCCGAGATGGAAGTGGCCCGGGTCGGTGCAGGTGACGCTACCCTGGTCGACTCCATGCCCGACTTCGCGGTTGCCCGCATTGCGGCTGCCGCAGCCATCGTCAAGGGCGCTCGTGACGGTCTCTCCAGCATCGAGGTGAAAGCCCTGCTGGCCAACACCGCTTCCCACAACATTCAGCGTGGTGACAGCGGCCAGAACGCCAGCGTCACTCAGATCGGGAGCGGTGTGGAAAACATCGATGCCGCCATGAACTCGCCGCTGGTGGTTTGGGAGAAGAACAGCTACCAGCCGAGCCTGAAGTTCGGGATCCTCGAGGTCGATGGCGTTCACCGCATCACCAAGCAGATCACCCTGCGCAACCTCAGCGACGAAGTACAAACCTACTCCCTGGCGGCCAATGTGGCGGAACACCACGCTGAAACCACCGGTTTCCGCTGGGAGTTGCCCGCCTCTGTTACCATCCCCGCCAACCAAAGCATCTCCGTTCCCGTGGTTCTGGAACTGAACTCCGCCGAACTGCCGGCATTGGGTCTGGTTGAGACTGACGACTACGGCATCGAGAGCTGGGAGCGTGCCGAGATCAGCGGGTACCTGACCCTGACCAGCGGCGACAAGCCGGCGCTGAACCTGGGTTGGGCCGTAATGCCTCGGGCCAAAGGCAGCATCAAGCGCAACTTCGAAACCTATGCCGAGGTGTTCTCCTGGGATCACCCCAAACCTCTGCCCTGGATCGGTACCAATGAGGCGCGTAAGCAGTCCTTCACCAATACCGGCGACCAGCCCATGAAAGTGGCTGCCCTGCCGGTGATGCACAGCCGCGTTACCCGCCCCGAGGACAAGACGGACACCAACAACCTGCTTAAGCACGTGGGCAGCGCCGTGGTTCCGGAAGCTTTGTGTAGCTCCGGCAACAAGCTGGTGATGGGGATAAACCTGCATCAGCCGGCCACCATCGCCGTCGCCAACTACTTCGAGCGGGGCGACCAGTTGGCCCATTTCAAGATCCTGACTCCGGAAGCGGTCGCCGCCTACGGTTACGACAAAGCGCTCGATTACATGTCCGACTACCTGCAGGACAGCGACTATGTGACCACCGCACGCATCACCCTGGACTGGGATGGCAAGCCACAGACTGTCTATACCGATCACGGCATGGAGTATGACTGGAACAACCCCCAGGCTCGCCTGAAGACATCCCAGCTGCCCACCTACTTTGCCGCCGAAAGCAGCACCGTGGTCAGCCAGATCTGTCTGGAGAACCTCTACCACCACGAGATCGCCAGCATCGACGACTTTGATGCCAATCTCGGCTTTACATTCAGCACCGATCGCGATGCCATCCCGGATATTGGCGAGCCGATCATCCAGTTCAACCCGGTGAAGAAGGGGACGGATTACTCCAGCACCTACTCTTACAACCACTGGGAAACAGGCGAGCTCATCACTGTTATTGAATACTATTTCGGTACCGCCGACGTACGCTTCAACTCCGTCGACGCCGAAGGGGTCGAGGGCGATGAGTGGACTTGGAGCATGGAGCTGGCCCCGGGTGAAACCGCCATGCTGTGGGCCAACAAGGATGGCTGGTGCGGCGGCGGCGGCATTGGCCCCGTTTCCACCCAGAGTGCCATTGAGGGTAGCTGTAAGACGGCCGATTTCATGCTGATGGATCTCAACTCCGACTTCACCCTGGTGGCTCCGTCCACTCTGCAGCACAGCTTTTTGGCCAATGTGGTGCCCGGCCAGCGCTTCGAAGTGGCAGAGGACGCCGCCGCAGGGTCGGTCATCGGGAAGGTCGAGGTCAGCATACCCGGGTTCTTCGGTATCGGTGCCTATGACGAAAACGACTGGACCCCCTTCGAGATCTCCCTGGCCGGTGCCATTCCAGGCAACCCGGTAGAGATCGCCAAGGACGGTACCATCACCGTGACTAACCCGGACGCTCTGGACTTTGAGAACGGCACCTCCCTGACTCTGCGTGTCACCACCTCCCAGGGGGATGATGTCGGCACCATCGAAGAGGTGGTCATTAACATCCTCAATGTCAACGACACTGCCCCCATCCAGCATGGTCCCCTGCCCAGCATCAAGGTGATGCAGGGTGATGAAGTGGCTGTCTCCCTGGCGGGCCTGTTCACCGACCCGGATGGCGATCGCGTCGATGTTCGTGTCGAAGGGCTGCCGCAAGGTCTCTCCTTCAACACCGGCAACCACCTGATCTCCGGTGCACCGAAGGAGAGCGGCGAGTTCACCGCTACCGTCACCGCCAGCGATGGTGAGCACGTTATCACCGGCACCATGACCGTGATGGTCGAAGCTCGGCCGAGCAACAGCAGCGGAAGCCTGGGCTTTGGCCTGCCGCTGCTGGCCTGGTTGATGTTCCGTCGTCGTAAGTAAGCAAAACCTCTGGGAAGCCGGCTTGCCGGCTTCCCATCCTAACCATAATTAGAAGGAGTCAGGTTGTGTTAAGACTCACCCTGCTAGCCACCTTAGTGGCCTCAACGACCGCCGTTGCCAATGACGGTCTTGCCCCTTACCAGGCGAATCCGATTACCCCACTCTCCCCGACCGCCCTGAAAAGCAGCATCTGGGATATCTCAAACCTCTATTACATCCAGTTCCCGGAAGCTCCCCTGGCTACCGCCGCGCAGTCACTGCAGCAGGTCGGTATCCAGTCGATGCACAATGCCGGTGGCCGACTGAACGTGAAAGCGCCCGCCAGCCAGCTTTACCTCAACCGCATCGCCAAGCAGCGCAAATCGATCCAAGCCCAGCTCAACGCCAAACTCGGCCGCTCGCTTCAGTTTGAGCAGGAGTACGGCATCGTGCTGAACGCCGCCACCGTGCGTCTGAGCCCCGCTGAAGCGGAGCGCCTGCGCAGCGACAAGTCGATCCTGCGGGTGGAAAAGGTGAAGATGCACCAGCTGCACACCGATGCCGGCCCGGGTTTCATCGGCGCCGACCATTTGTGGGACGGCTCCTGGGACATGAGCGGTACTGACATCGGCACCAAGGGTGAGGGGGTCATTGTCGGTATCATCGATACCGGTATCGACGCCGACCACCCCTCCTTTACCGCCCAGGCCAGCGATGGCTATGCGCACACCAACCCCCTTGGCAGTGGCACCTACGTCCCCAACCCGCTCCCCGTAACCGACCCGGAAGCGGTACAGAACCCGCTGCTCAACAGCTGTCTCGAGTACGACTGGATCTGTAACGACAAGCTGATTGGGGTGATGTATCACCCGGAGGTGCCGGATTACTTCCCCAGCACCATCAGCGAAAACTTCCAGCATCCTAACCGCGCCGAGATCATCAGCACCGGCTGGGATTTCCATGGCCACGGCACCCACGTTGCGGCCACCGCCGCCGGTAACCCGGTGGAAAATGTCCCAATCACCAACGACCTGGGTGATGAAGCCCAGTTCCGCACGCCGCTGATCAGTGGTGTGGCTCCCCGTGCCAACATCATCTCCTACCAGTCCTGTCTGCCCTACTCGGATAATCCCACCTACGGTGGCTGCTTCCCCAACGTGGCGATCTACGCCCTGGAGCACGCCATCGAAAACGGCGTGGACGTGATCAACTACTCCGTCGGCGGCGGTGCAAACAGCCCCTGGAATACACTCGACTCTCTGGCGTTCCTCAACGCCCGGGTAGCCGGTCTGCACATCGCCACCGCCGCCGGTAACGCCGGTCCCACTGCCGGTACCGTCGGCTCACCGGGTAACGCCCCCTGGATCACCACCGTCGCGGCCTATACCCATGACCGTGGTTACACCGACAAGCAGCTCAGCGGCTTCGAAGGCGGCGACAGCACCCCGGCACCGCTGGACGGTAAAGGCGCCACCTACGCCTACACCGGCGACATCGTCGACGCGGCTGCCTTTGGTGATTCAAAATGCAACACCCCCTTCTCCGCAGACACCTTTAACGGCGAGATCGTGCTCTGCCGTCGTGGCGACATCGCCCGGGTAGAAAAGGGGTCTAACGTCCTTGCCGGTGGCGCCGGCGGTATGATCCTGATCAATACCGACACCGCCATCGACAACGTGGTGGCAGATCTTCACGTCCTACCTGCCATTCAGCTGAACAAAGCCAACGGCGACATCCTGCTGGATTGGCTGGCCAGTGGTGAGGGCCATCGTGCCACCATCGAAGCCGCCACCCAGACCAAGAATCCCGAGAACGGCGATATGGCCGGCTTCTTCACCTCCCGTGGCCCCGGTATTCCGTTTGCCAGCACGATCTCTCCGGACCTGGCAGCGCCCGGTGTCGACATCCTGGCCGCCCACACCACAGAGTGGCCCTACTCCGACACCACCCCGCCGGAGTTTAGCCTGATGAGCGGTACCTCCATGGCCAGCCCCCACGTGGCCGGAGCCCTGGCGCTGATCACCAAGCTGCGCCCGGAGTGGACGCCGGCCGAAGTTCAGTCTGTCCTGATGAGCACCGCCAAGACTCAGACCTATACCGACGACGACTTCGACGGCGTGAAAATCCCCTCCACCCCGTTCGATGCCGGTACCGGTCGGGTACAGCTGGAGCAAGCGGTCAACGCCGGCCTGCTGATGAACATCACAGAGGCCGAGTACCTGGCGGCGGATCCCGCGCTGGACGGTGACCCAAGCAGCCTCAACCTGCCCTCCATGGCCGGTGTGGACTGCCTCATCGCCTGCGAATGGACCCGTACCGTCGAAGCCACCGTCGATGGCACCTGGACCACCTCCTATGAGGTCCAGACTGAGGGAGTGACCCTGAACATCAGCCCCGTCAGCTTCACCCTGGCCGCGGGTGAAACCCAGGAGCTCACCATCACCGCCACCGCGGGCTCTGCGTTCGCGTCCGAGTGGGGATTTGGTCGTGTGCTGCTCAACCATGACGGCGCCGCACCGATGCAACACCTGACGGTTGCCGCCCAGTTCATCGGCGGTACCGGCCCGGGGATCGAAAACGGCCGTGAGATCTTCACTGCCCACCGCGACGCCGACAGCCACACCCTGTCCGGCTTTGTCAGCATCGGCTCCGATGACCTGCAACTGACTCCTTACGGCCTGGCGGAAGTGGAGGTATTTGAAGGGCAAACCCTCTCGGATCCTGAAGCGATAACCATCGTTCGCAATCCGGACACCTACTTCGCGGTGCCCGTGACCGTCACCAGTGATACCAAGATGTTCGGTGGCTGGATCAGCGAAGCCGAGGCGCCGGATATGGACATGTTCATCGTCCTCGATGCCGATCTCAACGGTAAGCCCAGCATGCAGGAGATCCACAACGCCTTCTGCGTCAGCGGCGCCGAGCACAGCGACGAGTCCTGCGCCCTGATGAACCCGGCTCCGGGCAGCTACCTGATCGTGATCCACAACTACCAGGGCACCGAGCCCTATGTCTGGAACAGCCACAGCTTGTCCGTGGTCAACGTGAAGAAGTCCACCAACAGCTTCACTCTGGAAGCACCGGCAACCGTTGGCGCCGCAGAGGAGTTCGATGTCACCATCCACTGGAACCAGGAGATGGAGGAAGGCAAGAGCTACCTGGGGATGTTCGATGTGGGAACCCACGCCGACCTGCCCACCAACATCGGTACCGTGGTCTTTGAGATCCAGCGTGGTGAGAGCGATGTCAGCCTGAGTGTCGACAGCACCAGCGTCAAAGCGGGTGACTCGATTGGCTATGGCATCGAGCTGATGGCCAACAACAGCGGCGCCGAGCGGGTTTACACCCTGAGCACCACGGTTCCGGCACCCTTCAGCGTACTCAGTGCCGAAGGGGGTCAGATCGACGGCAACACCGTGACCTGGAGCGTGACCCAGGAAGCGGCCGCGATGGCACAATCTCTGGGCCTGGTGGTCGGCACGGATGCTGTCGTCAGCACGACCGATTTTGTCCTGGAGCTCCAGCACAGCGTCAGCACCGTAGAGGATGTCACCCTGACCCTCAAAGCGGATAGCGTCGCGGTCGCAGGCCGCCCCATGGCGATGATCAACGGGGAAACGGCTCCGGTGTTTGAGCTACAAACCCCGGCAACCCTCTCCCTGAGCGGGGAGCAGAGCCAAGGCGAAGAGGGTGAGACCCTGAGCTACCAGTGGCGCCAGGTCTCTGGGCCGACCCTGACCCTCACCGGCAGCGACAGCGTCGACCTGACCGTGGAGGCCCCTGGCCTCAGCGCAGCTGCCACTGCCGTGATTGAGTTGGTGGTTACTACCGAGAGCGGCACCAGCCTGCCGGTTACTGCCACCCTGAAGCTGGCAGCTAAGCCACAGAGTGGCGGCAGCAGCGGCGGTAGCTTGGGCTACTTTGCCCTGCTGTTGCTGGCCGGTGCCCTGGGGCGCCGCCGTTAATCGCGACTTTTCAGCATGATGCAAAGGCGCCCTTCGGGGCGCTTTTTTGTTATCCAGATCCTTGTGATGACCCCGAGCCTCTTTTGGGCCTATCCCTTTCCGTTGTGCTTCGCTGCACTCAGCACAACCTACTCATCACCACCACTCGCAGGCTGGTGCCGCGCATCGCCAAGCCCCGCTTTATCCTGCCTCTCCATTTCGGCCCCTGCGCTTAGCTGCACTCAGCACAACCTACTCATCACCACCACTCGCAGACTAGTGCCGCGCATCGCCAGACCCAGGGTTTATCCTGCCTCTCCATTTCGGCCCGTGCGCTTCGCTGCACTCGGCACAACCCCATCACCGCACCTTAAACGGCAGAGACAAAAACGCCGCCCCATGGGGGCGGCGTTGTCGATGCCATCAGCAGCCTGGGGGGCTCCCAGTGCCACTTACAGAACCATTTACAGGGCCTTAAGCTGGGCCTTCTGCTCTTCCAGCTTGACGATGTCGCGCTTGGCACCATCCAGCTTGGCTTGCTCCTTGGCCACCACGGCCTCCGGTGCCTTGGCCAGGAAGCCCTGGTTGGAGAGCTTCTTCTCCACCCGCTCCGCATCCTGCGCCAGCTTGGCAATCTGCTTGTCGATACGAGCCAGTTCCGCGGCCACGTCGATCAGCCCCGCCATCGGGATCAGCAGCTCCATCTCGCCGATAAGCTGGGTGGTGGACATGGGGGCGTCACCGGACAGCTCCGTGATGCTCTCCAGGTTGGCCAGCTTGTTCAGCATGATGCGGTTTGCACTGACCCGAGCCAGGTCCTGCTCGGAGGCGTTCTTCAGCAATACCTTGAGCGGTTTGGAGGGGGCCACGTTGAGTTCACCGCGAACGTTACGCACCGCGACGATGAACTGCTTCACCCACTCCAGATCCCCCTTGGCAGCCTCATCCACCAGGGAGGCATCAAACTGCGGGTAGCGCTTCAGCATGATGGTGTCACCGCCCTTGCCCACCATGGGGGCCACGGTCTGCCAGATCTCCTCGGTGATGTAGGGCATCAGCGGGTGCATCAGGCGCAGCAGAGACTCCAATACCGTCAACAGGGTATGACGGGTGCCACGCTGCTCAGCCTCGCTGCCGCTTTGCAGCACCGGCTTGGTCAGCTCCAGGTACCAGTCACAGAACTGGTTCCAGGTGAACTCGTAGGCGATGTTGGCGGCGATATCGAAACGATAGCTGTCCATCGCGTCGCGGATCGCCTTCACGGTGTCGTTGTACTGGGCCAGGATCCAGCGATCCGCCAGGCTCAGCACCCTCTCGCCACCCTCTTTGCCACAATCCTGCTCTTCGGTGTTCATCAGCACGTAGCGGCTGGCATTCCACAGCTTGTTGGCGAAGTTGCGGTAGCCCTCAAGGCGGTTCATGTCCCAGTTGATGTCACGACCGGTGGAGGCCATGGCTGCCAGGGTGAAGCGCAGCGCATCGGTGCCGTGGGGGGCAATCCCCTCTGGGAACTGCTTGCGGGTGCTCTTCTCGATCTTGGCGGCTAGCTGGGGCTGCATCATGTTGCCAGTACGCTTCTGGACCAGGGACTCCAGGTCGATGCCGTCGATCATGTCCAGCGGGTCCAGCACGTTGCCCTTGGACTTGGACATCTTGTCGCCCTGCTCGTCACGGATCAGACCGGTAACGTAGACCGTCTTGAAGGGCACCTGAGGTTTGCCGTTCTCATCCTTGATGAAGTGCATGGTCATCATGATCATCCGGGCAACCCAGAAGAAGATGATGTCGAAACCGGTCACCAGCACATCGGTGGGGTGGAAGGTTTTCAGGGCTTCGGTGTCGTCCGGCCACCCCAGAGTGGCGAAGGTCCAGAGCGCCGAGGAGAACCAGGTGTCCAGCACATCCTCATCCTGGCGCAGGACAACCTCGTCGCCGAGGCCATGCTGGGCACGCACTTCCGCTTCGCTGTTGCCGACGTAGACCTTACCGGCCTGGTCGTAGAAAGCGGGGATACGGTGGCCCCACCACAGCTGACGGGAGATACACCAGTCCTGGATGTCACGCATCCAGGCGAAGTACATGTTCTCGTACTGCTTGGGCACGAACTGAATCTCACCGTTCTCCACCGCCTCGGTGGCGGTCTTGGCCATCGGTGCCACGCGCACGTACCACTGGTCGGTCAGCATCGGCTCGATCACCACACCGCCGCGATCGCCGTAGGGGATCGTCAGGTCGTGGTCCTTGACCTCATCCAGCAGGCCAAGCTGATCGAACTCGGCGACGATCGCCTTACGGGCGGCGAAACGCTCCATCCCCTGGTACTGCTGGGGCAACTCGGCGGAGTAGACGTCAGAGGCTTCCCCGTTGGTGTCCAGCACCTCGGCCTCGGCGCGGATCTCGGCGTTGAAGGTCAACACGTTGATCATCGGCAGGGCGTGGCGCTTACCCACCTCGTAGTCATTGAAGTCGTGGGCCGGGGTGATCTTCACACAACCGGTGCCCTTCTCCATGTCCGCATGCTCGTCGCCCACAATGGGGATTCGGCGGCCGACAATGGGCAGGATCAGGTGTTTGCCGATCAGATCCTGGTAGCGCGGATCTTCCGGGTTCACCGCCACACCGGTATCCCCCAGCATGGTCTCCGGACGGGTGGTGGCCACCACGATGTAGTCTTTGCCGTCGGCGGTCTTAACGCCGTCCGCCAGCGGATAGCGGAAGTGCCACATGTGGCCCTTCTTATCCTTGTTCTCCACCTCGAGATCGGAGATCGCGGTGTGCAGCTTGGGATCCCAGTTCACCAGGCGCTTGCCGCGGTAGATGAGGTCCTCGTTGTAGAGGCGAACGAACACCTCCTGCACGGCGGCGGACATCCCGGGGTCCATGGTGAAGCGCTCACGCTCCCAGTCGACGGACGCACCGATGCGACGCAGCTGCTGGGTGATGGTGCCACCAGACTCCTCTTTCCACTCCCACACCTTGTCGATGAAGGTTTCGCGGCCCAGGTCCTGGCGGGTGATGTTATCCGCCGCCAGCTTGCGCTCCACCACCATCTGGGTGGCGATACCGGCGTGGTCGGTGCCCACCTGCCACAGGGTGTTTTTGCCCTGCATCCGCTGGTAGCGGATCAGGGTATCCATGATGGTGTCCTGGAAAGCGTGTCCCATGTGCAGGCTGCCGGTGACGTTCGGCGGCGGGATCATGATGCAGTAAGCGTCTTTGCTGGTGTCGCCGTGGGGCTTGAAGTAGCCCGCCTCTTCCCAGCGCTGGTAGTGGCGCTGCTCGATCGACTGGGGGTTGTAGGTCTTATCCATGGATATCGGGACTCTTAGAGATTAAAACGGCTGACGGGCCAGATCCTGGGTGGTCAGGGTGACCCCCAGTTGCCGATAGGCGGCGAATCGACGACGCGCCTGGGCTTTGGCCTGCTCATCAGCCGGGACAAAATCGATAATGTGGGCGAATTGTACCGCAAAACGGGGCACATCGAAGCCCAGGTTAATCAGTAGCGGGTGTTTTTCCACCGTGGCGTGATCCGGATCGGCCCAGCCGATCACCACCGGCGCTCCGCTCTTTGGCCCCTCCCCCTGCAGATTGTGGGGAATGAAGCTTTCCGGCTCAAACTGCCACAGCAGTTCATCGAGGCGGTGGGCGTGAGCCTCGTCCTGGCAGTGCAGGTAGACCCCCTGCCCTTTGCGGTAAGCCTGAACGGTGGCCTGGCAGGCCAGCGCCTCGGGGGTTTGCTCGGTCAAAATGTAAAAATGGGCGTTAACCATCGTTTCTCCCTTGTCCGCACCCTATCGGTAACTTAAGTCGCGCAACGTTCAATGCCGGGTTCTGGGCGCTTTGCAACCAGGAACTAGGCACTAGGCACTAGGCACTAGGCACTAGGCACTAGGCACTAGGCACTAGGAACTAAGAACCCTGAACCAGAATCTCCAACGCCAGGCGGCAATCTAGAAACGGCAAAGGCGGGGAAACTCCCCGCCTTCTGAGCTGACGACCGTGTCGCGGGCTTACTCCTGGTCGAGTTCGCCGGCACGGTCGAGCAGGTACTGGCTCAACAGCGGCGTCGGTCGGCCAGTGGAACCCTTGTTGGTCCCGCTGTTCCACGCAGTACCCGCCACATCCAGGTGTGCCCAGTGGTACTTGCGGGCAAATCGGGACAGGAACAGGCCGGCGGTGATGGTCCCGGCCGGACGTCCGCCCAGGTTGCTCATATCCGCGAAGGGACTGTTGAGCTGATCGCCGTAGTCTTCCCACAGCGGCAGACGCCAGCAGCGATCCCCGGAGAGGTCACCGGCGCTTTGCAGATCGTGCGCCAGGCTATTGTGGTTGGAGAGCAGGCCGGAGGCGTGCTTGCCCAAGGCAACGACACAGGCACCGGTCAGGGTGGCGGTATCGATCACCACGTCCGGGTCGAAACGCTCGACGTAGGTCAGCACATCACACAGCACCAATCGGCCTTCGGCGTCGGTGTTGAGCACTTCGACGGTCTGGCCGGACATGGTGGTGAGGATATCGCCGGGGCGGTAGGACTTGCCATCCGGCATGTTTTCACAGCCCGCCAGGACCGCCACCACGTTGAGCGGCAGCTTCATCTCGCACAGCGCCTTCATGGTGCCCAATACGCCAGCCGCGCCGCCCATATCGTACTTCATCTCGTCCATGCCTTCGCCAGGCTTGAGGGAGATCCCGCCGCTGTCGAAGGTCAGGCCCTTGCCCACCAGGACGATCGGCTTCTGATCCGGATCCGCCGCACCCTGGTACTTCATCACCGTCATGATGGACTCGTTTTCGCTGCCGCGCCCTACCGCCAGGTAGGAGTGCATGCCCAGCTCCTCCATCTGCTCCTCGCCCACGGTGGTGACAGTCAGCTTTTCGTGCTGTTCTGCCAGCTGCCGGGCCTGGCTGGCCAGGTAAGCGGGGTTGCACACATTGGGCGGCATGTTGGCGACATCCCGGCACAGCTTGCTGCCGGCGGCGATGCCAAGGCCATGCTGGATCGCCTTTTCACCGACGGTCAGTTCCCGGCGAGTCGGCACGTTGAAGACCATTTTACGAAGCGGACGACGGGTCTCGTCCTTCTTGCTCTTCATGGCGTCGAAGGTATAGAGGCTGGCCTGAGTGGTTTCGACCGCCTGGCGGACCTTCCAATAGGTGTCACGACCCTTGACGTGCAGCTCGGTGAGGAAGCAAACCGCTTCCATGGAGCCGGTATCGTTCAGGGTGTTGATGGTTTTGGTGATGATCTGCTTGTACTGGCGCTCATCCAGTTCACGCTCTTTACCGCAGCCCACCAGCAGAACGCGCTCGGACAGCACGTTGGGCACATGGTGCAGCAGCAGCATCTGTCCCGGTTTTCCCTCCAGATCGCCACGACGCAGCAAATTGCTGATAAAACCGTCGCTGATCTTGTCCAGTTGCTCGCCCACCGCAGAGAGACGGCGTGGTTCAAACACACCAACTACGATACAGGCACTGCGTTGTTTTTCTGGACTGCCGCTCTTTACACTGAACTCCATGGCATCTCCCGGTTCTTAAAGACATGGCTGTATTATTGTTGGATAATACGCGCTTTATTGGCTTCCGAGCCGTCAAAAACGAGTCCTAATCAGGACCGCGCAAAAAACGTTTTAGTACGTTTTCTTTGCTTGAACTGGCCCGGAATCTTTTTAAAAAGGTGTAAAAGTAACTAGTTTACTTAAAAGACAACCTGTTTCCAGAGAAATTACAAGTTTACTAAACGGACACAGCCTTTGATTGTATTTCGATACCTGATACGCGAAGTGTTTCGAGCCCAGATAGCGGTCCTGGCGGTGCTGATCACCATCTTTATCAGCCAACAGTTTGTCCGTATTCTCGCCGACGCCGCCGAGGGACAATTTCCCGGCCAGTTGGTGATGACGCTGCTGGCCCTTAACCTGCCGGAACTGCTCTCGCTCATCCTGCCGCTTTCCCTGTTTCTCGGGGTGATGCTCGCGCACGGTCGCATGTACGCCGAGAGCGAGATGACGGTATTGCATGCGGTCGGGATCTCCGAGTGGTACGTCACCCGCGTGACCCTCGTCTTGGCATTGCTCATGGCCCTGGTGGCCGGTGCCAGCGCTATCTGGGTCGCCCCCTGGGCGCAGGAGCGGGAGTACCAGGTGATGGAGAAAGCCGAGTCCGAAGCCGGACTGGCTGCTCTGGTTCAGGGGCGCTTCCAGCGGGCCGCCAATGGCAAGGGGGTGATCTACGTCGAGGGGCTTTCCAATGGTCGACTGGACGGGGTATTCGTCGCCCAGATGCCCTCTTCGGACGATAACGAGGCCGAAGAGACCGCCCTGGTCCTGGCCCGATCCGGTCGCATCATCGAGGCCGCCGACGGCTCCCAGCGCCTGCAACTGACGGACGGGGCTCGCTCCAGCGGCGTCCTCAATACCATGGAGTACAACCAGGTGGAGTTTGGTAGCTACGAGATGGAGATCAAGGCTCAGGAGGGTGAGCAGAAGCGGCGCAAAATGTCCGCTTACTCCATGCAGCAGTTGCTCGATGAGCGCACTCCTGATGCCTGGGCGGAGTTCCATTGGCGTCTGGCCGTACCCATCGCCCTGCCCCTGCTGGTGCTGATCGCTGTCCCCATGTCCCGGGTCAACACCCGGCAGGGCAAGTTCGGCAAGATGATGCCGGCTGTCCTTATCTACCTGGGCTACTTCGGCCTGTTGATGGCGGGACGCAAAGCGATCGAAAACGAAGCGATCCCCGCAGCGCTGGGGCTCTGGTGGATCCACCTGACGGCCCTGGTGATCGGCATTCTCCTGATCGGCAAAGGACGGCCTGGCGGACGTAAACTGATCGCCCGCTTCAAGGGTCGTAAGGAGCTGTCGGCATGATCCGCATCCTGGATATGTACATTGCCCGCACCATCGTCAGCACCTCGGCGTTGTGCCTGCTGGTGCTCACCGGCCTCTCAAGCCTGATCAAGTTTGTCGACCAGCTGCGCCTGGTGGGTCGGGGAGACATGACCACCTGGGACGTGGTGCTGTACGTCTTTTTCCTCATTCCCCGTGATATCGAGATGTTTTTCCCCATCGCCGCCATGCTCGGCTGCCTGATCGGCATGGGGATGCTGGCGTCCAGCTCGGAGCTGGTGGTGATGCAGGCGGCCGGACTCTCCCGGCTTAACATCGCCGGCTCGGTGATGAAAACCGCCATCCCACTGATGATCCTGGCCATGCTGCTGGGGGAGTACGTGGCCCCGGTTTCCGAACAGACCGCCCGGGAGTTGCGAGCCCAGAAGACCTCCGGCGGCAGCCTGATCAGCGCCCGCAGCGGCACCTGGGCCAAGGATGGGGATCTGTTCGTCAACATCACCGAAGTACGGGAAGCGGACAAGCTCAACGGCGTCACCATCTATGACTTCGACGACAATACCCTGCGCCACATCACCTACGCGGAGCAGGCGCACTTCGACAACCGTGCCTGGCAGCTGACCGGTGTCACCAAAACCGAGTTCAGTGACACCCGGGTGGAGCGCACAAGCCAGGAGTGGGAGCGCTGGCAATCCAGTCTGACCCCTGACAAGCTGCAGGTGGTGACGGTCAAGCCGGAAGCGTTGTCGATCAAGGGGTTGTTTGGCTACCTCGATTACCTGGAAGCCAATCGCCAGGATACCACCCGCTATGAGCTCGCCCTTTGGCGCAAGTTTGCCCAACCGGTGACCGTCGGGGTGATGATGATGTTGGGGCTTTCCTTCATCTTTGGCCCCCTGCGTTCCGTTACCATGGGGGCCCGGGTCCTGCTCGGCGTGATCACCGGCTTCACCTTCTACCTGAGCAACGAGATCTTCGGTCCCATGAGCCTGGTGATGGGCCTACCGGTATTCCTTGGTGCCTTCCTGCCAAGCCTGCTCTTCGCCAGCGCCGCCTTCTGGCTGCTGAAACGGCGCTAGCCCACAGCATTGTGCCCCGGTCCGAATCCGGCCGGGGCATGGCTATCCTGCCCTCAGCTTCACGGCTCAGCGACCCTTGCGCCGCTCCATAATCTCCCGATTCTGCTCCAGCGACAGCTGCACCACCTCGCTGCCGCTGAGCCGGTCATGCATCGCCAGCCCATCGTCATCCCACAGCAGGCTGAGATTGGCCAGGCCACCGAAGGCATAGAGCACCCGGTAAAGCCCCTGCTTGATCCCCATCAGCCCGCCGTCGCGTCGCTGCACCCGCAGCCGCCAGGCCCGCATTCCCAGCGTCTGTCCGCTGCGACTCCAGCTCCAGACAAACAGCGCAATCACCGCACTGAGCTTGCCCAGCTCATTCAGGGCGGACCAGAGCACACTGGCCTGCAACACATCGGAAGCGTGAGGAAGCCCCTGATCATCGATAAGGCCGAACGACAACAGGGCGGCAAAAAGACCAAAGAGCAGCGAACCCGCCAGCATATAGACCGCCAGGGCAACCATGAAATCGTAGACCCAGGCCGCCATCCGGCGGCCCAACCCGGCCCGGGGGGCGTTGGCAAAAGACATCTTGAGAAACTCCTTGCTGGCTGTTTGCCGGCAGTCTACCAGAGCCCATCGAGCGCCGACGCACATAATTTCCCCACTTGGAAGCAAAAGGCTTGCCGGCCCAGGCGCTTTCTATATAATGCAAACCCACTAAGCCGGGATGGCGGAATTGGTAGACGCAGCGGATTCAAAATCCGCCGGTGGTGACACCTTGGGGGTTCAAGTCCCCCTCCCGGTACCAGAATTAAGCGAAGAAGCCTGCTGAATAAGCAGGCTTTTTTGTATCCATTCGACACAGGAATGGGCAAAAAGCCGGCAGTGGTACACTTTCCTGGTACACCTTGATGGCTTCTTACCTCTTTCGGCGCGCCAACGGGACCTATTACGCCCGTTTTGTCATCCCCACTCACCTTAGGCCCGCCCTCGGCCGAAGCGAACTCAGGCAATCCCTCCACACCCAAAAAGGTTGTCAGCACCGGCGACCTTCAAGAAGTCAGAGAAATTCAAGCAGGTTAAATGACCGCACCGTAGTGGTAGCAACCCGTAGCCACTGTCTATCGAGTAGGGATCTTCATGGTTCGATCTGATCACCGATTGCTCAATCGTGTGTCAGGAATCTACTGCAAAGCCAATAAAAACAAAAAAGCCCCAAGCAATGACGCTCGGGGCCTGGAGTAATGGGGCGAGCCCTAAGCAATCTCGGCGCAATGCCAAGTCTGCTCATAGGGTTAGGCAAATCAAAGTGGCTCCCCCGCCTCCCAGCGTTTAGCTCGACGGATAGCCGAACCGGTTCAAACTATTCGCCCAAAACCAAATCGTTTCACTTTTTCCGTGTCGACCTGCAGTAAGAGGGTAAAGGGCTCGGCTTGAATGTTTGGACAAAGGGAGATAACTCCCGTGCTCCATGCAAACTAGCGTTTGCTTAAGCCTTGATTAACCAAGGCAATATCCTGCTCAGACAGGGAGCCGGCAGCGCCTTTCAAAGCCAAACTGGACAAGATGTAGCGGTAACGAGCATCCGCCAGTTGCTGCTTAGCATTGTAAAGCCGCCGAGTGGCATCAAGCACATCGACGATGGTGCGAGTGCCAACCTCAAAACCCGCTTCAGTGGCTTTCAAAGCACTTTCTGCCGACACCACAGATTGCTCAAAGGCTCGGATGGAACTCAAGCTGGCAGAGACATTGTTCAATTCGTTGCGCAAGCTCCGCACTAGGCTTCGGTGAGTTTCTTCGAGCCGCTGCTGGCTGCCAGCAAAATCGTACTGTGCCTGTTTTATCTGGCTGCTAACGGAGAAACCGCTGAATATCGGTACATCGACCTGCACCGCCAGGTTACCACTGACACCATTCTGCTCGCCCTTCCAGCCAAAGTTTTGATCCAAATTCGCAGTCAAGCTCATGCTGGGCAGATGCCCGGTTTTTGCCAGGGCAATCTGTTGACGCGCGATTTCAACTGCCAACTTATCGGACAACAGTGCCTGGCTGCTTTGCTCGGCCAGGGTAACCCATTGATCCGCTCGAGCCGGCGTCGGCATGGAGGGGCTGAAGCGCTGGGTATCCAAAGGGCTTAAGGTGTCGTGGGTCAAGCCAGTGATTTCGCTCAACGCCTCGCGTTGATTAGCCAGGGCGTTTTCGGCGTTGATCTCATTCGCTTTGGCCAAGTCGAACTGTGCCTGGGCTTCATGCACATCGGTGATCGCCGTCAAGCCGACGGAAAAGCGCTGTTGGGTCTGCTCCAGTTGCTGTTGGATAGCGCGGGTATTGGCGCGGGTGAAGGCCAGACTGTCTTCGGCAAACAGTACGTCGAAATAGGCCTTTGCCACTCGCTGGATCAACCCTTGCTTCTGTTGTTCGAAGCGAAGCTCGGCCTGACTGATCTGCTGTTTGGTGATGTCCAGCGAGACGTAATTAGCATGATCATAGATCGATTGGCTTAAGGATAAGCCAGCCTGGTATCCGCTCACTTCCTGGCTGGGCTGAATCGCCTTAAAGGTATTGCCATAGCCTAAACTGGCGTTGATCTGCGGTAACAGGTTGGCCCGGGACTGGCCCAAGGTTTGATAGCTGGCATCCAGGTCGGCCCGAGCCTGCAAAAGCACGGGATCACTGCTCAGCGCCTGCTGGTAGATTTGTATTAAGTCGTCTGCCTGGGTTGGGCTGGCACTCAAAAAAAGCGCAGCCGAAACCGCCCAAGCACAAAAATGTCTGGTCATGGTAGAGCTCTCTGGGGGAAAGGCCGCTCGCGTTTGGGCATGCCGTTGCGAGCGGCAAGATCAATCAGTGGTGGCCGTGATGACCGGAGTGGTGCTTGCCCTGACCCTCATGGGCGCTCTCGTTCATCGCCAGTAGTTGCATGGTCGTGATGCAGGTGCGGCTGTCGTCATCAGTGGTCAGAACCTCTTTGGCTTCCCGCCATACGCCGTTGGCATCGCCATGGTGAAAGGTGAATTCCAGCTTACGGTTGCGGGGCACCCAAAAATCGATAAAGCCGTCGTGCTGAGTGGTTACCATCTGATTAAGGATCTCTTCGCCAGTTTCAACATCCACCGCCGACATGTGCATCTCTTCACCGATCAGTTCACCGGTGCATCCGGTCGGAACGTGGTTGCCACAGGGATGGGTATAGGTCATCCAGGGGGCGATAGAGAGGAAGAACTGATCTTCCGGGATCGCCACATCGGCCTCTTCTCCGTTGGCAAAGGTAGCCGTCACCTTGTTGGGAAGAACCCGTACAACAATGCCTTCCTCATTCTTGTACCACTGGTGCCCCTGAAGCACGGCCTGCTCATGATCCAACTGACTAAAGGCCTTGGCCTGCTCAGTGCCCGCATCTGCTTGGCTGCACGCAGCCAACGCCATAGCCATCATTCCGCTGATAAAGGTTTTCTTAAACATCATTTTGTTTTCCTATTTGTTTTTGTCTAAAGATCCGCTTTGAGTGGCGCACTGCTCGCCATTTAAAGCATTCAAAATGGGGCAGTCTGCTTGGCTACCGCCCCGGCAGCCGTCAACCAGTTGGCCCAAGCGGCTGTCGAGTTGCTGCAATTGGGTGATTTTCTCTCTGACACTGACCAGTTGTTTCTTAGCCAGGGTCTTGACCTTGTCGGCAGTGCGGTCCGGTTGCTGCTTTAGTGACAACAGTTGGCCACATTGCTCCAGGCTAAAGCCCAGGGACTTGCAACGAGCCACGAACATTAGCTGCTGCTGTTGCTTTGGTGTGTACTCCCGATATCCGTTGTTACTGCGGGCGGCCACGACCAAACCGATATCGTGATAGTGACGGATCGCCTTCGTGCTCAGCCCAGTGAGGGTGGCGACTTCTCCGATCTTCATCGTCCCTCCTTACCTAAGCCGACTGCCGGCAAATTGCGGCGATACAGCAGCAGGTAGATGGCCGGGATCACAAACAGCGACAACAGGGGTGCCGTTACCATGCCGCCCACCATGGGTGCGGCGATCTTCTGCATCACCTCGTTACCGGTGCCGCTGCCCCACATGATGGGCAGCAGGCCGAAGAAGATGGTGGCCACGGTCATCGCCTTGGGACGAATGCGCATCACAGCTCCTTCAAGCAGTGCGTCTTTTAGATCCTGCTCGTGACGCATCAAGCCCTTGGCTCGGTGGGCCTTGATGGTGTTATTCAAATAGACCTGCATCACTACGCCAAACTCGGCGGCCACCCCGGCCAGGGCGATCATCCCAACGGCGACAGCCACCGACAGGTGAAAGTCCAGCCACAGCAGCAGCCAGGCGCTGCCCACCAGGGCAAAGGGCAGACTGAGCATGATCACCGAAGCCTGGGCAAAGGAGCCAAAGGTCATCATCAGCAGCAGGAAGATCACCGCCAGCATCATCGGCACTACCAGAGTCATCTTCTCGGTCACCCGCTCCATATATTCGTACTGGCCGGCAAAGCTCAGGGAGTAACGGGGTGGCAAGGTCAACTGGGTGTCCAGCGCCCCCCGGGCCTGATCGA
Organism: Ferrimonas gelatinilytica; assembly: GCF_039544205.1. Lineage (NCBI taxonomy): Bacteria > Pseudomonadati > Pseudomonadota > Gammaproteobacteria > Alteromonadales > Ferrimonadaceae > Ferrimonas > Ferrimonas gelatinilytica. Next base: position 28,133 of record NZ_BAABLF010000007.1, on the reverse strand, counting down.
TGTACTCACCGATGGAGATCCCTTGAATATCGACAAACACCCAGGAGATCAGTCGACCGTTCTCGCTGGCCAGCATGGGGGCACCATCGCTGATGGTCAGTGTCGCCAAGTTCTGCAGCGGCACATACTTACCCGTCATGGTCAGCACCGGCAGGTTGCGCAGCTTTTCGATGTCATCTCTCAGCTCTCGCGGATAACGGATATTGATGGGGTAACGCTCCTGGCCTTGGATGGACTGACCCACGGTCATGCCGCCGATGGCCATCTGCACCACGTCCTGGATATCTTTGAGGGTCATGCCATACCGGGCAGCAGCAGTGAGATCCGGCTCGATATCGATGTAGCGTCCGCCACCGGTACGCTGAGCAAAGGCCGAGGTGGTACCAGGCAGCTGCGCCAAGATCCCTTCCACTTCGCCACCAATACGCTGAAGTTCATCGACGTTCGCTCCAGATATCTTCACGCCGATGGGGGTGCGAACCCCGGTAGAGAGCATGTCGATGCGGGTCTTAATGGGTTGCACCCAAGCGTTCGTGATCCCCGGTACCTTCACCGTGCGTTGTAACTGGTCGATGATCCCCTCCATGGTCATGCCGTCACGCCACTGATCTCTTGGTTTCAGCATGATGGTGGTTTCCAGCATGGTCAGCGGCGCGGGATCCGTCGCGGTGTCGGCCCGCCCTACCTTGCCAAACACCCGTTTCACCTCGGGCACCGTCTTAATCAGCCGGTCGGTTTGCTGCAGGATCTCTGCTGCCTTACCTGCACTCACCGCCGGCAGTGTGGTGGGCATATAGAGCAGATCCCCCTCCTCCAGCTCCGGCATAAACTCCGAGCCCAATTGACTCATCGGGTACCAGGCACTGCCCAGCGCCAGCAGGGCCACCAGCAGAGTGACTTTGGGGAAGCGCAGCACCGCCGTCAGTGCCGGCTGGTATAAGGCAATGAGAAAGCGACTGATGGGGTTCTTCTTCTCATCGGGGATTTTGCCCCGAACAAAGTAGCCCATCAGCACTGGGATCAGGGTGACCGCCAGCACGGCCGATGCCGCCATGGCAAAGGTTTTGGTGTAGGCCAAAGGATGGAACAACCGCCCCTCCTGGGCTTCCAACACAAACACAGGCACAAAGCTTAAAGTGATGATCAACAAGCTGAAAAACAGAGCCGGACCGACCTCAACGGCGGCCTCCTTAATCAACTGCCAGTGAGCCTCCCCCTCCGGCGCCCGGCCATGCTCATGCCGGTAGTGTTCCAGGTGCTTGTGGGCGTTCTCAACCATCACGATGGCCGCATCCACCACCGCGCCGATGGCGATGGCGATCCCCCCTAGGGACATGATGTTGGCGTTGACTCCCATCCAGCCCATGACAATAAAGCTGATGAGGATGGACAACGGCAGGGTCACCACCGCCACCAAGGTGGAGCGGGCGTGCAGCAGAAACAGTAGACACACCAGCGCCACGACCAGCATCTCCTCCACCACTTTGCCCTTAAGGGTATCGACCGAGTTTAAGATGAGTTCCGAGCGATCATAGGTGATCACCAGCTCCACTCCGTCCGGTAGACCTGCCTCGATCTCAGCCAGCTTGGCCTTGACGTTGTCGATGGTGGTCAGGGCATTCTCGCCGTAACGCATCACCACGATGCCGCCCACCACTTCCCCCTGGCCATCCAGTTCCGCAATGCCACGACGGGCTGCCGGCCCGGTACGTACCTGAGCAACGTCCTTCATCCGCACCGGCGTGCCGCTTTCGGATACCACCCCCAAGGGGATCTCCTCAAAATCCTGCAGCGACTGACGGTAACCGGAGGAGGTAATCATGTACTCCGCCTCAGCCATCTCGATCACCGAGCCGCCCACCGAGGCGTTGGCGTTGTCCAGGGCCTGTTTTACCGCCATCAGATCAAGCCGGTAGAGCGCCAGCTTGTGGGGATCCAACACTATCTGATAGGCCTGCTCCATGCCGCCGACGGTCGCCACTTCCGACACCCCGGCCACGCTTTGCAGCTCCAGCTTCAAAAACCAGTCCTGCAGCGAACGCAGTTGGGCCAGATCATGGGTACCGCTGCGATCCACCAGGGCATACTGGAATACCCAGCCCACACCGGAAGCGTCCGGGCCCAGGCTGGGGGTCACCCCATCGGGCAGTTGGCTCTGGATCTGCGACAGGTACTCCAACACCCGGGAGCGGGCCCAGTAGATGTCAGTGCCATCCTCGAAGATGATGTAGACGTAGGAATCGCCAAACATGGAGAAGCCCCGCACCGTCTGCGCGCCGGGCACCGCCAGCATCGCAGTGGAGAGCGGATAGGTGATTTGGTCTTCCACCAGCTGGGGCGCCTGCCCCGGATAGGAGGTTTTGACGATCACCTGCACATCAGACAGATCTGGCAGCGCATCCAGCGGCGTGGTGCGCATCGCCTGATAACCCACCACAGCCACCACGGCGGTGAGGACCAGTACCAGGGCACGGTGGCGCAATGACGCGCTGATAATTTTCTCAAGCATCGCCCTGCTCCTAGTGCTGGTGGCCAGCGTGGGGATCGGCGGTTTCCGCCGGCGCCGCACTGCTTTGGCTCATCCGCTGCAAACTGCCCTGGATGCTGGCTTCGGAGTCGAGCAGGAACTGGCCGGAGACCACAATTCGGTCGCCCTCGCTCAGCCCCTCCAGCACCTCCGCCTTTCCTTGGCTTATCATCCCTAGGCGCACCGGCACCGAGGCAAAGCCGGTGTCATCACGCTGCACCACCACCCGGTTCTCCCGGCCGGTGAGGATCAGCGCTTCGGTGGGGACGATGAGCAAATCACGGCGCGGGCCGCCGAACAGTTCGACGTCCACCAGCGAGCCGGGACGCAACGTCGAGGCCGGATCCTTGTTGTCGTTGGGCAGGTTCACTCGCACCTGCATGGCGCGGGTGACCGGATCCAGCTCGGGGTAGATGTAATCAATCTGCCCCTCCAGGCCAAACAGCCCCTGAGCGGCAGCGGTCACGTCCGCCGGACGGCCGATCTCCAGCCAGCTCTGTTCATTTTCAAATACCTCGGCGATCACCCAAACGGTGGAGAGGTCCACCAATTCTATTTGGGTTTCGCCGGGCTGAATGTACATGCCATCCCGAATGGAGATGGTGTTGACCACGCCGGAATGAGGCGCATAAAACGGCACCCGGTGGAGACTCTCGCCGGTACGCTCAAGCTCACGGATCACCGAATCACTCATTCCCAACAGGTCCAGCCGCAGCCGCGCCTTGCGCAACAGGTTGCGCCCCCGCTCAGGATCAGTACTGAGGTAGTCCCGGGCCTGCAGGTAATCGTCCTGGGCACTGACCAGATCCGGCGAGTACAGCTCATAAAGCAGCTGGCCCTTCTCGACCTTATCCCCCACCGCATGGACCCCAAGCTTCTCGACCCAGCCGCTGGCACGGGTGTGAATATGGCTTATCGCATCCTGGTTGTACTGCACTGTCCCCAGCGTTTTGATATAGCGCCATAAGGTACCGCGCTCCACGGTTTCAGTGCGCACACCCAGCGCCTGCTGCATGCCGCCGGAAATGCCCACTACCACCTCTTGCGCTGCCGCGCCCATCGTCACCTTCTCCAGGTTCATGCCACAGATGGGGCAGGTTCCCGGCGCGTCAGAGACGATCTGCGGGTGCATGGGGCAGACGTATTTGATGGTTCCCTCTGCGTCATTTGTCTCAACCGGTGACATCACTGGGTGATCGTGGCCTGCGTGAGCTTCACTGCCCGCGATATGCCCAGCGTGGGGGTCCTGATTCTCCTCTTCTTCCTCCTCGTCGATGGGGAGCAGAAACATATTGCACTTAGGGCAGCGATCCCCGTCATGGCCGGTCTCTTCCGGATGCATGGGGCAGGCGTGAGTGGCCTCATGCTCATGGTGTGCATGATGTTCAGACTGAGCCAGAGAGGTCTCAGTAGTAGGGGCGGTAGCGACTACATGGGCCGAGTGTTCGATACTCATCGCCATTACCTGGGCGATTGGAGTCAAGGCAACGCTAAGCGCCAAAGCGGGCGCGATCAGGGGCCGGCTTGAGCGGCAGTGCTTACACATGAAAGTGTTCCTTCAGTTGGCCTGGGGCCGAATCATTAGTTCGAAGAACTTAGCTGAAGAAGATCAGAGGCAGGTGTTTAGCGCGAACTCGCACGAGAGGCGAATTCGGAGAGTTCTCCCCACACTGATCTTCCGTGAACATACCAAGATCCAGGCTCAAGGTGGATCAAGGCGAACAGGAAAGGCTTATGCGCTCGGAGGTGGGGTCAGAACACCCCAGAAGCGGGTGCTCAGTGCGCTCGCATTGGACAGCACAGGTCCGCTCGAATATGAGGAAGCGAAGAAAGGGGTCGAGGCCAATCCGGCGAAGGAGGCACAGTGCGCCTGACACTGAGAACAGTCGTCCAAACAGGCATCGGCTTCACCATCTGCATGGCATTGGGCCGCCATGGTCTCAACGCCAGCATCGGCACAACAGGCATGGGCCGAGATACCAATAGCTTCGGCACCCTCGGCTTCGGCGGTTTCGTGGCACGGAGGGGCTACGGTATGTTGTTGCGGCAGCATTTCATTGGACATAGCCATCGGCAGGGTACGAGCAACCGCTCCCTGCATCAGCAAGGCGAAAATCAGCAAGATGTAACTGAAGCTTCGCATGTGGCTATATCCAAAAAAGGTTTCGGCCAAGAATGCATCACCCAGCGATACGAACTCAACACGAGTTGTAAAATTTGTGAGAGCGACCCCAATTGGGGCCGCTCAATTTTCTTAACTGCCTGTAAAGTGGTCAGTGATGGCGTCCGTTCTTGGCGATCTGTCCCGCCTGATGCATTCCAGCTTCGAAATGCCCGGGAATGTTACAGGCGAAGAGAAGGTCGTCGCCAGACTGAAACTGCCATGTGAGGCGACCGGTTTGCCCGGGTGCCACAGTCAGGGTCTGTCCATCGTCATGGTCATGGTCCATGCCAGCCATCCGAAGCATCATTTCTCGGTGTTTTTCATGTTCCGCATGATTGCCGATCGACAGTTCATGAGCGATCTGCCCATGGTTGGTGACAACAAAAGTCACCACTTCCCCATCCACAAAGTTCAGCGGCTCTGAGAATTTAAACTGCATAGAGTCATAAGCATGAACTTCGATGGTGCGTGTCGCCGAATTGGCATCGCCGGGCCGCCCCACGGGGCTGCCAGCTTGATGGTGGCGTGCGTGCATTCCATGATGATCGCCGTGCACTGCCGAGCCATCACTACTGCCGTGGCAGTTGCTGGCAAAAGCGACAGGCGTTATCAGAGCGGCAAACAGGCCTGGGATCACAATTTTCTTCATCGTTCTCGTTCCTTATCTTTGGCTGCGTAGGCAAGCCGGCTTTAGTGCTGACCCAGTGCGAACTGGTACATCATCTGGTCATGGTTAACCTGTTCCAGCGCTTGCTGCTCTCCATTCTCGAGCAAGACAAAAGAAGGCGCTTGAGCGAAGTCCTTAGCTTGTAGGTAGTTTTTAACGTCCTTGTGGCTCAACTGAAGTTGCTGGTCTGCGTTAATGTCAAAGGTTAAGTAGACCGGCTGGGAGCGGAACACCTCGAATTCATCGCCCTGAGAGCGAAACCCCTCCTGGTAGCGTACCTCGAGCACCTGAGTGCCCGCTTCCAGCTCTAGTTGCCGGACCTGACCACCGAGCCGCTCGCCGTTGACGCTATGAACAGAGACGGACTTCGGAATAATCAAGTTGGCAGCGAAGGCCGGCAGGCCGATCAATGCGGTAGACAAAGCAAGGGTGGCGAAAAATTTTTTCATCATAAACTCCAAAATAAAAAGAATGCCTTACAGAGGCCCTTGAGCCCTTGGTGAACACTCTTATTGTTTGGGAGGGCGATACAGAGCCTCAGGGCGCAGCCGTTGATGGCCAATGGTCAGTGTGCCAAGTGCGCCAACAAATTGCGCCTCGACTGCCATCACCGGTGCTTGCAATAAGGCAAGACAGCTGTGGGTCATTTGGCAGTCGTATCCATCGCTCATATCATGCTGGCACTCGTGTATGGTTCCGGCATGGTTGGCCATCATCGGGCATGGCTCCAAACCGCCCGAACTGGCATGTGTCGGCCATCCCGCGAACAACACAAGCATCAGCGTCATCACCAGCAGCGGCCAGTGATGGGATGAGCGACGATGTGGGAGAATTAATTGCATGCGGTGGAGCATAAAGCTTCCCGTTACAGGAAGGTCAAGCATACCAAGCCGTTTTTGTCTAAGTCTCTCATCTCAGGATTGGTCAGCCTTTGGCTAGCTGCAATTAGGCCAGCCGGTGCCAGTGAACCCCCCTGGACTCTCCGGCTTCCAAACCGTCCAGGGTCAGGGTAAATGCCTCCGGCTCACCCTCTATACATTCACAATCCTGTGCAGGGCCCATCTGGCCTGTAATGTTCGAGCAATCATGCAACCTCCCGTCCTTTTCTGTTTCTCGGTGGCTCATAAAGCGTCTGGACAGGTGCGCAGCGGCCGTGGTTCACCGACAATGGATACCGGGAGTGGAAGCCCGGCACGGAGGAGAAAACCGATTACCGCGCATTGACACGCCGGACACCCGTAGGAGCGGTTGAGGTTGCCATTACCTTGGAAAAGGCGCCTCTGGGGAAGCCGATTGTGGACCGCATTGAGGCCGAGGGTATTTAGCGCTGATCTAGCGTGATTTTAATAAAATCCGTAGGTTGCAGGAAAAGTCGTCAGAAGATGGCGGTTTTAGGCACTTTTTGCCGCAACTCAGGGTGTGATCGGCCTTCAGAAGCCGATGCCTTTGCCCTTGTGCTTGGCCCCAATTTCGATATGCTAGGGGCGATTCCTTCATAGAGCTCCCAGCAAACATGCTTAGAAATGCAACCATAGTTTCCGAACACGGGATCTCCGAAGGTGAGTGGTGGTTGGCAGAAAACAGCATTCGCTTCCGTGCCTACCCAAATAGGACCTTCCCCGAGTACGAACTGGATATCTGTTTGGCCACATTGGCAGAGAACCACAATCGTTCTCCCTCGGTACAGATCACTGCGTTACCCGCAGAGAGTGATCTCTATCGTTTCGCCATCGCCCACAGCGAACAGCTCTGGACGCTGGAGTGCCACGCCGTGAGAACCAGCCAACCCAGTTTCCCCATCAGTCTGGATTGACTGGTCACACGCCCGTCAGGGGCGTAATCCGTGCCCCAGGGAGAGGAGTTGCGCTACATTGCGCGCCGTCACAGTCACATTTCTTCCCGCTTCCTTGATCGCCTCCGGCAAGGCACAAGCACCCGGTACCACGGAGAATACCGCGTCGATCCCATGCTCGTGCACCACAGCGTGATCGTCCGATACTGAGCCGGCAATGGCGATAACCGGACAGCCGGCTTGCTGAGCCATTCTCGCCACACCGTGGGGAGTTTTGCCATAAACGGTCTGGCTATCGATACGGCCCTCTCCGGTGATCACCAGGTCTGCCCCCACCACCGCATCCGCCAGCCCGGCGGCATCCATGACAATCTCAATGCCTGGCCTCAAGCTTGCCCCAAGAAGCCCCAGCAACGCCGCTCCCATACCACCGGCAGCCCCCGCCCCAGGGACCTCAACCACTTCCCGATTGAGCTGACGCTCCATCAGGGTGCCATAGTGTTTCAGGTTGGCATCAAGCTGAGCCACCATCGTCTCCGTTGCCCCCTTTTGCGGGCCAAACACCGCTGAGGCGCCCCGAGGGCCACACAGGGGATTATCCACATCGCACGCAACCTCGATCTGCAAGTCCGCGAGGCGGGGATCCCGTCCGGACAGGTCGATCCGGGCCAGCTCCGCCAGGGCTCCGCCCCCGGGCTGCAGCGCCTGGCCGTCCCTGTCCAAAAGGGCAATCCCGAGGGCCTGAGCCATGCCGGCACCACCATCGTTGGTGGCGCTCCCGCCGATGCCGATAATGAGCCGACGCGCTCCGTGATCCAGCGCAGCCTTGATCAGCTCACCTGTGCCATAGGAGCTGGTGATCAGGGGGTCACGCGCTGCCGGCGGCACCAGATGCAGGCCGGAGGCCGCGGCCATCTCGATCACCGCGGTCTCTCCATCCCCCATCATCCCCCAGAACGCCGAAACCGGTTCCCCGAGTGGACCGCGGACAGCGCACCGATGGATCTCTCCCTGCGAGGCATCAACCAGCGACTGCACTGTCCCCTCGCCGCCATCGGCCATAGGCAGTTGGCGGTATTCGGCATCGGGCCAGACCGCCTTGAAACCTTGCTCTATCGCTTCGCACACCTCGAGCGCAGTCAGACTTTCCTTGAAGGAATCTGGTGCAATCACGATTTTCATCTCGGCTCTCCTACTACCTAATTTTCCGTGGTTTATCGGTCAATACCGTACAACAGCCATCGACAGAGATCACCGGTAAACCAGTGTTTTATGGTGGTAACTTATGCCAGGCCAGATAATTCAACTCACCAAGCGTTGGGGAGGTGGAGGGTGAGCCTGCTCAAATAGGCACAAAGCACGACCGCAAAGGGGCGCCAGTTGACGTATCATTCAAAGACCTGTTTTGCCGAATGAGCCCTAATAATCTTTTATGAATCAACCGGTCAACAAGAATCGAGGTCTGCTGCGCTTCTTCCAGGCGGGGATCTATTCGATACAGGGTCTCAAGGCTGCGTACCGACACGAAGAGGCCTTTCGACAGGAAGTTTTCCTCGCCGTCGCCTTGATCCTCGCCTCCTTCGCGCTTCCAGTCAGTGTGCTCGAACGACTGCTGATGATCAGCACCGTCTTCCTGGTCCTGATCGTGGAGCTGCTCAACTCCGCCATCGAAGCGGTGGTGGACCGCATCGGCCCCGAACACCACGAACTTTCGGGTCGGGCCAAAGATATCGGCTCGGCTGCCGTGTCCGTTGCCTTGGTTCTGGTCGCCATCGTCTGGGGGGGGATCCTATTTTGGTAATCGCACGCCATTCACTGCTTTGCATCGCTCTGCTTTGCTCTGCCGCCGCCTGGGGCCAGAGTCGCGCTAATGAGCACACCGGAGCAGAGCTCCAACTGCCGGCCAAACCCGCACGTATTGAACCCGCACCTGGAGGCGACTGGTCCCAGGCTTCCCGAAAGGGGGAGAACAGCGTCTGGACACGCAACGTGCCCGGTACGCCCATCAAGGAGGTCAAGCTGGAAGCGGTCGTGGATGCCCCCATCGACCAGGTCTGGCGGACCGTGACTGAGATCGAGCGTTATCCCGAGTTCATGCCCTATATCGATGCCATCGAGGTGATGCATGAGCATGACGAAAACAGCGCCTATGTATATCACAGGGTGGACCCGCCGTTGGTCAGCAAGCGGGATTACACCCTACTGATCGTCAATGAGGTGGACCCCGAGAGCGGTGAGCATTATCGCTACTGGACCCAGATGAACCAATTTGGACCTGAGCCCAAGGAAGGGGTGGTGAGGCTGGTGATATGCGATGGCAGTTGGGCGCTATACCCGATGGAAGATGGACGCACCCGGGCAGTCTATTGGGTTTACACCAATCCCGGTGGCAAAATCCCAACCTGGCTGGCCAACAAGGCCAACACCAGCGGCCTGTTCGACGTCATCAAGGCGGTTGAGAAGCGCGCCCAAGATCTCAGCTGGCAGTCCTGAGCCGGTAAATGGGCATAAAAAAACACCGCCGGTTGGCGGTGTTTTTTCAAGCTCAAGTAATCCAGGATTACTCGGCAGCAACCACGACGATTTTCGCAGTCGCCATAACGTCGCTGTGCGGTTGGATCGCGATTTCGTATTCACCGGTGTTGCGCAGGGCACCTTCCGGCAGACGAACTTCGGATTTCACCACTTCAACGCCAGCTGCAGTCAGGGCGTCGGCGATGTCGCGAGTACCGATGGAGCCGAACAGCTTGCCTTCATCGCCAGCTTTGGAAGCGATGGTAACGCCTTCCAGAGCTTCGATCTTCTCAGCACGCGCCTGGGCAGCCGCCAGAGCGTCAGCCAGGTCCTTCTCCAGCTCGGCACGACGAGCTTCAAATACTTCCAGGTTGGCAGCATTAGCTACAACTGCTTTGCCTTGCGGCAGCAGGAAGTTACGAGCGTAACCGGCTTTGACGGTTACTTTATCGCCCAGACCGCCCAGCTTGGCGATCTTATCCAGCAGAATTACTTCCATTACCTTTACCTCTACTTAAGTAAGTTGAATCTGCAGGCTTAGCCTTGCAGGTCGGTGTACGGCAGCAGAGCCAGGTAACGAGCACGCTTAATGGCGCGGGCCAGCTGACGCTGGTACTTTGCGCTGGTGCCAGTGATACGGCTCGGTACGATTTTGCCACTCTCAGTAACGTAGTTCTTCAGAGTAGCGATGTCTTTGTAGTCGATCTCAGTTACACCTTCAGCGGTGAAACGGCAGAACTTGCGACGACGAAAATAACGTGCCATGGGGCAGTCTCCTAAATCGGTTCTATCGTGTCGGCATGCAATACCAGGCGGCTCTGGCCATTTCGGCCCTGTTGCCAGGCGAGAAACCCGCCTACCTTGATACTGCTTCCCGGCTCGAGATATCTCAGTAAGGACTGTGATCCTTCGCCACTGAGGACCACCTGGATCTTGCAATACACCGACCGGTTAAGGCCCGCTTCTTTCTGGATGGAACGATGTTCCATCAGGAAATAGCTGTGGGGTATGCCGTTGATCCCGGTGACCGTCTTGGCGGCCCGACTCACTTGTCCGGCCAACTCAAGGCGATTAGTGATCACGAAATCCGATTACTCAGCGCTGGCTTGCGGAGCAGGCTTAGCGTCGTGACGCTCGCGGCGCTCTTCACGCTCGCGACGCTCTTCTTTGGCCTTGGCCATCGGAGAAGCTTCGGTTACCGCTTTCTTGGTACGGATTACCATGTTGCGGATAACGGCGTCGTTGAAGCGGAAAGCAGTTTCCAGCTCGGCAACAGCGTCGGCGTTAGCTTCGGCGTTTACCAGAACGTAGTGTGCTTTGTGCAGCTTCTCGATCGGGTAAGCCAGTTGACGGCGGCCCCAATCTTCCAGACGGTGGATTTTACCGCCGTCTTTCTCCAGGATGGCGCTGTAGCGCTCAACCATGCCAGGAACCTGTTCACTCTGATCAGGGTGAACCATGAAGACGATTTCGTAATGACGCATGATCGCTCCTTACGGTTTTGTAGCCTCAAATGGCTCGGCCGGGCCTATGAGACAAGGAACAAGAAGGGTTTTGGCCGATTAGCCGGCGCATTTTAGCGGCTAATCCCGCTGAACACAACGTGTTCGATAACTCCTTGTGGGGTTGTGACCGGCCTCTCACTCTCGGTACACTGGCTGCCTAACAATCCAAGCTCCTCAACACTTGCCGATCTGGACACTATGCGCCTGCTTTCTATTCCAATTTTGCTCTTTCCCGGCGCGGCTCTGGCTCTGGTTCCACCGGACTACAAGGAACCCACAACCAAGTATCTGGCCGAGCTGGAACTGGGAATGCAATACAACAGTGGCAACACCAACTCCTCCAACTTCAACACCCGCGGCAAACTGGTCTACGACATTGAAAATGCCCGGCAGGAGCTGGTGCTCAGGGGCTACTTTGCCTCCGATAACAAGGAGACGAGCGCCGAGCAGTACCAGATCCAGTACCAGGTCGATTACAAGTTGCAGGGGACCCGTTATCTGTTTGGCCGAGCCGATCTGCTCTGGGACCGCTTCGGGGCCTTCGAGAAGCAGCACACCCTCTCGTCCGGTTACGGTTTTACCCCGCTGGATATCAAGAACACCAAACTTAGCCTCGAAGTGGGTGCCGGTTTTCGTTACAACCAAGCCAATCTGAGTAACAGCGCAACACCGGAGCAAAACCGAAAAGATGAGGAAGCGATTCTGCGTCTGGCCAGCAAGTTTGAGCACCGCCTGATGGAGTACACCAGCTTCAACGCCGATGCCAACGTCGAATACGGTCAGAGCAACACCATCGCCAACCTGAACCTGAGCTACCGGAACCAACTTTGGGCCGATCTGGCCCTGAAGATCGGCATGGACATCAAGTACACGGATCAAGTGCCAGAGGGCACCAAACACAATGACGTGATCTCCACCGTCAACCTGCTCTATACCATCCGCTGACAAGCGGTGCAGGGTCGGGACTCACTGCACACTATTGGTCGAAGCGCCCGCTACGCAGAAAGCTGGATGCTGCTAAAACGAAAAAGTCCCCCAAACGGGGGACTTGAGTCATCAATATTTCAATAAGATAGGCGACGAGCGTTCAGCCGCGCCGCTGCCGGACCGCTTCGAATAAACAGATCCCGGTTGCCACTGACACATTCAAGCTGGAAACCGCACCAGCCATAGGAATGGCGATCAGTTCATCGCAGACTTCACGGGTCAGTCGTCGTAATCCTTTGCCCTCGGCGCCCATAGTAATCGCCACGGGACCCACCAGTTTGCTGTCGTATAGGGTATGGGTAGCCTCACCGGCGGCACCGACCAACCAGACACCACGCTCCTGCAGGTGGCGCAGAGTGCGCGCCAGGTTCGTCACCTGAAACAGCGGCACACTCTCCGCCGCTCCGACCGCCACCTTACGGACGACCCCGGTCATGCCAACGGAGCGATCTTTGGGCACGATGACCCCATGGACACCGGCGGCATCGGCGCTACGCAAGCAGGCCCCCAGGTTATGGGGATCGGTAACCCCGTCCAGTACCAGCAGGAAAGGGGTCTCCAGTCCATCAAGCAGAGCATCCAGTTCATGCTCGCCCTTGGTCGGCTCGGCCACACAGCGGACCACGACCCCCTGATGTTGACTCGAGCCGGCTTTCTCATCCAATACTTTACGGGCACAGAGTTGGGGACGTACCCCGAACCCGGCAGCCAAATCGGCCACTCCTTGAAGACGCTCATCCTCACGTCCCTTGAGCAGCCAAAGCTCCTTGATCCTTTCAGGCGCCCGGTTTAACAGCGCCTCCACCGCGTGGAGGCCAAACACCATTTCGTGCTTCATTTAACTCTTTTTCCGACTTCTGCTGCGCTTCTTATCGCCACGACCAGCCTCATTCTGTCCACGACGGCCGCTTTGACCGCCCCTTCCAGAGCCTTTCTCACCCTTAGGTTTATCACTCCGGGTCCGCTTCTTGCCGGACCGCTTGGCGCTGCCTTTGTTCGCTGGCTTGCTGCCATCGCTGCCCGAGTCGATAAGGCCCAGATCGATCTGGCGCTCCTCCAGCTTCACCGCCATAACCTTAACGGTGACGGGGTCGCCCAGACGGTAGCGCCTGCCGGAGGCTTCACCAATGAGAGAAGCCCGAACCGGATCGAAGTGGTAGTAGTCGTTAGCCAGGGTGGAGATATGCACCAGGCCGTCGATATGGAGATCCTTGAGGCGAACGAACATACCGAAACTGGTGACGCCGCTGATCACGGCCGGGAACTCGTCACCGACATGATCCAGCATATATTCACATTTGAGCCAGTCAGCCACATCCCGGGTCGCTTCATCCGCACGTCGCTCCGTCAGGGAGCAGTGCTCCCCCAACTCTGCCAAAGGCGCCTCTTCATAGCCGAAGCCCCCGTCGTCGAGCAACTTCTGCAACGGCAGCTCCGGTTGCGCCTGCTTGGCCAGCAGGTAGCGGATCACCCGGTGCAGGATAAGGTCGGGGTAGCGGCGAATCGGCGAGGTAAAGTGGGCATAGCTCTCCAGCGCCAAGCCGAAGTGCCCCTGGTTGTCCGGGCTGTAAACCGCCTGCTTCATTGAGCGCAGGACCATGGTCTGGATAAGCTCCGCATCGGCGCGGTCCCGGCTTTGCTCCAGCAGCTTGGCCACATCCTCCGGCGTGGGCTCAAGGCCACCTCCCAGGGAGAGTCCCTGCTGGCCGAGGAAGTCTCTCAGCGTGGTCAGCTTCTGCTCGCTCGGACCCTCATGGATCCGGTACAGCACTTCACCCTTATGCTTCTTGACGAACTTTCCTGCGGCCACATTGGCCAGGATCATGCATTCCTCGATCATCTTGTGGGCCACATTACGCTCCCGCGGCACGATGCGATCGATTCGACGCTGATCATTGAAGATAAACTGGGTTTCCTCGGTATCCAGCACCAGCGCGCCACGCTGCTCCCGAGCATGATCCAGGGCGTTGTAGAGCTGAAACAGCTCCTCCAGATCCGGTAACACCTCGGCGTATTCGTTGCGCAGAGCCTCATCGCCGTCGAGCATCGCCGCCACCTTGGTGTAGGTCAAACGGGCATGGGAGTGCATCACCGCGGGGTAGAACTCATAGCCGGACAGCTTACCCGCTGCGGATACCGTCATCTCGCAGACCATGCAGAGGCGGTCAACGTGAGGGTTGAGGGAGCAAAGACCGTTGGAGAGTTTCTCCGGCAGCATGGGGATCACCTGCGCCGGGAAATAGACCGAGTTCCCCCTCGCACGGGCTTCGCTGTCCAGTGCCATTCCCGGACGGACGTAATGGCTCACATCGGCGATCGCCACATAGAGTCGCCAGCCTCCGCCCTTCTTGGCCTTGGCATACACGGCATCATCAAAGTCCCGGGCGTCTTCGCCATCGATGGTGACCAGCGGCAGCTTCCGCAGATCCCGCCGCCCCGCTTTATCATGCTCCTGAACTTCATCGGGGATCGCGGCCGCTTCCGCTTTGAGCTCCTCACCGAAAACGTGCGGGAGATCATGGCTGCGCAGAGCAATCTCGATCTCCATGCCCGGTGCCATCTCGTTGCCCAGCACCTCCACGATGCGGCCGATACCGTGGGTATGGTGTGCCGGTCGCTTCACCAGCTGAACCACTACGACCTGTCCGCTCCGAGCGCCGTGGCGGCCATCTTCCGGGATCAGGAAATCCTGCGAGAGGCGGTTATCATCAGGAACGACATAACCAATGCCCTCTTCGTTGAAGTAACGGCCAACGATCCCTTCGGTCCGCGGCTCGATGATCCGTACGATACGGCCCTCTTTGCGCCCTCGGCGATCCTGACCATCCACCTGTGCCAGTACGCGATCACCGTGCAGAACGGAGAACATGGAGCGCTCGCTCAGGTAGAGATCATCACTGCCATCATCGGGGCGAAAGAAGCCAAAGCCATCGCGGTGGCCGAGGACAATGCCGTTCAAAAGGTTCATCCGCTCCGGCAAGCCATAGCGGCCATTACGGGTATAAACCAGCTGACCATCCCGCTCCATGGCACGAAGGCGACGGCACAGGGCGATAAACTGATCGCCCTCGAGTTGGAATTGCTCGGCAAACTCTTCTCTGGAAACCGGGGCTTTCTGGCTTCGGGCGTAGTCGCTCAAAAATTCACGACTGGGGATCGGGTTGGCGTATTTTTCCGCCTCCCGCTGAAAATGGGGATCCTGACTCATGGGTATACCAAAGGATTAGAAATCGTTGGAAAGTATAACGGAAACTTGGCTTGGCGCCCTATGGCACGGCTATGGCACTGTTTCCGAAGGCTCAATGGCAACCGCGAGGTCAGTTGCGCTTCGTCTTGCTGCACCCTTGGTCACGGTTTGCGACGGGCGCCTTTCTATCAGTAGGCCGGCAAGCGCCGGTGAGTTATACCGCTCCTCGTTATGCACCTTGGCACTAACGGGTATCAATCTCATCGTATCAATCGGCTCGTCACGGACGCAGGTACCACTTCGCACCAACCAACGGTTCTCAACAGTCTCGCCTTGCGACAGCATGACTGGAATCTAAAAGGGTTTATTCGTCGGCAAGTTAGAGTCGCAGTATGCAGCGGCAAAGCGCTGGCCGCAATACGCGTTTAACCTCAACACCCCAGGCACCATAAACCAAACGGGGCCCGAAGGCCCCGTACTCTTACCTCAACGCTGCCTTAGGCAAACGGATGACGCAGGATCATGGTCTCATTGCGGTCAGGGCCGGTAGAGATGATGTCGACCGGCACCTCCAGCAGCTCTTCGATGCGGGCGATGTAATCCAAGGCCGCCTTGGGCAGTTGGTCGTGCTCGGTAACACCAAAGGTGTTGTCATCCCAGCCCGGCATGGACTCGTAGATCGGGGTCGCCGCTTCGTAGCCTTCGGCGTCCATTGGCGGTACATCACGAACCGAACCGTCCGGCATCTGGTAACCGGTACAGATCTTCAGCTCTTTCAAACCATCCAGGACGTCAAGCTTGGTCAGGCAGAAACCGGTAATACCGTTAATCTGAACCGCACGACGCATCGCAACGGCGTCGAACCAACCAGTACGACGCTTACGACCGGTGGTCGCACCGAACTCGTGGCCTTTCACACCCAGGTGCTGGCCAATCTCATCATCCAGTTCTGTCGGGAAGGGACCACCGCCAACACGGGTGGTGTAGGCCTTGACGATCCCGAGAACGTAATCGATGTGGCTGGGGCCAAAACCGGAGCCGGTGGAGACGCCACCGGCGGTGGTGTTGGAGGAGGTCACGAAGGGGTAGGTGCCGTGATCAATATCCAGCAGGGTGCCTTGGGCCCCTTCGAACATGATCGGCTTACCAGCCTTACGCGCCTTGTCCAGCAGATCCGTTACGTCGACGATCATCGGACGCAGCATCTCGGCCAGTTCCAGAGACTCGGCCAGAACGCTGTCGTAGTCGACCGCATCCGCTTTGAAGTAATGGGTCAGCATGAAGTTGTGGTACGCCAGCACCTCTTTGAGCTTGGTGGCAAAGCGTTCCGCATCCATCAAATCACCCACGCGCAAACCACGACGAGCAACCTTGTCTTCGTAGGCCGGACCAATACCTCGCCCGGTCGTACCAATGGCGTCGTTGCCACGGGCACGCTCGCGAGCCTGATCCACAGCAACGTGGAAAGGCAGGATCAGCGGGCAGGCCTCGGAGATCTTCAGACGCTCTTCGACCGGGACGCCACGCTCCTTGAGCATGAGCAGTTCTTTTTTCAGCGCTTCCGGGGAGAGTACAACACCGTTACCGATGAAGCAGGTAACATTGTCACGCAAGATGCCTGATGGGATCAGGTGAAGAACGGTTTTCTCGCCATCGATCACCAGAGTGTGACCGGCGTTGTGGCCGCCTTGATAGCGCACCACGTAGTGGGCTTGGTCGGTGAGAAGGTCAACAACTTTACCTTTGCCTTCGTCACCCCATTGGGTGCCCAGCACTACTACATTTTTACCCATGTTTTCGTCGCGGTTTGTGGTTAAAGCGGGATTTTAGCAGATCCAAATTGCTCAAAACACCGGCTAAGGGGAAAAAATATAAAACAGCACCAACGCTGCCGTGACCAAGGCTCCCCCGACACGGCGTAGTACGGGCGCCTCGAGTGCAGAGAGGTTCAGCACCATGCGGCGCCACTGCTCGGGAAACAGCAGCGGGCCAACCCCCTCCAGCAACAGGACCACCGCCAGTCCCCAGATCCAACAACTCATCCTATCTCCTTCTCAGGCAACAAAAAGCCCGACCAAGGGCCGGGCTTTACAAACATTCCTTACCCCTTAAGGCAGGTTCTTGTTTTTCATGTACTGGAAGAACTCCGAGTCCGGCGACACCACCAGTACATCCTGCTTGCTGTTGAAGGACGCACGGTAGGCATCCAGGCTGCGCAGCAGGCTGTAGAATTCCGGATTCTGATTGTAAGCTTCTGCGTAGATCTTGGCCGCGTCACCGTCACCCTGACCCTTGAGGGTGCGGGACTGGCGCTCGGCTTCCGCCACAATCACCGTTGCGCGGGCATCGGCGCCGGCACGGATCACCTCGGCCTTCTCCTGACCTTCGGAGCGGTGTGCCCGGGCAACCGCTTCACGCTGGGCGCGCATACGATCGTAAATGAAGGCACTCACCTCACGAGGCAAGTTGATCTGCTTCACACGCACATCCACCACTTCAATACCCAGCTCTTTCGCATCGCTACGGGTCTGGATCAGGGCTTCCCGTTGGAGCTCGTCACGGCTTCCGGAAACGATCTCCGCAATGGTCCGGGTACCGAACTCACTGCGCAGGCCGTTATTGATCTTCGCCTGAAGCAGCGACTCGGCCACCAACTGGTTGCCCTGTGTCGCCAGGTAGAAGCGTCCGAAATCAACGATGCGCCACTTAACGAAGCTGTCCACCATCAAATCCTTCTGCTCCGAGGTGACGAAGCGGTCGGCTGGGGCATCCAGAGTCAGAATACGGGCATTCATCTTGGTCACATCGTCGAGCAGCGGTAGCTTGAAGTTTAAGCCCGGCTCGTAAACCCGGTAGCTGCCGTCATCATTCTGTGCAATCACCCCGAAGCGCTTAACGATGGCACGTTCGCCCTCGTCAACCACGAAAATGGAGGTAAAGCCCAGCACGGCAAGCAGCAGAACGGGGATCAGTAATCGTTGGATCATGGATCAGTTTCTCCCCTGACGAGTGGTAGTACGGCCGCCGCTACGATCTGAGCTCGGCTCGGTGCGGATGACCCGTTCGGGTTGACGGTTTGAAGAGGCATTGGGTGCCGATTCAGGCTGCTGGCTCTGAATGATTTTATCCAAAGGCAGATAGAACATGGAGCCCCCCTCCTGGTTGTCCACCATCACCTTAGAGGTGCTGCTGTAGACCTGTTCCATTGTCTCCAGGTAGAGGCGCTCGCGGGTCACAACAGGTGCCGCCTCGTATTGCGGCAGCAGCTGGGTAAAGCGAGCCACTTCACCTCGGGCCTCCAGCACAACACGCTCTTTATACGCGGTTGCCTCGCGCAACATACGCTCCGCGCGGCCTCGTGCTTGGGGCTCAACCTGGCGACTGTAGGCGGTCGCTTCCTGAACATATCGCTCCTCGTCCTCCTGCGCCGCAATGGCGTCATCAAAGGCGGGCTTCACCTCTTCCGGCGGACGGGCTTCTTTGAACGCCACGTCAACCAGCTGCATCCCCATGTCGTAGGGCTCAATGATCCCCTGAAGCTCGTCCCAGGTATCGCGACGAACCTTCTCCCGGCCTACGGTCAGAATGTTATCCATGGTGGTGTGACCAATCACGTAGCGCAGCGCGCTGTCGAGGGCTTCGCTCAGAGACTGCTCGGGGTTGGTAACTGAAAACAGATACTTACGAGGGTCAACGATACGATACTGCACCTCCATCTGTACCGTGACCACGTTCTCATCCTGGGTCAGCATGGTTCCGGAGGCATTGATTTTATTGATGCGTTGGATGTTCACCGGATAGATCGTGTGGACAAAGGTGGGCTTCCACTTCAGACCGGGTCCCACCAGATCATGGTACTTGCCGAACTGAAGCACGACGCCGCGCTCCGCTTCCTCAATTTTGTATAAGCCGGACAGGCCCCAGACGATCAGCCCGCCGACCAGTACCAGCATCAGCCCCATCTTGTTGAGGTTGCCGCTACCGCCACCGCCGAACTTGGATGAAAACTTACGAAACACTTCATCCAGATCCGGTGGCCCCTGATCTTTCCCTCCCCGGTTACCCCAGGGGTCTTTGCCTTGATTTCCAGGCTCATTCCAGGCCATTAACACTGCTCCATTGATTTATGGTCGTTTGGATTTTCTAACTCTAGCTAATTTATCAGCCAATTACTTGAGGATAAAGTCAGCGAGACGCCCCTCGGACGCCTTCAGTAACCGCTGCCAGTCTCTCTCCTGTAGGCGCAGCTGTAAGCAACTCCGCCCCTGTTCGTCATACTCTGTTGCCGATATGGCGTTAAGCTCATAGAAACGTGATAACCAACGCCCCTCGCTCGGTGGCAACGCCAGGGTCAGCTCGACAATGGTGGTGCCGAGGCGCTCGGTGAGTGCCTGAAAGAGCAGCTCGATCCCCTCATCGCCTTGAGCACTCAACCAGACCCGCGCCGGCTTGCCCTCTTCATCCCGATCAATTCGAGGTACGGCGTCATCCAGCAGATCGATCTTGTTGTATACCAATAAAGAGGGGATCTCCTCGGCACCGATCTCTGTCAGCACTTCCTGAACGGAACCGATATTTTCCCCGATCCGCTCGTCCGCACAGTCCACCACGTGCAGCAGCAGATCCGCTTCCCGGGTCTCGGTCAGGGTCCCTTTGAACGCCGCTACCAGATCGTGAGGCAGGTGACGGATGAAACCAACGGTATCCGCAAGGATAGCTGGCCCCACTTCGTCGATCTCGATCCTTCTCAGGGTCGGGTCCAGGGTGGCGAACAGCTGATCGGCGGCATAAACACCGGAGTCCGTGATGCGGTTAAACAGTGTTGACTTGCCGGCGTTGGTGTAGCCGACTAGGGAGACCGTCGGAACTTCGCGACGCTGTCGGGCACGGCGGCCCTGTTCACGCTGCTTAGCCACCTTTTCCAGACGCTTCAGGATGGTTTTTATCCGCTCGCGCAACAGGCGGCGGTCGGTTTCCAACTGGGTTTCCCCGGGGCCACGCAGGCCAATACCGCCTTTCTGACGTTCCAGGTGAGTCCAGCCACGGATAAGGCGGGTCGAAAGATAGCGCAGCTGCGCGAGCTCGACCTGCAATTTTCCCTCATGGGTGCGGGCGCGTTGGGCAAAAATATCGAGGATCAGACCGGTACGATCGAGTACGCGACACTGACAGAGGTGTTCCAGGTTGCGCTCCTGAGCCGGACTCAGGGCATGATTGAAGATGATCACCTGCGCTTCTTCGGCATTTACCAGCGCCGCAATCTCCTCCGCTTTACCTGTACCACAAAAATATTTTGGATGGGGGTTGGCACGACGCCCTGTGATCTCTCCACAGGACGTCACTCCGGCCGAGCTGACCAGCAGTCGTAACTCTTCCAGATCTTCCCGTTCACCTTCGTGAGAAAAATCGATGTGAACTAGGACCGCGCGCTCGCCTGCTTCATACCGCTCAAACAAGCAGACTTACTCCTAAATGACGATCAGGCGCTGTTATCACCGTGATCCTGATTGCTGTACTGATTTTGATGACCACCGGCATGGCCCTGGCTTTGGCCCATGTTAAAGGGACGGCCCGGAACAACGGTGGAGATGGCGTGCTTGTACACCATCTGACTGACGGTGTTTTTTAACAAAATGACAAATTGGTCAAATGATTCGATCTGCCCCTGCAATTTGATGCCATTGACCAGATAAATAGAAACGGGAACGCGCTCACGACGCAGTGCGTTCAAAAACGGGTCTTGTAAAGATTGCCCCTTAGCCATCATGTAATCCTTATAAATTTATTTTAGCTTTCAACGAAGTATGAGTGGGGATTCACATACCCAAGTGCTTGTTACTTATAGCCTAGACTCAATTACAAGGCTAACTTTACCAACACTTTGTTTACATTATCATCATCAAGAGAATCGAGCCAATTCACGCCTTCCCAGCCCCTCAGCCAGGTCAACTGACGTTTCGCCAACTGGCGCGTGGCAGCAATGCCCTGTGCCACCATGTTGTCATAGGTAATCTCGCCTTTGAGGTAAGACCACATCTGTCGATAACCCACACAGCGGATCGAGGGCAGGTCAGGGTGAAGATCGCCACGTTCATAGAGGGCCCGGACTTCCGACTCAAAGCCTTGGGCCAGCATCGACTTGAACCGGTGCTCAATGCGTTGATGCAGTATCGAGCGCTCGGTCGGGGCGATAGCGAACTGAACGGCTCTAAAGGGTAAGGGAGGCCTTTTTTGCTGGCTCAGCTCGGTCAGCGTCTGACCCGATATTTTATAGACTTCCAGTGCCCTCGACAATCGCTGCGGATCATTGGGGTGAATCCGTTTAGCCGCAACGGGATCTAGGTTTGCCAACTGGTCATGCAACGCCTGCCAGCCTTTCTCCCGCGCTTCCTGTTCGATCTTGCGCCGAACCTCAGGATCTGCGCTGGGAAGCGGGGATAAGCCTTCGAGTAACGCCTTGAAATAAAGCATGGTTCCGCCCACCAGCAGGGGGATACGGCCCGACTCCTGAATGGCGGTCATCTCATTGAGCGCATCCCGGGCAAAGTCCGCAGCGGAATAACTTTGTGCAGGATCCAGAATATCGATCAATCGGTGGGGCGCGGCCGCTTGCTCCTCTTGGCTGGGCTTGGCGGTACCAATATCCATCCCTTTGTAGATCAGTGCGGAATCAACGCTGATCAGGTCAACCGGGAGGTGCTGACGCAGGGCGATCGCAAGATCGGTCTTACCCGAGGCCGTCGGGCCCATCAGGAAGATCGCCAGCGGACGGGGATCAGTCATGCTTCGACTCCAAAAACTGCTTCCATGGGATCGCTTTGCCCCACTCTTCTACCAGGCCAACCCGCATCTCAGGGGCCAACTGTTGCCAGAGGCCCCGGCTGTCTCCGTCGTTAGGGCTCCACCGCGCCAGCCACTTGGCCAACGCCTCATGTCCAGGGGTGTCCTGGGCAAGCCACTGGAACAGCTCACTTACGGCCGAGACCAGATCCGCTTGCCTCAGCACGGAAGGTACTGTCCTGACCACCAGCCGTTTTCCCTGGCGAACCACTTCGATCCCAAGCCGGCGCAGAAGTTCCCCCTGCTGATCCAGTACCGTGATCCAGTTAACGTCGGCGGGCACGCTCACCGGCAGCAGCAGGGGCTGGCCAATCAGTCCCTGCGGTAATCGAGCCAACAGCACCTGCTGTTGATGCCAGCGCACCAAGGCGTGGCTGGGCAACAGCCGCAGCTCCCCATCACAACCCATCAGCAAGGTGTTCGGATCCAGTTGGCAGAGCCAGCGCCAACCCTCCTCCTCTGTATCCTTAGAGGTGTTTGTTGACTGATCGACTCGGCCTGACAGCAGTGCGCCATAGGCGTCGACCGCCTCGCGTCGAGGATGCTGTGGCTGCAGGGGGCGCGGCACGTAGTGCCCCGAGCTGGCAGAGTGGCGCTGTGGCGACGAGGTTCCGGAATCCGCATACCCTGTCGAGGGTCTGGGTTCCTTCAATTCATCCCTAGGCATTTCAGCGCGCGGGTATTCCCGAGTGGATGCTGGCTGGGTTGACGGGGTTTCGGTGGCCGGCTGTTGGGTCAAGTGCTGAGCCAGCGCCTGTTGCAGCGCCGTCAGGATGAAATCGTGCACGTACCGGGCCTGATGAAAACGCACCTCATGCTTGGCCGGGTGAACATTGACGTCCACCTCGTGGGGATCCAGCGTCAGATAGAGGACATATCCCGCCGCCCAATCCAAACCCGCTTCCTCCAGGGCCTGGCGAACGGCGTGGTTGACCAAGCGATCCCGCACCACCCGGCCATTAACATAGAAATACTGAGCGTCGGAGACACGGGCCCGATCGTCATCCAGGGCCAGGTAACCGGTGAGTGCGAGGTCGTCATTACTGCAGCGAAGGGCAAAGGCGCGCTCGGCAAACGCACTGCCACAGATCGAAGCGAGGCGCTGGTGCTGTTGGCGCTCGTTGCGCGCGGGGCGGTATTGACGCACCAGCTTACCGTTATGGCGCAGACTGAAATGGATCTCCGGCTGAGCCAGCGCGATCCGCCTCAGCTGCTCCTCAATATGGGTGAATTCGGTCTTGTCAGCACGCAGGAAGCGACGCCGCGCCGGCGTATTGAAGAAGAGATCCACCACTTCCACCGTTGTCCCAACCGGATGCGCGGTAGGCTGGACCTTCACCGCCATCTCTCGCCCCTCGGCGTAAGCCTGCCACGCTTGGTCCGCATCGATGTGGCGAGAACTCAGGGTCAGCCTCGCCACCGAGCTGATCGATGCCAGGGCTTCTCCACGGAACCCGAAGCTGAGGATCGCCTCAAGATCTTCCAGCGTCGTCACCTTAGAGGTCGCGTGGCGGGCCAGGGCCAGCTCAAGCTCCGCCTGGGGGATCCCTCTGCCATTATCGCGAACCACGATGGACTTGCTGCCGCCGCGCTCAATCTCGATATCTATCTTGCTGGCACCGGCATCAACACAGTTCTCAACCAGCTCTTTGAGCACCGAGGCGGGCCGCTCCACGACCTCGCCGGCAGCGATCTGGTTCGCCAGCTGCGGCGGCAATATCTGAATCGGCAAACTGCCTCCTACAACCTGGGGATAACCAACTTCTGGCCAACGTGGATATTATCGGACTTCAGATTGTTGGTTTGTTTGATCGCCTTAACGCTGGTTTGATAAAGGGCTGCAATTCGCGACAGTGACTCGCCGGCTTTCACCTTATGAACTTGGCGTTGGCGGGCCAGCAGCGAGTCCCGTGGCGGATCGGCGGTGAAGTGCTCGATGATCGCTTCACTCAGCGCCTGCGCCAGCTTCTCCTGATGGCTCTTGGAGCGCAGCAACTGTTCCTCCTTGGGATTGGAGATAAAACCGGTCTCCACCAGCAGGGAGGGGAAATCCGGCGATTTCAATACCGCCAGGGACGCAGATTGTGGCGCAGACTTGTGCAGGTGGGTCATCCGTCCCAGCTTCGCGAGCATACTGGTCGCCAGGTTCTGGCTCTCCATCATCGAGTTTTCCCGGGCCAGATCGAGGAAGGTGCGCTGCAGGTGAGGATCATCCTGGCTGGTTTCGGAGATCACCTCCCCGATCCCGCGCAGCTCCGAAAGGCGATCGTCACGCTCCAGCCAACGACCCATTTCGGAGTTTGCTCGACGCAATGACAGCACCCAGACCGAGGCTCCCCGGGGCTGGGGACTGGAAAAGGCGTCGGCGTGGATCGACACAAGCAGGTCTGACCTCGCCCTTCGGGCGCGGTCACTGCGATCGTCGAGGCCGACGAAGTAGTCGCCGCTGCGCACCATCATCGCCTCGAATCCAGGGTGCGCATCGAGCCGTTCCTGAAGCTTTCGGGCGATTGGCAGCACCACGTTCTTTTCATAGGTGCCACTGGGTCCAATAGAGCCCGGATCTTTGCCACCATGACCCGCATCGATGGCCACCACGACCTTACGACCCGGGCTTGCGGCGGTGGCCTGCACCGGATTGCGGCCGGTGGGCACCAGGTCAATGACCAGCCGATGGGCCGCCTGTTCACTTTGCCCCAGGCGAAACGCCTTGTGACTGGCCGATTGCGCCAGATCCAGAACAATGCGGAGATCCTTCGGCCCTCGTGGCGAGCTGGTACGAACTCGACGAAGAAGCGGCGACTCCAATCCTTTCAGATTCGCCTTTAAATCGGTGTCGCTGAAGTCAACGACAACTCGATCCGGGCTGGTTAGCCGAGAGATGGCGTATTGCGCCTGCTGCGACAGATCAAACACCACCCGGGTTCGCTCCGGCTCGTGGCTGATACGAACCCGCTCGACCTGATTGGCCCAAAGCAGCGGGGCAAAAAGCCCCAGAGCGAGGCTCAAAATCCGAAACACGCGCACACTCATCATGGTTTAGGGTGCCAGCTCCTTTATCACATCCAGACCGCGCTCTGTCATTCCGCTCAGAATCGCCTGGCGTCCTGTGGGCAGGTAGGCCATCTCGACCATCAGATCAGCCTCGGGCAGAATCCCCAGCCCCTTGCTTGGCCACTCCACAAGGGCCAACGTATTGTTCGCAAAGTAATCACGAATGCCCATAAACTCAAGCTCTTCCGGGTCAGAAAGCCGATACAGATCGAAGTGATAGACCTGCATTCCCGACAGCTCATAGGGCTCAACCAGGGTGTAGGTCGGGCTCTTGACCGCCCCCTGGTGACCCAGCGCCTGCACGAGCCCTCGCGTCAATGTGGTTTTTCCCGCTCCAAGATCGCCGTGAAGATGCACAATCAAAGGCGGGGTTATGTGGCGGGCCAGGGCCTGACCCAGCGCCAGTGTCGCCCCCTCGTCAGCAAGCGTCAGCGTCAAAGAATTCATATCACCTCAAAATTCACCCAGCGTCGGATCTCCGGCAGCAGATCCGACGGCAACATTCCGCGTGGCCCCGGTGCCAGAGCACTGTCCGCCGCTTCACCGTGGATCATCACGCCGGCGCAGGCAGCCTGCATCGGCGCGAGGCCCTGCGCCAGCAAGCCGCCGATTATACCAGAAAGCAGATCGCCACTGCCGCCCGTTGCCAGGCCGGAATTGCCAACCACCGCCAGGGCCATCTCCTTGCCATCATAGATCACAGTGCCCGCCCCCTTGAGCACCACCACTCCCCCATATCGCTGCTGCAAAGCCCGAATAGCGGCAAAACGATCCGATTCCACTTTGGCCACGCTCTGTCCCAATAATCGCGCCGCTTCGCCGGAATGGGGAGTCAGGATCCAATTGCAGTCTTGCTGTGTCCTTTTCTTTGGTGAAGCCGCGAGCAAGTTCAGAGCATCGGCGTCCAGCAGCATCGGACTGGGCACGGACAGCGCCTCCCGGAATCTGGCAAGGGCAGCAGGACACTGCCCCAGTCCAGGGCCAAGCACGAGGGCATCTGCCCAGGGGATCTTTTGTGCGCTGGCCAGGGCTCCCCACTCCCGCACCATGAGCTCCGGCCGACTGAACTGGACTGGCACCACCGAGTCTCGGTGACAGTTAACCGCTACCAAGCCGGTGCCGCTGCGAAGCGCCGCTTCTCCCGCAAGCCTGGCCGCACCGGCCATCCCTTCATTACCACCGATCACCAGCAAACGGCCGTGGTCGCCCTTGTGGCTGGCTTGGCTTCGGGTGGGCAGCCACTGTTTTAATCTGTCGGGCTTGAGCAGGACAACCGTCTCTGCCAGGGGACCTTCGGCCTGTATATCGACCTTATCCATCTCATCTCCGAGTTGCAGAGGCGCAAACCAAAGCGTACCTATGTGCTCCAGTGCCCTGCCCGTTAGCAGCCCGGGCTTGGCACCGACCAGGGTCAGGGTCGCGGTCGCCCGGACCGCCTCCGATTCTACCGCGCCCGTCTCACCGTTCAGACCCGAGGGGATATCCAGGGAGAGGATCGGGATCGACAACCGGTTAACCCGTGCCACCACCTCGGCCATCGGCGCCCGCAGTGGCCCCTTGAGACCACTCCCCACCAAAGCATCGATGCAGAGGTCTGCCTCGTCCCACTTAGCGGCGAGATCCTCGACGACTCCCCCAGCCGCAAGCCAAGCCTGCTGAGCCCGGTCCGCATCCCCCGTAAGTCGTTCAAATGGACGATGCTGGTAGAGTTTCACCGTCAAGCCAGCCTGATGGGCGAGGCGCGCCACCACATACCCATCCCCCGCATTGTTACCACCGCCACAGAGGACTGAGACACGTGTCGCTATCGGCCACTGCTGCTTGACCCGCTCCCACGCCGCCTGACCGGCGGCCTCCATCACTCGATAAAGCGGGATCCCCAGTCGGTGAGCCAAGATCGGCTCCGCCGCTCGAATGTAACCGGCAGAGTAGAGGGTTCTCGGTAGGGCAAGCAGGTCGGCGCGCATCGGAAACTCCTGCCACAGCAGAAACTAAAGGACTGACTACACTCTACTATCGAATGGATATTCCGCATACCGGGGATGGCGCAGTGCCCCGCTCAAATCGCTTACGCCAAGGAGGTGCAGCGTGCCACTGTTGATCTTAATTACCGCAGCGATATTCTGGGTTGCCCTACCCGGAACCTCTCCTTCAGCCACCGCTATGACGCTCTGTCTTTGTACCGCTCTGGTTTCCATCGAGCTTATGCGCCTCGTTCGAAAGCGGCCCGGTGAACTGCCCCACCCTAGCGATGATGATGGGTTCCGATAGCGTAAAACTGAGTCAGTGACCAACGATTTAGTGGCTTTCAAGCCTAACTTCCAAACGCAAAAAGGCCACCCATTCCGGGTGGCCTTTTCATAATTTGGAGCGGCACACGAGGTTCCCGATCTTCATCGAGAGTGTGACCTCAACCCTTTTCAAGGTTGCGCTCTACCAACTGAGCGCTCACGCCTCCAGGGGCAAACCTGAAGTGGAATATTTGGAGCGGCACACGAGGTTCCCGATCTTCGTCGAGGGTGTGACCTCAACCTTTTTCAAGGTTGCGCTCTACCAACTGAGCACTCACGACTTCAGGGACAAGCCTGAAGTCAACTATTTGGAGCGGCACACGAGGTTCGAACTCGTGACCTCAACCTTGGCAAGGTTGCGCTCTACCAACTGAGCTAGTGCCGCATTTTTTATCGCCGCCCCACTCTGAGGGTTATCAAGGCAGGTTGCGCTGCTCTCTCCAACCGCACTGAGCCAGTGCCGCATTGTCATCCCGATTCAACACCGAAACCGCTTCTTGCGAAGACTTTAATTTGGAGCGGCACACGAGGTTCCCGATCTTCGTCGAGGGTGTGACCTCAACCTTTTTCAAGGTTGCGCTCTACCAACTGAGCACTCACCACTT